>JANNCT010000059.1:0-21652 GCA_031386895.1 Polaromonas sp.
AAATAGGCACTCCATCCAAGTCACACAGCACGTAAACACCCGTGCTGGTGGGTAGTTCCTTCATCGCCTTTTTACGAAACGCGAAATCTGTTGCCATTGTCGAAACCTTTGATAACCGTTGGTGTAATCGCGACTGCGAACCCCATCGGATTCTGCGGAAGTATCGCATCCTGAAAGCGTCCCAGCCTCCCTGTGCGTTGTGATACAGCACTCGTTAGTCTCGCCGTAGGCGATATGTCACTGGCCAGCACGCCATAGTCCAAACGCGGGCAAATTGCATAAGACTATGCGTCATTGCGTTGAGAGCGTCTAGGTAATTTAGGATACCCGTCTGCCCAGCAATCCATCCCCCCACCCCAATCACCAACACCTGCGTAGCCCGCGAGGCCGCCACATAAAACACCCGAGCCGCCGCCTGCTCATCCTCACCCGTAGAACGCATGCCCACACCCGGCAGCCCGACCAAAGGGAACTCCAGGCCTTTGCGGATCTTCACAGTCAGGTAAAGCAATTGGAGTCTGAACCGATTGAGTCTGAGGCAACCCGGATTTCTCGTGCTTGGCGCCTGGAGCTGCGAAAGGCTTGGTGAAGCCTTTGCTGAGGAAGCCGTAGGCTGGATGGGCGGGTTGCGGGGCCGGTGGCGAGAGATCGGAAGCCTGGATTCTGATAGTCAAGCGCTATATATTTAGAAGCTGCTTGCGCCCATATTTATTGGGCTACAGGCATTTTTCATAGGTAAAACAGCCTAAATAGGGTTAGAAATACCAGTTTCAGGGTAAAAGATTGGGAGTCTGACCCAGCTCTTCCTCACGCGAGCGGCCGAACCCCACGGCATTTTGGAAATGTTGAACACCCCCAGAACTCGTTACCGGCGTTGCTGCCGTTGCGCGCGGTGCGTTTGACCATGCTTGAGCTGCACAGCGGGCAGCTTGTGGCAGCTTCCGCTCTTGCCGTTGCCATTTGCGGTTTGCTGGTGGCAGGTTGCACAGTCGCTGCCATTGACTGCTTGGCTTGCTTGATCATGGTGAAAAGCTTTGGGCCGTCTATTAACTGCACATTCCGACCTTCTGCGAACTTGCGCGCATCGTCGGTGAAGCGGCCCGATGTGACAACAAAGCTGCCTGCAGCGCCCGTGGCAGCCATCACGCCGTAAAGTTCGCGCACCACATTCACGCTGACTTTGTAGGCCTTCCACTGTTTGCATTGCACAAGAAACTTCTCTGTGTCTTTGGTTAACGCCAGGTCAATGCCGCCGTCAGGCCCGCCACCGCCAGTTTCAGTCACGCGGTAACCTTGCAATCTGAAAGCTTCGCCCACCAACATTTCAAACTCTAGCCAAGACATGCCGTCGAGCGCGTCTGCGCTTTGGGCTTGCGCCACGTCCGTGACTAAAGCAACGCGCTTTTTACGGCGAAAAAATGAGATCGCCGCACCGATCAAACCAACAAGCGGAACCAGATACTGGCCTGCATACGCAAAAGCGGCAACCATAGACTGAGCAACAAGGCTACCCATTTGCCCCGGTTGAGCGGCAGTAATTGCAACCGGAGTAGCCAAGCGATGCAGCACCAGATACCCGACCACCGCAATTGCCACTCCCGCCCACCATGGCAGCATTGCCATTACGTCAATCACATCTTCAATTGGACTTGTTCTACGTTTTCTGGACATTGCTCATTCTTCTCATGTTTCTAAAATGCTGCATTGAAATATGAAGCTAAAAAACTGGAATCTGACCCCGTTTGTGCCGCAGTTTTAGCGAAGTGTGTCCAACCCAGCGGGGCCTACTCTGTCTCAGCCGACGTCACAGTACCCGGCAACTCAGCAAACTTTGCCTCCATCGTGGGGTTGCCCCGTGTGAGCTTCTTGATCGTGAGATCGTCGGCCTTGTCGTTGGCGAGTCGCAAATTGTTCGCTGACTTGTGCAGCGCTTCCTTGGTTTTTTCCAGGTCCTTGATTGCTTCGTCGATGCGCTTGATGGCTTCTTCAAAGCCTTCAGAGGCCAGGCGCCAATTGCGCCCAAACGCCGTCTTGAATTAGTCGAGCTGGGTTTCGAACTTCGTGATGTCCACGTTCTGCGAGCGCACCAGCGCCAGCTCGGACTTGTACTTCATCGAATTCAAAGCTGCATTGCGCAGCAGCGTGATCAGGGGCACAAAGAATTGCGGCCGCACAACGTACATTTTCGGGTAGCGATGTGAGACATCAACGATGCCGCTGTTGTACAACTCGCTCTCCGGCTCAATCAGGGACACCAGCACCGCGTACTCGCACGCCTTTTCAGTGCGGTCCTTGTCCAGCTCTTTTAAAAAATCTTCGTTCTTTTTCTTGGTCGCCGTTTCATCGCTCTCGTTCTTCATTTCGAACATGATGGAGACGATCTCAGTACCCGACTCGTCCGAGTCGCGAAAAATGTAGTCGCCCTTGCTGCCGTTGCGGGTGTCGTTGTCTTTCTCAAAATGCGCCCGCTGAAAGGCGGCAGCACGGATGCGGTTGAACTCGATTTCGCAGTGCTGCTCCAGGGTTTCACCGACCATCTTGGTCGATAACCGCGCCTTCATGTCCTTCGGGCGCTCAATCGCGCCATCGCGCTCCTTGATCTGCACCTCGTATTTTTCCTTGATGGCCTTCTCTTCCAGCTGATTTTTTACGGTAATGAGGTTGAGGTCATTTTTCAACCCATCGCGCTCCAGGGCGACCACACCCACGGCTTCATTCACAGCCAACTGGCGCGCCACCTCGCCGGCCTCCAGCTTGGCTTGCAGCGCCTGAATTTCGGCGTCCTTTTTGGCGGCAGTCCCTTGCAGCTCATGGGCAAGTTTCGCCTCGGCCAACTCAGCGGCAGCTTGCTGGGCCTTGAGCGCTTGATCGAGCGCGTTCGCCAGCCCATCGCGCTCTTTGCTGACCGCGTCTAAAGCCTCCGTCACCGCTAACTTGCGGGCCACCTCACCGGCAGCGAGCTGGGCTTGCAAGGCCTGAATCTCCGCATCTTTGCGGGCCGCAGCGCTTTGTAGCTCATGGGCCTGCTGAGCCTCCGCGAGCTTGATCGCCGTCTGCTGATCCAGCTTGGCCTGCGCCAACTCGTTGGCAATGGCATCGCGCTGCTTTTCTACCGTGCCCAAGGCCTCGGCCAACGCCAGCTTGCCCGCCACCTCGCCCGCGTCGAGCTGGGCTTTCAGCGCCTGAATCTCTGTGTCTTTGACTGCAGCGGTTTTTTGCAGCGCATTGGCGACCTTGGCCTCGGCCAAAGCAATCGCGTCGCGCTTTTCCCGCTCGGCCAGTTCCAGCCGCTCGTGCAACTGCTTTTCAAAATCGCCATCTCGCACCTGCTTGAGGATGTCGGCGTACCCCGCTTCGTCGATCTTGAAGGCTTTGCTGCAGTTTGGACAGATGATTTCATGCATGGCGACTGGACCTTCTCTTGTTGAATGGACTGGTAGCGGTTGTCACCTAAGCAGCAAATACCTGTTTCATGATGACTTCGAGTTCCGGTGTTTGTATTCCCTCTATGTCGAGCACGTTGCAAAGTGCAAGCACCTCTTCCCTGCTATTTACCAAATTACAGAATGATTGCGCCATAGACGGTTTGTCAGCTCCGGTCACTGCATTAGGGTAGTACTCCTCGATTGCACCCTTTTCGAGAACAAATATCCCCTTGGTTCGGAGTACGGCCAGAAGGTTACGTTTTTTCGAAACTATGTTTGCCCTCGAAACGTCAGAAAGTACTTCAAGGCGAGGGACTGTTTTTTCAAAGATAAAAATTTCGTCAAGGATGCTGCATTGCTCAGCAACGTCCCCTTTTGCTCTAGCAGCAACAAGTGAGGAGTGAAGTTTTTTTACCCTCTCACGCTGTAGCTCTTCCTTTAATAACTTGGGACTTGGCGCAGGCAATAAATTTTCATCCGCAATTATCTTATCTACGTCCGCGAGAAGATTTGCTCTAAGTGCTTTCATCTCTTCAGAGGGTTCGGTCTTGTCAAAGCCGTCAAGTAGCACATCTAGATCTGACACTAGCAATATGCTCGTGTTGAATTTAGAGAAAAAATCACGGTATCGTTTAAAGCTCCCTTTTCCATTTATTTTCACCAAGCTAATGGAGTGAGCCTTCAAGTCCCATTGACTGTTGAGCATTTTTGCGATGTGTGGGAGTGCAATTAGTTCGCTATCTCCTTCAACCAAAATGACTCGCCTGGAAAAAAATGCGTGACTCCCAGTTTCAAAAGAAATAATTTGAAACTGATCTTTGGTGGGCATGTCATTCAGATCGATGGTCAGGCAAACGCTTCGCGGCTTCATCTGATCTGGCAATCGCTGGTTGTAGATCTTTATAAATGTTTTCGTAATGGTTGGTGAGAAGAATAGCGGCGAGTGAGTTGTCACTAAGACTTGCTGAGTCTTAGAGATGAGTGAAAGCGCCTCGAACAACACATTTTGAGCTTGTGGATGTAGATATAGCTCCGGCTCTTCAAAGAGAAATAAGAATTTGTCTTTGGTCGTTTTCTGTTTGTCGTCGTCCTTCTTCCAGTCTGCTTGTTGAGACAATTGAACATAGGTGCGCAAAATACTAAAGGTAATCGCGCGTTTAAAGCCATCGCCTTTATTTTCAACGGGCCCCCTCATGCCGTCGTCGGCAACAATCGTTGCGTTCGATAGGATGGACTTTACTTCCGGAGGGGGAATATTGATTTCTATTGAAACGTCCCGGAACGTTTCTTGAAGATTTTTTTGAATCGTCGCCTCAATCGCTTTCACTCTTTCCATGCGCTCGTCGGAAACCTGGCCATCTTCCCCCGTGATTCGATTCAATTTTTTTCGTAGAGCTTCAAAGGTCTCGGCAGCATCAGCCAGGTCGCCTTCAATAACCTCTAAAAGGATGTGCAACAGCTTTCCAAAGGTTGCGCTTTCCTTGGTTTTCAGGTCGTCCGAGAAGTCTTTTACCGCCGGTATGTAAACGGGTTCTGGCAATATCCCCCGAATGCTATTGTCTATTCCTGTTGGAAGTGCAATGTCTGCCAACACAAGTTTTTCTGCCGGCATTTCATCGACGTATTTTTCTATGAGTTCCTTGGCTGCCTTTTGCGTGGTCACCGCATTGCGTTCGTCAATCGTCGAAACCTCAGGATAAAAGGCTAGGAGCGTCTCTCCGAGTTCCTTGCCTTTTTTACCTTTAAAAGCCTCTTCAATCTTTTCGTCTCGATATTTGAGTTCGCTGGGTATTTTTGTGACGATCCTTAGCTTTGAAGTCCCATCAATAGCGTATCGTCGCGCCAAAGTTATCGAAGTATCAGTCACATACTTTTCAATCTTTTTCTTGTTTTCTTCGCCAATCTTCTGCAAGATCTCATCAGTTAAGCCTGAAAACGAGCCGGTAATCAATATTTCTTGTTTGGGGTCAAAGTACTCGTGGGGGGAAAGTTTTGTGCCATTGATCAGCAGCAGCACGGATTGCAATAGAGTTGACTTGCCCGCATTGTTTTCTCCGATAACACAAGAAAAATCGTCGAGCTTTGAACTCGCACTTGCCAGCCCTTTATAGTTTTCAACTGCGATATGTTGTAGTTTCATGACGTATATGTCCCAGGTTAAAACGCTGTCATTGAGTTGATAAGAATTTGGAGAAGTGGCCGTCCGCACTGTGAGTGATTACCAACCGCTGCGTAGCCCGCGTAGCCGCAACATAAAACACCCGAGCCGCCTCCTGCTCGTCCTCACCCGCCGCAGGCATATGCCCCACACCCGGCATCGCCACCACCGGGAACTCCAGGCCTTTGCTGACCTTCATGGTCTTGATTTGTATGGCGTTTGCGCTGGGGTTTTAGTCGCCTGCGCATTTGCGCACCTTCATGGCCAGGGGCGGGTCGACAGTCGTCGCGAATGAGCAGCTACCAAAGGCGGGAATCAAAACGGCCATACTGAAATTGCTGACTATTGGGTGAAACGATTAACTTTTTGTTTCACCCAATCATGCCTTGAAACAGTATTTGAGGTTGTAAGTGCTCACCATGCCGAGGGATATTCGCCACGCAATACTGTTTTGCAGCGGCTATTGCTGGCACAGCAATGGCATCAAATTCAGTGCCAAATCAGCCTCTAGCCCAATAAATACGGGCGCAAGCAGCTATTAAATAAATAGCATATTGGTCTTTATCGCTTGGCACGCAGCAGCTCAACGCCTGGCAAGCCAGTCATGGCTTTGTCAAACGTCACTGTGGACTCGCAGCCCAATGCGGCGTTTTGGGCGGCTATCAGGCAGTCAGAGAAATCAGCCGTGCTTGACTGAAAAAGCTTTGATGCCTGGGCAACAACCTGGCGGTTTTCAAAGCAAAAGGTGCTGGCTGACAGCAGTTGCTCCATCAGGTCTTGCAGCGCGCTGCGTTCAAAGCCGTACAACCTGCGCAGCGTCCACAGTGTTTCAACCAGTACCACGTTGTTCAGCAGCACGGACTCGGGCGTCGCGTCAAGCGCCGCTAAACGGTTGCGCACCAGCTCGGCTTGCGCCGCATCGTCGTCTGTCAGCAGGCGCAGCAGCGCATTGGTGTCCAGCCCAATCACGTCTTGCGGCTTGCTTTGATTTTTACTGAGGCATTCAGCTCGGCGGCAGTCGCCTCGACCGCGTCAGCCATCGCCTCAACGGACACAGCAGCCCGCCCAGGCCTGCGCAAGATGCCCGCCAAACCCAGAGCAGTATTGGTGACAGGCCGAGCCATCAGCCAGCCTTGCTCGTTCACGCTGAAGTCCAGGCGGCTGCCCTGACCAAGGTTTAATTGCTGCCGGATGGCTTTGGGCAGGGTGAGCTGCCCTTTGCTGGTGACTGCTGCAAGCATGATGCGCCTCGTTTCAGTTTATGTTTTGTAATGCTAAATTTAAATAGCTTTCATTACAACATAAGTAAGGAATTGGCAGACGGATTAAAGCCTCAGAAATTCGGGAACACTGGATTCCTGACTATTAGGGAATGACGGGTGGTTTGAGGTGATTTTCAAGCCGTTTTGAGCTGAAAAAAGGCGTTCTTGGGGATTAAATGGGTCTTTAGTCCAATAAATACGGGCGTAAGCAGCTACTATATTTATAGCATAAATCTGTTCTGAACGGCATTCACGCTAGTGGCTGACTGGTTAGCGCGCCGCTCAGAGCAAGTTCCCGTCATAAAGCTACGCAAGCAGCATCCAGCCCTGCGTTGAGATTGGCATTTTAAGCACAATCGTGCTAATATCAAGCATATGTCATCTGCCCAAGCGTTATTTACTCAACCTCAGTCCAAGGTCCTGGAATGGGTGTTTGGCCAGCCTGAGCGTTGGTATCACATTCAGGAATTAATCCGTTTAACGTCGCTGGCCAGTGCCTCGCTGCAGCGGGAAGTCAAGCGGCTGCATGTGGCGGGCTTGGTGGTGGACGAGCGCATTGGTAACTTGCGCCGGGTGAAGGCCAACCCCGACAGCCCGGTGTTTGCCGACTTGGCGAACCTGGTGCGCAAGACGATGGGCGCCATTCCCGCCATCACCGATGCCTTGCGCCCGCTGGCCAGCAGCTTGCAGCTAGCCCTGGTTTTTGGCTCTGTGGCCAAGGGTACTGAGCACGCGGCAAGTGACGTGGATGTGTTGCTGGTCTCTAGCAGTGTGCAGTTGGGCGACGCACTGGCGCTGCTGTTGCCGCTAGAGGAGCGGCTTGGGCGGCGCATTGAGGTCAAGCTGTATACGCCTGACGAGTTCAGTGCTAGGTGCGCAGAGGCTGGGTCGGTGGTGCAGCGCATTGTGGCCGGGCCGTTTGAGTTGATGTATGGGAGCCTTGAATGAGCAACACGGCGCTTGAAAATTTAGCCAAGATTGGCCAGCTCAAAGCAGAGCCCGCCAGCGCGTTGGACATTGAGCGCTTGATATCAATGGTGTCGCTTTTGCTGGATGACGTGAGTCGCCTGGTTTCGGCTGTTGGTCCGATTTGAAGAAGCCGTTTCAAAAAAGCTATTCCCAGGCATTAAATCGGCCTCTAGCCCAATAAATACGGGCGCAAGCAGATATTTAATCAGTAGCGTTTTCTAGTTGCCCACAAATTTCACCATCGGCAGCCAGCCCGCCATTTGCCCACCGCCAAGGGTTCAGGCGTCGTCGGCGCGGCCTGCTGGTGGCGCGTCTTCCGCATCCACACCATTCAGCACGCCAGCGGTGATGGCGTTTCTGATCAGCTGCTTTTCATAATGGCGGTTGCGGCGGCTTTTTTTGGCGCCTGAGCGTTTTCCGTTGCGCTTGTCTTGCACGATGTTGCTGAGCTGGCTCAGGTCGTTGGCGTCCGCAATGGCGTTGGGGGATGTGCGTTTGGCCATAAGCAGCGTTTTTGCGTGTTTAACCTAGCCAGGCTGCGTTGTGCATGATCTCGTCAAAAAAGGCGCGCAGTGTGGTGGGGCTCATGGTGTACGGGTCAAAGCTGGCTGAGCGGGAGTACTTCAAATATATGGCCCGGTTTGACTCAAGCGATGAGAGCGAACCCATCGACCACTGCGTGAATTTGCGGGCTGGAATTTCAGCAAAATCTAAAATCGCGGGGTCGCGGTGGCGGGGGTCGGCCAGGATGCGGTGGTACAGACTATTTACCGCGATGCGGTCGCCTTCCAGTTGCTGCAAAAAAATTCCATTAGCCAGGCAAAGCGCACCGGTCACGCCCACGCGCGTATTGTTGCGCTGGGACGCCGCCAGAATAGCTTTTAAGTCTTCCGGTAACAGTGTTTTGGAGGTGCGGCTGGCGTAGGTGAGTTGTATGAGCATGAATGCGGTGTGAGATGTAAGATTTTGTCTGCCGATTCTCAGGCACATTCGTCAAGTCGTGTTTTTTGGGGTTTTAAGCAGTCGCCTCAAGCGGCCAGAACGCTTTTGACCAGCAGCCAGACCATCACGGCCAGTTGAATCAAATTAAGCCCAACGCTGGAGTAGTGCAGCACGTTGAAGGCTTTCATGCGCTTGCTGTCTTTAGCGGCGTTGATGCGGGGGGTGAGCCAGAAGCAGCTGAAAAAGAACACCAGCGCACACGCGGCCAGGCTAATTTGTGCCAACTGCGCGCTGTGCAGGCCAGCGGCGATGGCGCTGGTAACGCCGAGGAAGAAAAAGTACTTGGGAAAAAACTTGCGCACGTAGGCGGCTGACCATTCGGGCGGCAACACCATGAAGATGGTGGGCGCCACTGCAACTGAAAAGAACAGCATGATGCCGACGTTGGCGGCGATGATCAGGTCACTGATTTGGGTCAGCATGGTGGGTGGTGCCTTTGGTGTGCGGGTGTTGTACCCGGCTGATTCTGGCGCAAGCAGCTATGACTTCAAGAGCATAGGGACAAACCGTTCAAACCCACTGGCAACGCTAAACTCTTGGCACTAAGGAGCAACCCCGCCATGCTTATTCGAATGCTTTACGTTAGCACCGCTGTAGGGCCCATTACCACTTCGGTCACGGGCACGATTTTGCGCAGCGCCCAGGCGTGGAACAACGACCACGGCATAACCGGCGTGCTATGCCAGGGGCAAGGTGTGTATTTGCAGGTGCTGGAAGGCAAGCGGGTTGAGGTCAATGCCTTGTACGCGCGCATCGCTGAAGACAAGCGGCACAAAAACGTGCAGCTGATGGCGTTTGAAGACATTACCGGGCGGCGCTACGGCGCGTGGGCGATGGCGCATGTTGACTTGACCGAAGCCGACTCGATGCTGGCGCTGAAAACATCTGACGCGCAGTTTGACCCCTACACCGTTACCGGCGAGCGGGTGATGGCGCACATTGATGCGCTGATTGCGGCGGGCAAAGTGATGGGCGCACCGGTGGTGTGAGGGCGCTTTACAGGGCCGTTTTTTGCAGCTACCCACGACTCCGAAAAATTAGTTTTGTATGTTCCTTCTGCGATTTTTGCGCAGCTTTTGCGCAGCTTTTGCGAACTCTGCGTTCGGCTGCCTGGCTTTTCGCACCAGGGGTGAGTAGTTACCTTTTTTAGTGCAATTTATGCCTGTAGCGCAATCAATACGGGCGCAAGAAGCTATTAATTAAATAGCGTTTGTCTTAACCCGCCTTGCGCTCAACCCCACGCGCCAGCTCACGCGGGGCAACCGACGAGGCCTTGACGCCGCTGGTGGCGATGGTTTCTAAAAACAGTTTTTCCATGTCGGGTGCGGCTTGCACCAGCTGGCGCTCCGCCAGCGGCGTGGCCAATACGGTGCGCAGCCAGTACAGCACGCGCACCCAGCCCGGCACCCAAATGCGGCGCTTGCGCTGGGCCATGCCTTTGATAATCATTTCAGCCGCTGCAGTTGCCGGTATGGCCCGGCGCAGCGGCGGCGGCATGGTGCTTTTCAGGCGCACAAAGGCGGGGTGCATGTCGCCTTCAGTGACCAGCGGGGTTTGCACCCACGATGCGTAAATAACTCCCACGCCCACGCCATGCGCGGCCAGCTCAATGCGCCAGCAGTTGCACATGGCTTCAACCGCAGCCTTGGACGCGGCATAGCTTGACACACACGGCGGGTGCGCAAAACTGGACACCGACGCCGTGGCCAGCACGTAGCCGCGCTGCGCAACAACAGCGGGCAGCGCGGCACGCACGATGTTGAGCGTGCCAAACACATTGACTTCAACACAGCGTTTGAAGGCATCCAAATCAGTCAGCAGCAATGGGCCGAATGAGGCGATGCCGGCATTGGCCCACACCACGTCAATACGGCCATACACGGCGATGGTTTGGGTTACGGCGGCCTGGCAGGCTGCGTAGTCGATAACGTCAAGGCAGTAGCTGAGCACGCCTTGCAGGCTGGCGGCGGTGGCCGCTAGAGCGGCACTGTCGCAATCAAGCAAAACGGGGATTGCGCCTTGTGCCAGCAGCGCCCTGGCGGTGGCCGCGCCAATGCCCGACGCGCCGCCGGTGATCAGGACGACCTGGCCTTTCATCGCGCGAGTGTCTCGGGCAATCAGATGCCTTTGATGATCATCAAGTAAACAATCGGCAGCGGCACGACAGTTGCAATAGCGCCGCTGAATTGCCAGATGCGCGAGAGCTTGAGGTACTGCGGCGTGATGGACTTGTGGCGGTTCAGCAGCACGCGCTGGCGCAATTGAATCGGCACCAGCACCAGCAGCCAGATCAGCCCTGACAGGCCGAACAGCATGTACGACCAGGTGATCCACGCCTGCGATGCAGCGGGTGCGCCGTCGTAGCGGTGCGCCATGAGCGAGCCGGTGTACACCACGAGCAAGGCGCCCGTCAGCGTGAACAGCAAATCGGTGATCAACACCAGGCGGTTGCTAAATGAAATGACTTCAAAATTGCGCGTGCGCTCCGCCATAAAGGCCCAGGTGCCGCTGACCACCACGTTGCCTAAAAACAGGCACGCTGACAGCACATGCAAAACTTTAACGGTGTCGTTGGCAACCATAGTGGGTGGTGAATAGTGGGTTCAGGCGCGGCGCGGCATGCGCCAGGGCAGCATCATGCGCACGGGTAAATTGGTCAAGCGCTGAGGCTCAAGGGTCTCGTGCACAGCAGTCACTTGCTCGCCCAGAAGCTGGGTTTGCAGCAGGCTGCGCGCGTAAAACGGCGTGTCTTCAAGTGTGTCCAGCACCTGGGTGGCGGGGGTATCTGAGCGAATGCCGCGGTCGATGCGCCACAGCGTGGACGGCAATTTTTCACGCTGGGGCGCGGGCTTGAACGACTCCCACGTGCCGTCGGGTTTAAAGCGCTCGGCCAACAGCGTTTGTGCGCCATTGGTTTGCGTGACGTCATAAATGACGGCGGTACTGCCGTCAGCCAGGCGGGCGCGGGACCAGTCCCAGGTTTTGAACGGCACGGTCACGGGCTCGTCGCCTTCATTGCTGTCAAGGTAGCCGTGGCCTTGCCACTTCAGCCCTGGTTTTTGCAAGTCAACCTCTACCCGCGCGCACGGTGCGATGGGGCCCCAGCGGTGTTTGCCTTGGTCATCCAATGCGTTTGAATAATTGCAAAGTGCGTCGGGGTACACGCGCACCGTGCCCCGCACGCTCTTGGGTATAGGGACGCTGACTTCGTTCAAGTCAATCTGCAAATGATCGCCCATCCACTTGAGCTGACTAGGGCCAATCACCAGTTGGCTGGCAGTGCGCGCAACGCTGGCGCTGCTGCGCTCAGTCATGGCCCAGCGACGGCTGCCCGGGCCGTACAGCGCCACGTTGATGGCGCAGTGGTTTTGTGCATCAACGGCTGCCCCTTGCTTGGCGAACGCGCGCGTGTAATACGGCGAAAAAACGCTGCCGACGAAAGCAATGATGCTTAGCGCGTGCTGGCCGTCGTCGCTGATGGCATCGACATACCACCAGAGATACGCACCCGGCCCAACGGCTTGGTCGAAACGAGGTGTGCCATCACTGTGGCGGCCGCCAGTTGGCCCGACAGCGCCGCCATTGGCACGCCCGGCCCCGGGTGCACGCTGCCCCCCGCCAGATACAGTCCCGGCAGTTTGCTGACCGAGCTCGGCCTTTGGAAGGGCGTCATCCACCCGTGTGATGCCTGGCCGTACAGCGCCCCGCCCGTCCCCGGAAACAGCTGGTTGAACTCGGTCGGCGTGGTGCGAACGCTGTGCGCTGTTGCCGAAGTTAAATCCAGGTCCAGGCCGCATTGGCCCAGCAGTTTGAGGCTTTGCTCCTGGCATGATTGAATCTCCGAAAGGGTTAAAGGGTGGCTAGCTGCCATGTCGCCAACTGCAGGCGCATTGACCAGGCAGAGCAAGCGTTCGTTTTGGTCGGTGGCAAGCGCCGCGTCGCTGCGGTCTTGCGCGCAAACGTACACCGTGCCTCTGCTGGGCAACTTGTGTTGTTTGAAAATTTCATTGAATTCAAGCGCGTAATCGTCGTCAAAAAAGACGTTGTGCCTGACAAGTGGAAAGCCTTTTGCCTTGGCATTGACTGACCAGGTGACAGCTGACAGCGAGCGCTTATCGAGTGGCGTCACATTGGCGGCGTTTTTAGCTGCATCGCCCAGCAGGCCTTGCGCTAATGCGCTTGCATCGCCGTTGAACACCACGGCGTCGGCTTGCAGTTGCTCGCCATTTGCAAGCTCAACACCACAGGCGCGGCCGCCCGCTACCAAGATGCGTTTACAGGGCGAGTTGTAGCGCAGCGTAGCGCCTTGTGCTGAAGCCTGGCCAGCTACCGCCTGGGCCAATGCATGCATGCCGCCGTCCACTGACCACACGCCGTCCAGCTCAACGTGCGCGACGAGCATGAGCGTGGCGGGCGCTTGCAAGGGCGACGCGCCGCAGTAGGTTGCGTAGCGGCCAAAAAGCTGGCGCAAACGCGGGTCGTGAAAGTACTTGCCCAAGCTTTGCCACAACGATGCAAAGGGGCCCAGGCTGGCAAGCGCCACCACGCCGCTGGGGCCTAAATCAGCGCCCATACCCATCAATGAAGGCCGTGACGAACGAATGTACGGCCCTTCAAGATGGTTGTAAATTTCTTTGGCTTTTTTGCAAAACGCTTTGAAGCGCAGCGCCTCTGCCGGGGAGCTGAACTGCGCAATCGCGTCTGCAGACCGGGCCACATCGGTGAACAAGTCCAGTCGCGTCTGGTTGTCATTGCCGCCGCTGCGCCAGGCGTGGCGGCACAAAATATCAAGCGGTTCGAGTTTGACGACGTCAGCCAGGTTGCAGCCGACCTGCGCAAAAATCTGCTCAAACACCCAGCGCATGGTGAACACGGTGGGGCCAGAATCAACCGGCGAGCCGCCCACCATAATTCGCCGCATTTTGCCGCCCGGTGTGGCGGCTGCTTCCACCAGCGTGACGCGCACGCCCCGGTGAGCCAGCAGCATGGCGCTGACCAAGCCGCCTATGCCTGCGCCGACCACAATCACGTGTTTGGTTTTGAGCAAGGCAGCGTTAGTCATGGGCTATAAACCGCAACGATCAACCGTAGTGCTGGCCGCGCCAACTGCCATTCAGGCCCAGCGGCACAAAGCGCGCAAACATCGACTCAGAAAAGAACCCGCCTGCATTGGCAGCTTGAATGGCCGCCAGGTGTGCGCCCGTGCGGGCATAGGCATTCATGGCGTCAACGCCTGTCCATAAACTAAACGTGGCCTGCCGAAAAAACGGTGCCTCGCCCACACCGGTGGCCAGAAGACAGCCGCTGGCTTGATTTAACGACACCTCACTGGCGGGCTGCATGCGCCAAAAGCGCCGCGCCGCCATTGGCTTGATAGACGCGCGGGTAAGCGTAGCAATGGGGCCACTGGCAGGCGCACTGGCGGTTACTTCAATCGCGCGCCCGGCCCATGTGCCTTTGCATGAATAAGCGCGCAGCTTGGCCGTGCAAAACTCACGTGAGCGACTTGAATAAGACTTAGCGATGCTGGAGGCCAGAAAATTGTCTGCAGCCGCTTCATCAGCAAACAAACAAAACAGGGCTTGGCGAGACCCACTGGGCCGCAAGCCAAAACCGCCTTCAAAGCCGCTGCCCATGACTTTGGAAAACACCAGCCCAGCAACACTGCGCATGAAAAAGCGTTGAATCACAAAGCGGGCATAGCCCCACAGTCGATGCGCGGGGTCAATGTCAGCCAGCAAAAAAACAGCCACCTGGCCGGCTGCGCTTTTTGGCGCAACGAGCGGGGTGGCTGGACTAAAAATTTGAGTGTGCGGCATACAAAAAGTGACCGCGCACCACCGGGTTAACCTTTGTTGTCAGGTGCTCGGTGGGGGCTCAGTTCTGGGTAGTTAACTACTTGACGAGCACCTCGGCTTTGTTGCTGGAAACCAAGGCTATCGCTTTGCCATCAAGCTTCAACTCGGCCTTGACTTCAGGCTTGGCTGGCGCGGCTACCGGGGCTGCTGCTTGCGGAAGCGCAGGCGCTGCGGGTGGAGCCGCTGCGTCAGCTGGCTTCACTGGCGCTTGCATGCCCGGGTAGTGCTTGGCCATTTGCGCGCCGTACAGAGGTTTGTATGCCCCCTGGTGGCAGGTTGCGCAGTTGGTTTTAGCGACGTCACCCGTTGGGCCAAGTCGGTTCGCAGGGAACACGTTGGTAATCGGCACCATGTACTCGTTGTTGATTTCACGCGCCATGCGAATACCGTACCAGGCAGTTGCGCGCTGCGGAGTCGCGTTAGCGCCCCAGTCTGCAAAGGCCTGCGTGTTGTGGCAATACGTGCAGTTGACACCCAGCGAATTTGACCAGTGAATCATCAAACCGTAAGTGTGCTCCGCCTGCTTGGTGGAGTTGCGGTTTGCTGCTTTGCCAGTCATGGCCAGTGCTTCTTTGCCGTTCACACGAATTTCTTTGTTGTCAAGAAAATAAGGTGTGTAGGGGTCGTACGGCAGCGAGCTCAAACCCACCGTGGTTGCTGCGCGGTTTTGTCCGTAATCATTACCCAGTGAACCGCCGGCCGATTTTTGTGCGGTGGGCGCAAACCAGATTTCTTTAGGGATGTTGTTGCCGCGGTGGCAGGTGTAGCAAGTGACGCCAGTTTCAGCCACGTGCGGTTTCCAGCTGGCATTGATCTTCTGCGTCATTTGCAGCATCTTGCGGGCCACCACTTTGGTGTACACGCTGTCGTCAGCAAAGTTACCGGCAATGTGGCAGTAGTTGCAACCTTGCTGCGGCGCTACCCACTCCGTGATGGCGGACATGGTACGGGCGAATTCGCCCACGCTCAGGTCGCCCAGCACTTTGACGTTCTGGTAAATTGCGCCAGCTCTGGGGGTGCCAGGCACGTCAACAATCGGCGCGGCAATGGCCGGGGCAGTGTTGACCGAAGCCTGGGTAGCCAGCGTGCGCGGGTTGTACACCTGCGCCATGGCGGTGCCGCGGTAGCCGGTTTGCGACACAGCAATCGGCGGCCTCTCGCAACCTGCAATCAACAGGGCAACGGTACTGGCCAACAACAGTTTGATTGTGGTGTGCATGATCATGGTTTTACTCCCAACAAGGCGGGGTCAATGGTGGGTACATAAACAGCCGGGTAAGCCGGAACGACGCCGTGCTTGACCGACCACAAATACCAGTTGTCGACTACTGTGCCGGTCAGCAAGATGCCGATGCCGCCTACCAGCGGGCAGAGCACTGCAAACCACCAAGCCCAGCGGTGAATGGATTCCATCGTGGCGTTGTAGCCCATGGTCCAGCGCCAGAAGAGGCCCGCACGCTCAGACGCCGTACCGCGGTCAATGATCTGCTCAATCTCGCGCTCACCGCCGTAGCGGCCAACTGCAAGAATCGTTGCACCGTGCATGGCAAACAGCAGCACTGAACCGTACAAAAACACAATCGACAGTGCATGAAACGGGTTGTAGAACAGGTTGCCGTACCGAAGGGATATGGCTGCCGTCCAGTCGAGGTGCGGAAAGATGCCGAATGGAACCGACTCGCCCCAGCTGCCCATCAGCACCGGGCGGAAAAAGCCGCACACCAGAAACAGCCAGATCGCTGCGGCAAAAGCCCAAGCCACATGCGTGCCCAGCCCCAGCTGGCGAGCGCGGCGGTACATGCGCGTCCACCACAAGATGAGCGACAACGTCAGCATGAATCCGGCGACCAGCCACCAGCCGCCGTCGTTCAGAGGCGGAATACTCAGGCCATAACTTGGAGGCGGCGGGTCAAGCGCCAGCCAGAATAACTGGCGAATCATTTGCAGTGGATTCCAGTCCACCTGCGCCAGCATATTGAAGCCGATGATATTAAAAGACAGGGTTCCGCAAATAATTGATGCAAGACCCAGCCAGCCCAGGTACACCGGCCCGACTTGTGCGTTGCCCAGGCGACCAAACAGGTGCACGAAAAACGGCGGGCCTATGCGCTCCGAATCTTCCCTTGGCAACGGCACTCCGGGTGACGCTGGCCCAACGGGTTGGACGGTTGTGAAAAGGTTTTGATATTCAGCCATGATTATTTTCCTCGGTATTTTTTAATGGCCCCAAATCGGCATGTTCAACCACCAGCCCCACCATTCAGGCCAGCCTTTGGTCCAGAAAGGGCCGCTGATGACGATGCAAAGTGCTGAAAACCAAACCGCTGCCAGGGCGAGAAACAAGCCCAGCCGGTGAATGCCCAGCGTGCCGACTGAATAGCCAATCACATCGCGGAAAAACGTGTCTTCGTGCTCTGGCGTTTTGACGGCCTGGCCTTTGCCTGGATTGGTTGCCGACAACACCAGCGCGCCGTGCAGCGACAAAGACAAGGTGGTGGCGAAGAACAACGTCACGGCAATCATGTGCGCTGGGTTGTAATGAAAGTGCAGGTACTGGTATGCCGTGTTGCTGACCCAATCCAGGTGGCTGTAGATGCCGTAAGGAAATGCGTGGCCCCATGAGCCCATCAAAACCGGGCGAATAACCTGCAGCGTGAAGTACGCAAAGATGGCAAAGCTGTAGGCAACCGGAACATGCAAGCCCATGCCGAGCTTGCGGCAAATTTCAACCTGGCGCAACGCCCAGGACACGAACGCGCCTAGCGCGCAGACGGTGATGATTTGCCAAAGACCACCAGCCATGATGGGCGCCAGGCGCAACCCATTGGAAATGTCTGGAGGAGCAATGTTGATTTGCCACATGTTCCAGGTCGGGCCCATTGCGGCTCCCCACATGATCATGGCGGTGCCGAGCGCCGCAAAGAAGGCAGTAGTGATTCCAAAAAAGCCTACGTAAAACGGACCGACCCAAAAGTCGAACAAGTCACCCCCGATGAGGGTGCCGCCGCGTACGCGGTACTTTCTTTCAAAACTCAACATGGCCATGTTGGCTCCTCTGCCCGACACGCTCGTGGGCGTGGTTCGGATTAATAACTGTTAAAACAAATTCTGGGGTAGGGTGTGCGAAGCAGGCTACAACAGCCTGACTTCGCTCACCACACCGGTGGCAAAAAATGCCGCCGTTTACTTCGATGGAGGCATTGCTGCGTTGTTCGCAGCTTTCGCGGCCTTGACTGTGTCAGGGTGCCACGTGTTGATGTTGTAACGATCACCACTGATGTGAATCAGATGGATGCTCGTTGAAATGAAGGCAATCATTAAGCCTGTCAAGATGATCGCCTTGCGGGGATCTACCATACGCCACATACGCCACATAATATTTCCTTTAGTTAGCTAAGTTGAGAGATCACGGTATACACAGCGGACTTCACGCTTTCATACATTGGACGTGTGCCTTCTGCCCCTGGCAGCCAGGTACGCCAATCCATGAACATCATCTGGCCCATCATTGCAAGCAATAAAAAGACACAGAAGAGCACAACGTACAGGTATCGAAACTCCTTGATGGGGGCCTCGAAAGCACTGTTCGGTTGGTGCGCATGTGAATAAGTCATATTTATCTCCGTGGGGTGGTTCTTAGAACCAGGGACGCCAGATCCACACCAGGCTGTGTGCAATCAGAGCACCAACGCCCCACAGCACGTAACCCTGGATGTAGTACTTGTGGAATTCCTGGCACTCTGCATCAGACAAACCTGATGGACTCGTACTTTGATTCATGATCAATACCTTTCTTGACACGCCTTGCGGCGACTACCCTGCCCGAAAGCAAGGAACGAATTGCCACAACGCGAGCGTTGCGACGAACTTGCACCCAGAAAATTCTGGATGCTTGTAGGGAAACTCAAAATCAAAGCAGTGCAGGTCATGCCGCCGCCCCAGCTTTTGAATGTCCGAACAATTCTGTAAGCCGGCCCGCCTCAACACTTGAGCGGCCAGATTGGCGTGCGTCGCGCTCAGCGCGGTCACGCATCTGTTTGGCTGCCGAGATGCGCACCAGTACTGGCTCGGCCTCGATCAACTCTTCTAAAAGCGCGTGGGCTTCTGTGCTCCACGAGATCGGTTTATCAGCATTGACACGGCTCGGTGTCGAATCAATCTTGTCAAGCTCGGTGCCCAACGGCAAGATGTGGAACAGCGCGTCAAACAGGGCGTTGCAAAACTCTTGAATCAGGTAGGTAGCGCCGGCATAACCCATGAAAGGCGTGCCGGTGTGACGGCGAATAATCGGCAGAGGAAATGAAGCCGGAATAAACGTCGCTTTCATCATGCCGCCACCACCGCATTCCGCCAGATAAATGCGTTCGTTGTAGCTGCCGTACATCACCAGCGGCGTTTTGCTGGCGGTCAGTCTGCGCACTTCTGCGTTGTCGGTTTTTGCGCCCGGGCAACGTGCAATCGCAAAGTTGCAAGGCAGACCCATCTCGTCTTCAAGAAAATGGCGAATGCCGCGCGTGTAGGTTTCACTGGCCACCACAGCAAAGCTGGCAGTCGCAAAAAAGTCTTGGGTCACCGACCGCCACAAATCCCAAATCGGTTTGATGGTGGTGTGTTTTTCTCGCTCAATGAATGGCTCCGGGTCAAGCCCGAGCAGCTCGCCTAGCTTGCGCAAAAATTTGGTTGTGCTGTGCAGGCCAATGGGTGCCTGCAGGTAAGGCCGTTCCAGCGCCTCGCACAGCATGCGGCCAAATTCGCGGTACATGCAAATGTTGACATCGGCTTCAACCAGGCGCGATACATCGGCCAGGTGGCTCCCGAGGGGGAAAACCATGTTGATCTCTGCACCAATGCCCTGCACAAGGCGGCGAATTTCCGCCAGGTCACTTGGGCAATTGAATGTGCCGTAGCTCGGGCCAATGATGTTGACTCTCGGCTTTTCGCCCACTGCGCGTTCCGATGCGGGCTTGCGCGCCGGGACATGCTTCAAGCCATACTCCGACCACAACCAGAACATCGCCCGGTTGGCGCACTGCCACTGGTCTTCATCGATGGTGCGGGGCAAGAAACGTTGAATGTTCGTTCCAGCTGGCGTCACGCCGCCACCAATCATTTCGGCGATAGAGCCGGTGACAACAACTGATGGCAGATCGGGGTCAAGCGCAGCGTGCGCGCGGCGCATTGAACCCTCGGTACCCTCCCGCCCAAGCTGCTCTTCAGCCAAGCCGGTGACGACGATTGGCAGCTCATGCGGCGGCAACGCGTCGGTGTAATGCAACACGGACGTGACGGGCAAATTCTCGCAACCCACCGGGCCGTCAATGACTACCTGCAGGCCTTTGATGGCGGTGAAAACATACACCGCACCCCAATACCCGCCCGCACGATCGTGGTCTAGTACCAGCATGTCAGACCATTTCCTCTGCTTTGCGCTTTTTGGCCATCTTGATGGCCTGGCGGCGCTGATCAGCTTTGAAATCCGGGCGGTCTTGCGGTATGCCTTGGGCGCTTTCCCACACGCCGGTGGCGTGGCCGGTACCAACAGAGCCGAAAAACTCTTTCATTTCATCAAAGCGACCTTTGTTGCCAATTGCAGCGTTGACCACAGTGGCTAACGAACCTGCGCCTGCAGGGCCCATCAATGGGCGCGCTGAAATCAGGTTGGTGAAGTACAGCGACGGAATGGTGAGCTCTTTGGCCGCTTGAACAATCGGCGTGGTGCCGATGGCCAGGTCAGGCTTGAATTCATGCATGGCGGCCAGGTCTTGCTCCAGCGTTGCGCGGAACTGCACCATCACGCCTTTGCTTTGCAGCCACTGCGTGTCAAGCTCATTCCAGGCCGTACGTGGGCAAGCGGTACCAACGTAACGCAGGTCGGCGCCGCTTTCAATCAGGAGGCGGCCCACCAGCAATTCAGAGCCTTCATAGCCACTCAACGTGATGCGGCCTTTGATCGGCGTTTTGCCCAGCACTGCCTTGATCGCCGGCAAGAACTTGTTTTTAGCGGCATCAATTTCGCTTTGCGCAATATTGGTTGCCTCACCGATGGCTTGCAACCACGCCTCTGTGCCTTCGTAACCCACTGGCGCAGAACCGACAACTTTGCGGCCAGCCGCATCAAATTCACGCACGCTGGCGGTGTAAAAGGGATGGATCGCGGCAACCACGGCGCAATCCAGCGCGGAATATAGCTCGCGCCATTCGCGCGTTGGCACAACGGGGCCAGCGGCCAGGCCCAATGGCTCCAGCATGATGCCGATTCCCGGTGGGTCAGCGGGGAACATCTCCCCCAACAGCGTGACGGTCGGGCGATCAGGCCGCACCTTGGGCGCTGCGACCGGGCCTTGTTCGGCTTCTTTTCGCGCATAGGACAGCATTGCGCCCGCCAGCACATCCTTCGCCTCGGCATGCGTTGGCACGCCGAAACCGGGAACGTCGATGCCAATCACGCGGACGCCGTTGATCTGATCAGGCAGCAACTGCAGCGGCACGCCCGAAGCGGTTGGCACACACAGGTTGGTGACGATGATCGTGTCGTACAGCGCCGGATCAGCAAGATCGTGCACGGCATCGCGAATGTCTTCGAACAGCTTGCCGGTAACCAGGGTTTCCGAGCTGAACGGCACATAGCCGACCGTGCGGCGCGCGCCGTAGAAGTGCGATGTGAAGGTCAGTCCATAAACGCAGCACGCTGAACCCGACAACACCGTCGCGGTGCGCCGCATCCGAAGCCCCACGCGTAGCGATCCGAATGCCGGGCACATTGACTGTGGCTGATCATGCGGGCCCTTGGGATAATCAGCCGCATAACGATCAAGAATTTCAGATTTTCCGGCCTTGGACGCGGCTTCATGCATCGTATCGGCACCGGCATGGCAGCCAGCACCCTGCGCTTCAGGAGCGCTAAGATCGATGCGATCAGTTTCGCGGGAAGGGGTGGCCGAATCCACGATCAGACCGTGTCGTAAACGATTTCGAGGG
>JANNCT010000079.1:0-4162 GCA_031386895.1 Polaromonas sp.
CAAAAATCTCGATCCGCATTGCCTCGATATCGTTCTGCGGGCCGCGCGCCTTCAGCGGCCCCATATCGATAGGTTCCATCAGCGCCTGCTTGGCCAGCAGCACACAATGTTCGGCCGTGCCGCCAATGCCAATGCCCAGCATGCCCGGCGGGCACCAGCCTGCGCCCATGGTGGGCACGGTTTTCAGCACCCAGTCAACAATGCTGTCGCCGGGGTTCAGCATCGCCAGCTTGCTTTTGTTCTCGCTGCCACCGCCTTTGGCTGCCACTGTGACCTCAAACGTATTGCCTGCCACCAGTTCGGTAAAAATCACGGCAGGGGTGTTGTCCTTGGTGTTTTTGCGGTCAAAGTGCGGGTCGGCCACCACGGAGGCGCGCAGCGTGTTGTCGGGGTGGTTGTAGCCGCGGCGCACGCCTTCGTTCACTGCATCATCGACCGAGCCGGTAAAGCCGTCCCAGCGCACGTCCATGCCGATTTTCAAGAATACATTGACGATGCCGGTGTCCTGGCAAATCGGGCGCTGGCCAGTGGCGCTCATGCGGCTGTTGGTCAAAATTTGGGCGATGGCGTCTTTTGCGGCGGGGCTTTGCTCAGCCTCATAGGCGCGCGCCAGGTGGGCAATGTAGTCGGCCGGGTGGTAGTAGCTGATGTATTGCAGGGCGGCGGCAACGGACTCGATCAAGTCGGCTTGTTTAATCGTTGTCGGTGTGGTTTTTTGTTGGCTGTTGGTCATGGCGGTGGTATTGGTCAAGTTTCGGGCAGATTATCCGCGAGCCTGTTGGGTCAGCTGGTAAAGCGCGGGTTTTTAGCTGTGCTGCAAGCAAGACGGCATTACATGCGGTGTCTTTCGGGGCGCGTGGATGGGCGCTGAGCCGAAACCTTGGTCGTTTTGGCGCCATCTTCCGAGCCATAGTCACGAATAAACCCCTGCAAAATTCATACAAAACTCACAAAAAAACCATGCAAATTAGAAAAAACATTCTTCGCGCCGCACTGATTGCGGCATTTAGCGCCACCACCCTGGGTTCGGGCGTTGTGGGCACCGCCCACGCGGCTGCACCCATGGTTAAAACCCAGGCGGCTGGTTTTCACCGCATCATGCTGGGTGATTTTGAAGTTACCGCGCTGTCTGATGGCACTGTCAATTTGCCAGTGGACAAACTGCTCACTGACACCACGCCCGCCAAAATCAAGAAGGCGCTGGACAAGAACTTTGTCTCTGCGCCGCTTGAAACCTCCGTAAATAGCTACCTGATCAACACCGGCAGCAAGCTGGTGCTGATTGACACCGGCGCTGCCAAACTGTTTGGCCCGACGCTGGGCAACTTGCTCGCTAACCTGAAGGCCGCTGGCTACCAGCCAGAGCAGGTTGATGAAATTTACATTACCCACATGCACCCTGACCACGTCGGCGGCCTGATGGATGGCGAAAAAATGGCTTTTCCGAACGCTGTTGTGCGGGCTGACAAGCGCGACGCCGAGTTTTGGCTTAGCCAGGCTAATCTTGACAAGGCACCCGCCGATTCAAAAGGCTTCTTTCAGGGTGCCATGGTGTCCCTTAACCCGTATGTAAAAGCGGGCAAGTTCTCCGGCTTTGACGGCGCGACCGATCTGGTGCCCGGTATCAAGGCAATTGCCACCCGCGGTCACACCGCTGGCCACAGCACTTATGTGGTCGAAAGCAAAGGCCAAAAGCTGGTGCTCTGGGGCGATTTGATTCACGTTGCCGCCGTGCAGTTTGACGACCCGAAAGTAACGATTCAATTCGACACCGACCACAAAATGGCAGCAGGTGCGCGCAAAAAAGCCTACGACGATGCAGTCAAGGGCGCCTACTTGGTGGGTGCCACGCACATTGCGTTTCCTGGCTTGGGCCGCGTGCGGGCCAACGGTAAAACCTACACCTGGGTACCGGTAAATTACACCGTGCCGCGCTGATTGTCCGCGTCAGTTTGAAAGAGGAAAGGGCCGCACATGTGGCCCTTTTTTGTTGTGGATACAGGCTGTTTTAACTTTGGTAAAACTCGTTTCCTGGCCAGTTACAGTCGCCTCAGCGGTTTCGCGCATACTGGTCAATCATCGCAACCATTGAGGCTCCGCCATGACCAGCCCTGACGATACCCCGACCAGCCCACCCGCAGCTAGCAGAACCGAGACCGACAGCTTCGGTGCCATTCAGGTCAGCGCCGCGCGTCTTTGGGGCGCGCAAACCCAGCGCTCGCTGCAAAACTTCGATATTTCGGGCGAGCTGATGCCGAGAGAAATCATTCGTGCGCTGGCGCAAATCAAGCGCTCGTCGAGCATCGTCAACCACGCTCTGGGCTTGCAGAGTGACGCCATCACGCAGGCCATAGTCGCCGCCGCTGATGAGGTGATCGCCGGGCAACATGCGGATGAATTCCCCTTGGTGGTGTGGCAAACCGGCTCGGGCACGCAAACCAATATGAACGTCAATGAAGTGTTGGCTAATCGTGCGAGCGAACTGATGGGTGGCCCGCGCGGGGAGCGCCGTTTGGTGCACCCGAATGACGACGTAAACCGCAGCCAGTCATCAAACGATGTGTTTCCCACCGCAATGCACATCGCTGCGGTGGTTGGCATCACTGAAAGGCTGCTGCCAGCTATTGAAAAGCTGCGTACCACTCTGGCGCAAAAAGCGCATGCGTTCGCAAGCATCGTCAAAATTGGCCGCACCCACTTGCAAGACGCCACACCGCTTACGTTGGGACAAGAGTTTTCAGGCTATGTGGCGCAGCTGGAGCAAGGTGAAAAGCACCTGCACGCCGCCTTGCCGCATTTGTATGAACTGGCGCTTGGCGGCACGGCGGTGGGCACTGGCCTGAACGCACCTAAAACCTATGCGGTAGCGGTAGCCAGTGAACTGGCAGACCTCACTGCGCTGCCGTTTGTCACAGCGCCAAACAAATTTGAAGCGTTGGCGTCATGTGATGCGGAGGTGCATGCCCATGGAGCATTGAAGACGCTGGCTGCCAGCGCCATGAAAATCGCGAACGACATCAGGTGGCTGGCCAGCGGGCCACGCAGCGGCATTGGCGAGTTGAGCATTCCTGAAAACGAGCCTGGCTCGTCCATCATGCCCGGCAAAGTCAACCCGACGCAGAGCGAAGCGCTCACCATGCTGTGTGCGCAGGTGTTTGGCAATGACGTTGCTATCAATTTTGGCGGTGCGTCGGGCAACTTCGAGCTGAACGTCTTCAGGCCAATGATTGCGCACAACTTTCTGCAAAGCGTGCGGCTGCTGGCCGATGGGCTGACCAGTTTTAACACCCACTGCGCGGTGGGCATTGAGCCTAACCACAACCGCATTGCAGAGCTGGTGGGCGCGTCGCTCATGCTGGTGACTGCGCTCAACCCGCACATCGGTTACGACAAAGCTGCCTTCATCGCCAAAAAAGCCCATACGGACGGCAGCAGCCTGCGCGTGGCGGCTGTGGCGTCGGGTCATGTCACGGGTGAGGAGTTTGATGCTTGGGTCATCCCGGCAAAAATGACGCACCCCTAAGAGCACGACATTTGCCCGATCAATGCTTTTGAGCCGCAATGCTCGACATGACCTTGTCGGTGTAAGCAATCGCCAGTGCCGAGAGTAAAAACGCAATGTGAATAACGGTTTGCGCGATCAGTACCCGGTCGGTGTAGTTGTCAGCGTTGATAAAAGTTTTTAACAAATGAATGGAGCTGATGCCGATGATGGCGGTAGCCAGCTTGACTTTGAGCACTGAAGCATTGACGTGACTTAGCCACTCTGGCTGATCGGGGTGGCCATCGAGGTCCATGCGGCTGACAAAAGTGGCGTAGCCGCCCACAATCACCATAATGAGCAGGTTGGAAATCATCACCACGTCAATCAACGCCAGCACCACCAGCATGATGACGGTTTCGTTCAGCATGGTGATCGGCACGGTGGTTTTGTAGCCAATGCTGGTGATCAAGGCCTGCAGGTCAGGCAGACTGCCAAAGGCGGCGTAAATCAGGTGCTTGAGCTCTACCATGAAGTGCACCACGTACACCGCTTGCGCGGCGATCAAGCCGATATACAGAGGCAGTTGCAGCCAGCGGCTGGCAAAAATAAAGTTCGGCAGTGGGCGAAGGGGCGGGTGTTTTTTAGGTTCAGATTCGTTCATGGTGAGCAAGTTTAAAA
>JANNCT010000091.1:0-76616 GCA_031386895.1 Polaromonas sp.
CCTGGCACTGCGCGGCACGTTCGTGATCAATCCTGAAGGCGTGATCAAAACCGCTGAAGTGCATTCCAACGAAATTGCACGCGACGTGAAAGAAACCCTGCGCAAGCTAAAAGCCGCCCAGTACACAGCTGCCCACCCGGGCGAGGTTTGCCCTGCCAAGTGGAACGAAGGCGCCAAGACGCTCGCTCCGTCTATTGACCTCGTCGGCAAGATTTAATCGCCTATCCATTCAAGAGCCCGGGCGTGGTGCACAAGGTGTGCTGCTCCGGGCTTTTTTGTTCCCACTCTACCCAAAACCGCTACTGAAAGTTGAAACTGCCATGCTCGACGACGCCACCAAAGCCCAATTGAAAAGCTACCTCGAACGCGCCACTACGCCAATCGAAATAGTGGCCTCGCTGGACGACTCTGAGGCCTCTGGCCAGATGAAATCCCTGCTCAAAGATGTGGCTGAATCGTCTGCTTTGGTCACAGTGACTGAAAGCCGGGCTGACAACCTGCGCAAGCCATCTTTTAGCGTGAATCGCCCGAGCGAAAACACTGGCCCGCGCTTTGCTGGCCTGCCGATGGGCCATGAGTTCACGTCACTCATTTTGGCACTGCTGCAAACCGGCAGCTACCCGCCGAAAGTCGAGCCAGAAGTGCTGGAGCAGATCCGCTCGCTTGAGGGCGATTTTGATTTTGAAGTTTATGTATCGCTCAGCTGCCACAGCTGCCCCGACGTGGTGCAGGCATTGAACCTGATGGCGATACAAAACCCGCGCATTCGCACCACCATGATCGATGGATCGCTCTTCCAGGATGAGGTCAATGCACGCCAGATCATGGCTGTGCCCACCGTGTATTTGAACGGTACCGAATTCAATCAGGGCCGCATGAGCCTCGAAGAAATTCTGGCCAAAATTGACACCAGCGGCGTTGAGCGCGAAGCCAAAAAAATCGATGCCAAAGAGCCGTTTGACATGCTAATGGTCGGCGGTGGGCCTGCTGGAGCAGCAGCTGCCGTGTACGCGGCGCGCAAGGGCATTCGCACGGGTGTGGTCAGCGAAAACTTTGGCGGCCAAACGCTGGACACACTTGCCATTGAAAACTACATTTCAGTCAAGGAAACCGACGGCCCGAAATTTGCCCTGGCGCTTGAGCAACAAGTGCGCGGCTACGACGTTGACATCATGAACATGCAGCGCGCCAAGCAGATTGTTTTAAACACTGGGCCTTCCAACGACCTGATTGAAATCAAGCTGGAAAGCGGCGCCACCTTGAAGAGCAAATCGGTGGTTATTTCAACCGGCGCCCGCTGGAAGAACATCGATGTGCCTGGTGAGCGCGAATTTAAAAACAAGGGCGTTGCCTACTGCCCGCACTGCGACGGGCCGCTGTTCAAAGGCAAGCACGTGGCGGTGATTGGCGGCGGCAATTCAGGCGTTGAAGCAGCCATTGACCTGGCCGGAGTAGTGGGCCACGTCACGTTGATTGAATACGACACCGCACTGCGGGCTGACGCAATTTTGGTACGCAAGCTGCACAGCCTGGCCAACGCGACGGTGATTACCAACGCGCAAACCACAGAGATCACAGGCGTTGAAAAAGTCAACGCGCTGGTCTACAAAGACCGCGCCACCGACACAGTGCACACAGTAGACCTTGAAGGTGTGTTCATTCAAATTGGCCTGGTGCCCAATACCGACTGGCTGAAAGGCGTAGTGGACTTGAGCAAGCACGGCGAAATTATTGTGGATGCCAAAGGCCAAACCTCGGTGCCCGGCGTGTTTGCAGCAGGCGACGCAACTACAGTGCCGTTCAAGCAAATCATCATCGCCGCTGGCGACGGCGCCAAAGCTGCGCTGGGCGCCTTTGACCATTTGATGCGGATATCGGTGCCTGCGTAATACCCGCCTCAATGCCAAAAGATAAAAGCCGCTGAAAAAACTCTTTTTGGCGGTTTTTTTTATGCCTCTAGGCCAATAGATACGGGCGCAAAAGGCTATTGAAAATATAGCGCGTTACTAGCCTGGACGGACTCAAAAAGGTACTCCCGCAACCCGTCCCGCGGCACCGGGTGCGCTGCTGAACCCCAGACGCTGCCAATGCGCTCAGGCGTTAACAACTGCTGCGTTTTTCCTTGGGCCACAAACTCGCCTCCAGTCAGCTACACGGTGCGGTCGATGTAACGCAGCGCCAGCTTCAAATCGTGCAGTACTGCCACCACGCCGTTGCCTTGCGTTTGCGCTCACGTGCGTACCAGTTGCATCATTCGGTGCTGTTGCTGCAAGTCAAGCACTTCGGCGGGCTCGTCCAGCAGCAACCGATGCGCCTGCGTTGCGCCGTTGCCTTCCCATACTTGCGCCAGCGCATGGGCCAGGTAGACTCGAACTTTTACCCACCTAACTGGTAGTAGTTGTTACAGCACCTATTGCTAGCGCAGCCAAAACTGTTGCTGCGCACTTGCTCATCAGCGGCCAGAAAAGTTAAAAAACAAAACCAGCCCCAACCGGCGAGTTAATGTCAATGTTGGCCAGCAACGATATCCGCTGCCAGCGCAAAAAACCGACCGATTGCGCTGCGAATCAAGAACGCGTCTTACACGCAAAGGCACCCACACCGCTGCTGCGGGGGCTCCTGCATTTATTTCTTTATGTTCAGGCAAGCTGCATGCAAAATACTGCGCTTAAACAACAAAGGAGCAGCCATGAAAGGCGACGCACAAGTTATCACCCACCTGCAGGCGCAGCTTAAAAACGAGCTGACTGCGATTAACCAGTATTTCTTGCACTACCGCATGTTCAAGCACTGGGGCCTGGACAGGCTAGCCAAAAAAGAATATTCGGAATCCATCGGCGAGATGAAGCACGCTGACCAGCTGATGGACCGCATATTCATGCTGGACGGCCTGCCCAATTTGCAGGACATGAGCAAATTGCTGGTGGGCGAGAACGCACCCGAAGCATTGGCCTGCGATTTGAAGTCTGAGATGGGCGCGCAAGCCACTATCAAGGCGGGTATTGCTTACTGCGAGTCAGTGCACGACTTCGTCTCGCGCGATTTGCTGAAAAACATCCTGCACGACACCGAAGAGCACATTGACTTTTTGGAAACGCAGATCGATTTGATCGGCAAAGTTGGGCTGCCGAATTACTTGCAAAGCCAGATGGGTGAATTGGACTAAAGACCTGTTGCGACATCAAAGCACAGTGGCAAAACCGACAGCCGTCGGTTTTTTAACACCTCCAAATAACAATGATTCGCATTACTGGTTTACACTTTAGACATCAGCAAGCCAACAACGGGACACGTTCAAGCTAGCAATAAACCTTCTGACTACCAACGTACCGTGGCAACCAAAACCTTCAAAAACACTGCTTTTTCAGCATCAAATGGGCCTCTAGCGCAACCAAATCGGGCGCAAGCAGCTATTAAAATAGTAGCACTTTTCACATTTACCCCGATTGCACTTTGCGCCGCGCAATTGGCGCACGGCCAGACCGGCCAGACCCTGCCAGCGGTCACCGTCAAGTCCAACGCTGACGCCGCTTATTCGCCAGCTTTGAGCAGCACGGCCACCAAGAGCAGCGCCGCGCTGCGGGACATTCCGCAGTCGGTGAACGTCATTCCCAAACAGCTTTTGCAAGACCAGGCGGCCAGGTCGATGGAAGACGCGCTTAAAAACGTGCCCGGCGTTGCCTTGAGCCATGGCGACGGGCAGCGGGACCAGGTTTTTATCCGCAGTTTCAGCGCCATTGCAGACCAGTTTGTAGACGGTGTGCGGGACGACGCGCTGTATTTTCGGGACTTGTCAAACATTGAGCGGATCGAGGTGCTCAAAGGGCCATCAGCAGTGCTGTACGGCCGCGGCTCCTCCGGCGGGCTGATCAACCGAATCACCAAAAAACCTGTTTTTGGTGAAACCACTGGTGACGTCACGCTGAACCTTGGCAGCAACAGCTTGAAGCGGCTGTCAGCCGACGTAAACACGCCGCTCGGCGAGGCGGCGGCCTTCAGGCTCAATGTGGCCAAAGAAGACTCGGGCAGCTACAGAGACCAGCAGTTTATTGAACGCTACAGCATTGCGCCGTCGTTGGCATTGAACTTCAGCGCCAACACCAAATTACTTTTGCAATACACCAACGCAAAAGACAAGCGGGTAACTGACTTTGGCATTCCGGCCTTGAACGGCAAACCCGTTGATGTGCCGATCAGCACCTACTACGGCTCCAGCCGTGCACGCGACGATGACACCAGCACCAGCAAAGTAAGCTCGTACGCAGCCGTTTTGGAGCACCGCTTTAATGGTGTCTTCAGCGTCAAGAACACCACCCGGCTCTACGACTATGAGCTGGACCGTTTCAACACGCTGTCCAACGGCCAGACGAACCCGGTTGCGCTGACGATTCAGCTCAGCCGCAGCGCGATTTTGCGGGACGAATCGGGATGGTTCAACCAAACCGACTTCACCTACAAAACCAATCTGGGCGCCATGAAGCATGAGATTTTGTTTGGTGCAGAAGTCGGCCAGCAAAAGCGCCGTGCGCAATCCATCACCGCTGGCACGATTGCTACTGTGCCGATTTTTAACCCGGGTACGGTGCTGGTGCCAGCGTTTACCGCAGCGCAGCGCAATGCGAATTCGGCCATCCCCAACAATACGCTGCAAGACATTTTGGGGCTGTACATTCAAGACCAGGTGACGCTGGCCAAAGACTGGAAAGCGCTGGTTGGCGTGCGGTTTGACCAGTTCAAACAACGCACCGGGTTTGAAAGAACGCTGGCCCCGCTGGAGCGAACCGACAAGAGCTTCAGCCCCCGTGCCGGGCTGGTGTGGCAACCGAGCGATTCGCAGTCTTATTACCTGTCGTACAGCCGCTCTTTTCAGCCTTCGGCTGAAACCTTTGCGCTGGCAGCCAACAACACCGCCAACGCACCAGAAATCACGCGCAACCTTGAAATTGGCAGCAAGATCGATTTTTTAGACAGCGCATTGAGTGTGAACGCTGCGTTGTTTAACCTGCAGCGCACCAACATCAAAAACACCGACCCTAGCAACCCGCTCCTGTCAATCAACGCAGGCACGCAGCGCACCAACGGGCTGGAGGTCAGCATAAATGGCCGCCTGCCGTACCGCTGGGACATCAGCGGCGGTTACAGCTACATGGACGGCAAGATGGTGCAGTCCGTGGCCACTGTCAATTCGCAGCAAATACCCGTGGTGGCCATACCGGCCCTTGGAAAAGTCCCGTCCCTTACCCCGCGCCGTTCGGCTTTTTTATGGGGCATGAAAACGCTGGATGGCGGCTTTAAAGTCGGCGGCGGCCTGAGCTACGTCGGCGAGCGGTTCACCTCGCTGAGCAACCGGGTGACGCTGCCGGCCTACCTGACTGCCGACCTTGCCGCCAGCTACAGCGCCGCACAGTATGAGATTGGCGTGAACCTGAAAAATGCCACCAATAAAAAATACCACGTATCCAGCCACGGCAGTGTGGACAACCTGATCTTGCCCGGCGCACCGCGCGAGTTGCAGGTGGCCCTGAAATACAAGTTTTAAATTTCAAAAAGCAACTATTGAAAAGCAACTTTTTCATGAACCACTTGAACATCGCCCTGCCCGCTTTCAAATCTATCGCGTTAGTCACCAGCGTGCTGCTGCTAGGTCAAACCCAGGCGCAAGCCCATCATGTGTGGATTGAGCAGGACGGCAACCAGGCCACGCTGTATTTTGGTGAGTTTGCAGACAACCTTCGCGAAGTCTCACCAGGCCGCCTGGATAACTTTGGCAAGCCCACCGCGCAGAAAGTCTCTGGCAAGGGCACTGAAGCGCTGACTATTGCCAAAACCAGCAACGGCTTTGCACTCTCCGCTGTAGCCGCGAAGGGCGAATCGCTGGTCGCTGAAGACGCGGCGTATCCCATCGCCGACAGGAAGGATGGCGACAAAACCTTGCGCAGCCTGTATGTGCCCGCTGCCCGTCTGATAACCGACAACGGCAGACAAGATGCCAGGCTGACATTGGACCTGGTGCCCACTGGCAAACAAAATGCTGATGGCATTGAAGTGCAAGCCATTTACAAAGGAAAGCCGCTGCCCAAAGCCAAGGTGGAATTAATCGCCGCGTCTGGCTGGGGCAAGACGCTGAAGGCAGATGAGGAAGGCAAATTGACGTTGAAAATGCCTTGGAAAGGCAGCTATGTGCTGGAGCTGAAACACGCCGACGGGCCAGGCGAACGCGCAGGTGAGAAGTACGACCGCGCGAGCTTCGTTACATCGCTTACCGTGGTGCAGGCCGAGGGCATGGCGCCGATGGCGGCACCACAGTCGGCACCACCAGCGGCACCATTGGGCAAGACCAACTGATTACCCATGAAGCTGGTCAAACTGGCCCTCCGCATCACTGGCGCTGTTCTTGGCGGCTACGGGTTGACGGCCTTGCTGGTGGCGCTGCTGACGGCGCTGCTGGTGCAAGCTGACATGCCGCGCACCGAAGCAATTGTCAGTGCCTCGATGGCCGGCTTTTTGATGTATCTGGTCGTGTTGGTGTGGGCTTTTAGCACCATCAGGCTGCACACGCTTTGGGCGGGTTTGGTTGCTAGCTCGGGAGCGGCGTACGGCCTGCTGCTGTTGGCCCGGTAGTGCCAAAAATATTCATGCAAACAAATTCAAAACCTGCTTTTCGCAAATCATTGAACGCGCTGCACACCTGGGCGGGTGTGGTGCTGGGCAGCCTGATTTTTGTGATTTTCTGGATGGGCACGTTGAGCGTTTTTGACCGGGAAATTGACCGCTGGATGATGCCCGCCACGCGGCTTGCCGCCTCTTCAGGCCAGGCGCCCATCAAGCTGGACGGCGCCGTAACGGGCGAGGCTATGCAACTTGCCAAAGGCGCACCGCAGTGGTTTTTTCGGCTGCCGTCCGAGCGCGTACCCGCCATTGAGCTGCGCTGGCGTAACGAAGCCACAAAAGCATTCGAGCGCAGGTTTTTGCACCCACAAACCGGTGCGGTGCTAGCCGATGCGGACACGCTGGCTGGCACGGGTTTTATCTTCCCGTTTCACTACACGCTGCACATCAAGTGGGTGGACTTGGGCGAATGGCTGGTCGGCCTGGCGGGCATGGCGATGCTGCTGATGGTGGTCAGTGGCGTGGTAACGCACAGGCGAATATTTGCCGATTTTTTTACCTTCAGGCCGAAAAAGAAAATGCAGCGCGCCAGCCTGGACCTGCACAACCTGATGGGTGTGCTGGCCCTGCCGTTTCACTTTTTAATGCCTTTAAGCGGCGTTATTTTGCTATTCGCCTTGTACTGGCCAAGTGCCCACATGGGGCAGTACCCGCAGGCTAAAAGCGTTGAAGAGAGCAAAAAGGCTTTCACCGCCGAAGCTTACGGCCAGTACAAACGCGCCAAAGCCAACCAGCCCGCGCAAAGTGCTGCGTCGCTAGATGCGATGTTGGCAAGCGCCGAAAAGCAGTGGCCGGGCGGCAAGGCGGACTTTGTGCGCGTTTGGCTGCCGGGCGATGCCAACAGCTACGTCGAGCTGCGCCGCAGCTACGCGAGTGAAGTAACGATGAATCTCGACCAGATTTACCTGGACGCGGCCACCGGCAAAGTCCTCAAACGCTTTGAAGCAGCACCCGTGATGGCGGTGCAGCGTTTCACGGCGGGGGCACACCGCGTGCTGTTTGACCACTGGACACTGCGCTGGTTGTACTTTTTAGGGGGCTTGTCTGGCTGCATCATGATCGCCACCGGTTTCTTGTTTTGGCTGGAAAGCCGCCGCACCAGCCACGCCAAACACGGATTGGCTGGCGTTCGGGTGGTTGAGGCACTGACGGTGTTCACCGTACCCGGCATCATCATGGCTACGCTGGCGTTCTTTATTGCCAACCGGCTGCTGCCAGCAGGTGCCAGTGTTGGTGGCTATGGCCGCGCTACGCTTGAAATGTGGGCTTTTTATGGCGTGTGGCTTGCCACGTTGGCCCATGCAGGCCTGCGCGGGCGCTGCGCCTGGCGCGGGCAGGCTGTTGCCATTGGGTTTTTAGCGGTGCTGGCCGTGCTGTTGAACTGGCTTACTACTCGGCACCACCTGGCTGCCAGTTTGCAGCAAGGCATGTGGGCGGTCGCGGGCATGGACTTGGCCCTGCTAACCGCCGCTAGCCTGGCGTGGGTCGCCGTGCGCAGGTTGCGCGCTAACGGTGCAATGGCTCAGCCCAAAGCGCCACAAGCAGTCGCCAAGCCACTACAACGAGACACAAGCCATGCCTGAAGAATCGCTTTGTTGGCTGTCCATCGCCATATTGCTCACCTGGCTGGGTTGTGGGCTGCTGGCGCTTGCCCAAGAGCGTCATTTTGGCTTTTTTTACCCATCATTAAGGCCTTTTGACCAGTTTATACGGGCGCAAGCAGCTATTGGATTAATAGCAGTCTGTTTCGCGCTGCCGGCTTGCATTGCGGCGCAAGGCGCTGGTTTTGGCAGCGTGCTGTGGATTTTGCTGACCACTGCCAGCGCCATGGCGGTGGCGCTGCAGCTGACGTGGACGCCCGGCGCCTTGAAACCGCTGGCCTGGCTGGTCAAGCGCCTGCTTAGTGACTTTTTTTCGACCAACGTACCAAGGTGAACCATGTTTCAAACACTCTTGATTGCTTTTCGTGAGGGGCTGGAGGCCCTGCTAGTGGTGGCAATTGCGACGCTCTACTTGCGCCGCTCCGGGCGCGACCATCTGCTTTCGGCAATTCGTAGCGGGCTCGCTGTGGCACTTGTTCTGTCCATCGGTCTTGGGATTGTTTTGTCACGCATTGGGGCCATGTCGCCCCTGGCAGAAGGCATCATGGCGCTGCTGGCCGCCGCGGCAGTCATCTGGTGCGTGATGCACATGATGCAGGCGGGAAAAACCATGGGCAACAAAATCACTGCCCAACTCGAGCAGGCCAGCGTGCTGGATGGTTCCAAAGCTTGGGCTGCGGTGTTTGGTTTTACGCTCTTCATGGTCGGCCGTGAAGGCGTTGAAACCGCCACCATGCTGGCAGCGCTGGCAACCAGCGCAGAGCTGCGCTACATGGTTTGGGGCGGCGCGTTCGGCTTGGGTTTGGCAGTAGTGATTGCATGGGCTTGGGTGCGTTATGGCAAGGCGGTTGATTTGGGCCGCTTTTTTCGGGTTACAGCCTGCTTCATGGTTATTTTTGCAATCCAGTTGGTGGTGTACGCGCTGCATGAGTTCACCGAGTCAGGCTCCATTCCTGGCATTGACAACGCCTGGTGGCACGCCGCCACAGAAGACCTGGCCGAAGGTCTGACTGCGCAGATGATTTCGCTGGCTCTGGTGGTGCTGCCGACTGTCTGGCTTGCGCTGGCGCATTGGCAAGACCGCAAGGCTGTTGGCAAGCCCGGTTCCTCCGCTTTGAATTCGTAAAATAAGAAAAGTTGTTGCAAATGCGACAGATTCGCATTTATAATAAATATGGTTCTTTCAACAAACCAGCAAGCCAGTTCATGATTATTTGCATTTGCCGGAAAATCTCAGACCGCGACATCGCTCGCCACGCCAGCGCTGGCATGGGTTTTGACGAGATCCAGTTTGAATTGGGTGTTGCCACCCAGTGCGGGCAATGCGAAGGTTGTGCTCGCGATGTGGTGGCCCAATGCAGCTCGGCCTGCCCCCAGGCCAACATACAGCTAGCCGATCAACTTCCGGGCGGTAGCACATGGCAGATTTCACGTTCTATTTAATTGCAATCCCTTTTAGTTTGCTTCTGGTGCTGGGCAGCGCGTACTGGGTACTTCGCAAGTAGACCCGCACACTTTTAAGCGCGTCAGGAACTTCTCCAAGCCTGAATCTGGAGGTGAGCCTGGGCATTTTTTCGCGGCTTTTCAGTAGCAATCACCAGTTATAAAATAGTGACCCTTGCCTTGCCCCCAACCCTGCGTGCTGGAAATAATTCGGGCGCAAACATGCCAACCATCAGCCGAAATCTTGCGATCGTCCTGTCTGTCGTGCTGCTGCACGTGGGATTTATCTGGGCGATATACAGCGGCCTGCTGGTGCGGGCGGTAGAGCTCGTCGCTCCGGTTTCGGTACTTTCCCAACTGATTGAATCGCCGAGGCCGAAAGAAGTGCCACCGCCACCCCCACCTGCGCCACCAACGCCAGTTAAAAAAGCGCCAGCCAAAGCACCGACGGTTGCAGCGCCATTGCCCAAAGCCATCGTAGACCCCACTCCTGCGCCAAACGCCCCCACTGGCGTGACCATGCCACAACCATCACCCGCGCCAATCGCCGCACCTGTGGCGGCAGCACCGGTTGCACCTGCAGCCCCACCCGCGCCGGCAGCGGTGCAGTTGCCTTCAAGTGACGCCGATTACCTGCAAAACCCATTGCCGCCGTACCCTGCCATCAGCAAGCGATTAAACGAACACGGCACAACGGTGATGCGGGTTTTTATTGGTATCGACGGTCAGCCACAGCGCGCCGAGGTCAGTAAATCGAGCGGTTTTGTACGGCTCGATAGCGCAGCCAGCGCAACAGTCATGCGCTGGCGCTATGTTCCAGGCAAGCGCGGCGGCGTGGCAGAGGCCATGTGGGTTGCCGTGCCCATCGTTTGGGTCTTAGAGTAAATACCTTCAGGAGTAGTTTTTATGAATTCGCAATTCGGTTTGGCCAACGTTTGGGCCCAGGGCGACATCGTCACCAAGTCCGTCGCGGTGCTGTTGCTTGTCATGTCGCTGGCGTCGTGGATGGTCATCATCATCAAAACGCTGGACGTCATCAAATACAAACGCATTGCCAAAAATGCGGAAGACTTCTGGCACAGCGAAGACTTCCAGGCGGGCTTGACCAAACTGGGCGCAGACCCATCCAATCCTTTTCGCCAGTTAGCACTTGAAGGGCGCGAGGCCACCCTGCACCACCGCAATACCAAAGCGCATTTGCATGACTCGCTTGACGTGAGCGACTGGGTCACGCGCACACTGCGCAACTGCATGGACGAATTCACGGGCAAATTGCAATCGGGCCTGGCCATTTTGGCGTCAGTGGGCTCGACCGCGCCGTTCGTGGGTTTGTTTGGCACGGTTTGGGGCATCTACCACGCGCTGCTGGCGATTGGCGCAGCGGGGCAAGCCACCATAGACAAGGTGGCAGGGCCGATTGGCGAGTCGCTCATCATGACAGCGCTGGGCCTGGCGGTGGCCATTCCGGCGGTGCTGGGCTACAACGCACTGGTACGTGGCAACAAGGGCGTGCTGCAAAAGCTGAGCCGCTTTGCCCACGATTTGCATGCGTATTTCGTGACGGGTGCGCGGGTGACTTCGGGTCAATCAGCTGGCTCCATGGCCAACGTTGTACCCATGAAAAAAGCCTGACATCGCACAAGCTAAGGAGCAAAAACCATGGCCTTTGGAACCCAGGACCTCAATGCTGGCGGAGATGACGACGTGATGAATGAAATTAACATGACGCCGATGGTGGACATCATGCTGGTGCTGTTGATTATTTTCATCATCACCATTCCCGTAATGAAGCACTCGGTCAATATTGATTTGCCCCGCGCAACGAACGAGGTGCAAAGCATCAAGCCTGAAACCATCCGCCTGAGCGTGGATGCGCAAGGGACCTACTTCATCAATGAAGCGCAAATTGCCGATGCTGCTTTGGCCCCGCAACTCAAGGCTGCCGCCGCACAAAACCCGCAGCCAGAGCTGCACATACGCGGCGACAAAGCGGTCCGCTACGAGCGAGTAGCCGAGGCCATGGCGGCGGCCCAACTGGCAGGGTTGCGCAAAATCGGATTTATTACTGAGCCAAAAAACTAATTTGCAAAATAGTCTGCTTTTTTGGCGCTGCAGTTGCAATAAATGCTTGACTATTAATTGCGAATCATTATCATTAAGATATTGATCAACCAACCGGTGAATGCCAATGAACTCCAGCATGTCGCTTTCGTCCCTCTCGTCACAGCCCCGCACGCTCAGCCTGCCCAGCAAGGCCGCCGCATTGCAAATTGGGGTCAGCAGCAATGACATATTGCGTGGCCAAAAAACGGTTGAAATCAACCACAACGGATCGACCTACAAGCTGCAGGCCACGCGACTTGGCAAGCTGATTTTGACCAAATAGGCCTGCCGTAACCCTTTTGGTATGAGGTTCTTCATCGTGGGGCGACCCGGAGCCGTTACAAGCTCCAGAGGTCGTTTTTGCCAGCCACGAACCTGCTTTGCAAGCCTTTCCAGCAGGTTGCCCGACAGGTCATATAGCCAGGCTTTTTTTCGAAGAACTTCTTTTCGCTGCAGTTTTACTTCATCTGCACCGAACCGCTCACATTCACCTGCACGGTACTTTTACCCGCTTCAACCGACACCGGCATGTCTGATTCCATCGACTTGGCCTGCATGGAGACCATGCGCGGGCGTGGCTGAAAACCCTGGTCGTTGGCGTTGATGGCGACTTCCCTTAGCGTGTAGCCGCTAAAGCCGAAGCCTTTTGCCACCGCAAGCGCTTGAGCTTTAAAACGCTCAATGGCGATGGTTTGCGCCTCTGCCTCAACCTTGGCGCGCTGCTCTTTACTCAAGGCAAAGCTGACGTTCCCCATGGTCAGGGTTTGAATTTTGCCTGCGGTGCCGGTAATGCGCGGAAAGTCGCGACCTTCAAGCACCAGCTCAGTCGAGCCCTGCCAGCCATTGATCTTGCCGTTCTTGTCGTAGCGCGGATACAGGCTGAAGTTGCCTGTGCGCAGGTCTAGCTGGCCAGCTGATACGGCGGGCCGGGCAATCGCCAGCGCAGCGTCCAGCGCCTGCTTGAGCTGGGTCTGCACCGCATTCGCATCGGTACCGCCAGCAGTTGTACTCATGGTGATGGACAGCAAGTCTTGCTGAACGTCCACGCTGCCGTTGGCCGCCAGCTGGGCAACATTGCGCAGCTCTTCACGTCCCTCCCTGGCGAGGGTATTTTGAGCAAAAGTAGTGCTGGCGCATATAATCAGGGCGCAAGCAGCTATAATTTTAATAGCATTCATTTAAAACTTTCTTAAATAGTCTTTAACGCTTCAATTATCACTACCGACTACCTGGTTTTGCGCTGCGTGACCGGCTGGGTGCATGTTGAGGAAATTGGCCTACACGGCAAACCATATGCAAGACTCCCCGACCAAAAGCAGCGCTGTTACAGGCAACTTTTGTAACAGTGTGTCAATCTCACACTAAAATGCCGTCAAAGCGGGTTTTCTGCCGCCAAAATGGCTCTGTTACATATTACGGAAGGACCTATGACCCAAGTTGCAACCACCCCGCGCGCCGACAAAATCCTGATTGTCGATGACGACGCCCGCATTCGCGACCTGCTTCGCCGCTACCTGGCGCAAGAAGGTTTTGAAGTCATTCTGGCTGAAGACAGCAAAGCCCTGAACCGCATCATGCTGCGGGACGCGGTTGATTTGATCGTGCTGGATTTGATGATGCCCGGCGAAGACGGTCTGTCAATTTGCCGCCGCCTTCGCGCTGCCAACGACCGCACGCCTATCATCATGCTGACCGCCAAAGGCGAAGACGTTGACCGCATCGTTGGCCTGGAAGTTGGTGCAGACGACTATTTGTCCAAACCGTTCAACCCGCGCGAATTGCTGGCCCGAGTGCACGCGGTACTGCGCCGCCGCCCTGCCACCGAGGTACCCGGCGCGCCGTCAATGGACCAGGAAGTCATTACCTTTGGCCCGTTTTCGTTTGACATGGGCCTGCGCAGTCTGCACAAAAATGGCGAAGAACTGCCGCTGACCACGGGTGAATTCGCCATGCTGAAAACACTGGTACGCCACCCGCGCCAGCCACTGTCGCGTGAAAAGCTCGCCCAGCTGGCACGCGGACGTGAGTTTGAGCCGTTTGACCGCAGCCTGGACGTACAGGTGTCACGCCTGCGCAAACTGGTGGAGGCCGATGCCGCAGCGCCGCGCTACATTCAAACCGTATGGGGCGTAGGTTATGTGTTTGTACCGGACGGCACGAACTAGAAATAGAGTCGAATTGCCCTTTCCATAAGCCAAGGCATCTAATGAACCTAGCGTCTGTGCGGCCTGCCCCTGCAGTGACCCTACCCGGCTCGCTTGAAACCGCTCCAGCGCCGCTGGACATGCGGCCGCGCCGCGGGCTGAGCCTGTTCTGGCGGACGTTTTTCTTTTTGGCGCTGCTGCTTTTTGGATCCATCGTGGCGTGGCTGCAAACCTACCGCGCGCTGGAATCAGAGCCGCGCGCCATCGAAAGCGCGCAGCAACTTGCATCGCTGGTGAACTTGAGCCGCGTGGCGCTGCGTTTTTCGGACTCCATTGCCCGCGTCACGCTGATCAAAACCCTGGCCGAAGAAGAGCGGGTGCGCATCACGCTGCGCGAACCCAAAGACCTGTACGAGCTGGGAGAGGGCGACGCGCTGCGACGCCGTGTGAGTGAAGAGCTGAAGGCCCGACTGGGTGCGGGCACCATTGTGGCCAGCAAAGTCAATGGCCAGGACGGCCTGTGGGTCGGGTTTTCAATTGACCGGGATGCCTACTGGCTGCAAACCGACGAGTCCCGCATTGGCCCATCGCGCGGCACGACCTGGATCAGCTGGCTACTGACAGCAGCGGCGTTGTCGCTGGCGGGTGCGGCGCTGTTTGCGCGGCTGATCAATCGGCCGCTCAAGCAGCTGTCGTTTGCCGCCAGCCGTATGCGCGATGGCGATTTTGACGCCAGCCTGCTTGACGAGAAAGCCGCCACCAGCGAGATTCGTGAAGTCAATATCGGCTTTAACCGAATGGCCGAACAGCTGTCGAAAATAGAGCAGGACCGGGTCATCATGCTGGCCGGAATTTCTCACGACTTGCGCACGCCGCTGGCACGCTTGCGGCTGGAAACCGAGTTGAGCGTGACCGACCTGGAGGCGCGCGCCCACATGGCCGCCGACATCACGCAGCTTGACGCCATCATTGACAAATTTTTGGACTACGCCCGGCCCGAGCCGCCGTCATTGGCACCGGTGTCCCTGAACGCAGTGGTAGATGCAGCCGTATACGGTGTGGGTGACGCAGACGACATGCGCATCACGCTTGATATTCCTGACAAGCTGGATGTGCTGGCTGACGAAACAGAGCTGCTGCGTGTCGTCTCCAACCTGATCGAAAACGCACGCCGCTATGGCAAATCAGTGGACACCGGCATCGCGATGATCGAGGTGTCTGCCAAAACCCGCGACCAATGGGTGCTGATCAAAATCCGCGACCACGGGATGGGTGTTTCGGCAGAAACGCTGCCCAAGCTAACCAGGCCGTTTTTCAGGGGCGACGCGGCGCGCACCGCCGCGACTGGCGCGGGGCTGGGCCTGGCCATTGTTGAAAAAACCATCGCCCGCATGGGCGGCGTTTTCAAACTGGCCAATACGTCTACGGGTGGGCTGGCGGCGCACATTAAATTGCGGCGCAGCTGACACTGGTTTAGCTGCAATCTGCAAAATTTAAGGACAATAAGCCTGCAGCCCAATAAATACGGGCGCAAGCAGCTTCTATTTTAATAGCATAAATTTAGCCAGCCAGCCAGCTAGCTAGCTGGCTGACTAAAACAACAGCACCACCGCCCGGGCTTCAATGGCCAAGCCCTGCCCCACCGGCCCGATTTTTTCAGCGGTTTTGGCCTTGATGTTGACCCGCCCCAACTCCAGAACCAAAGCACCGGCAATGCGCTGCCGCATCGCCGGAATATGACTGGCCAGTTTGGGCGCTTGGGCCACCACGGTGCTGTCTATGTTGCCGATTTTGAAGCCGCTTTCGGCCACGAGCCGCGCCGCTTCAACCAGCAAAACCATCGAATCAGCACCCTTGAATTTTTCATCACTGTCTGAAAAGTGCGAACCAATGTCGCCCAACCCGGCCGCCCCGAGCAGTGCGTCAATGATGGCGTGCAGCAGCACGTCGGCATCAGAGTGGCCGAGCAAGCCGGTGCTGTGCGGCACGTCAACGCCGCCAATGATGAGTTTGCGACCAGGCACCAGCGCGTGGGTGTCCCAGCCTTCGCCGATGCGAATACTCGGGAAATCAGTGGCCATTTTTTACTTTCATTCGAGTTTGCAAAATCGCCTCGGCAAAAGCGAAATCGTCCGGGTAAGTGACCTTGAAATTTTGCACGCTGCCGGGCACCAGCAGCGGCTTTAAACCCTGCGCTTCCATGGCACTGGATTCGTCTGTGACCGCATTGCCCGCCGCCTCAAGCGCAGCCAACAGCGCGCCAATGCGAAACATCTGCGGCGTTTGGGCCAGCCATTTGTCGCCGCGATCAATCGTCGACGCAACGCGGCCATCACTTCCCCTTTTCAGCGTGTCAGGCAGCGGTTGCGCCAGCAGGCCCCCGACCGCATCGTTTTTGCAAGCGGCAATCAAGGCCGTGATTTGAACAGGCGTAATCAGGCACCGCGCAGCGTCGTGCACCAGCACCCAGTCGCCGGGTTGGGCCGATTGCTTTAAAAGTGCCTTCAAACCATTGCAAACACTGGCAGCCCGGGTAGAGCCGCCAATAGCGGTCAGCACCTCCATGGGCCGGTCAAAGTCGGGGCAGGCTTGAGTAAAACCCTCATCGCCAGGGGCCACCACAACCCACAGCCCCGCCAGATCAGATACCGCCCGGAACGCCGACAACGTATGCCAGATCATGGCCTTGCTTGCCAGAATTTGGTACTGCTTGGGGCAGCTTGTGCCCGAGCGACTGCCAGTACCTGCACAGGGAATCAACGCAAAAAATCGGGGCGCGCTGCCAGCTGGCGGGGAGATTTTTTCGTCTAGCATCATGCAGTCATCATAAATTCTAAAATGCAGGCATTGCGCAAAACAAATGCCATCCAGCACCCCACTCTTTTAAGTTTGGGGTGCTTTGTATTGGTCGGCTACTTTTAGATATTGATCCATGGATTTACCCAAACTTACCCCCGGCAAACGCTACACCCTGCCCCAGCCCGTTGGCTCTGCAGACGCCTTGCTGATAGCCCAACTGGCCACGCGTGAAAAAGCCGCCGGCAAACTCACCGCCATCGTCACCTCAAGCGCCACCACCGCCCAGCGGTTGATGCAAGAGCTGGCGTTTTTTGCGCCTGACGTGCGTTGCGCGCTTTTCCCCGACTGGGAAACGCTGCCGTACGACACCTTCTCGCCACACCAGGATTTGATCAGCGAGCGGCTTGCCACGTTGTGGCGCATTCAGCAGAAGAGCAAAGATTCGGGCGCTGACGTGGTCATCGTGCCCGCCACCACCGCTTTGTACCGCCTGGCCCCGCCCAGCTTTTTGGCGGGCTACACGTTTGAATTCAAGGTCAAGCAAAAGCTGGATGAAGCGAAGTTGAAGGCGCAGCTGACATTGGCAGGCTATAGCCACGTCACGCAGGTCGTCAGCCCGGGTGAATACGCGGTACGCGGCGGTTTGATTGACTTATTCCCGATGGGCTCGCTGGTGCCGTACCGCGTCGATTTGTTTGACGATGAAATCGACAGCATCCGCACCTTTGACCCGGACACCCAGCGCTCGCTTTACCCTGTTCCAGAAGTTCGACTGCTGCCCGGACGTGAGTTCCCGATGGACGACGACGCGCGTGCGCGGTTCAGAAACCGCTGGCGCGAGCTGCTCGACGGCGACCCGACCAAAAGCCGCATTTACAAAGACATTGGCAACGGCGTCGCCACAGCGGGTATTGAATACTACTTGCCGCTGTTTTTTGAAGAAACAGCGACGGTGTTTGACTATTTGGGATCGAACGCCACCGTCGTCTTGCATGGTGATCTGGAACCCGCATTTCAGCGCTTTTGGCAAGACACCAAAGACCGCTATCGCTTGGTAAAAGACGCGCCCGACCGGCCCGCGCTGCCGCCCGAGTCGCTGTTTTTAAGTGCCGAGCAGTTTTATGCTTTGGCCAATGGCTACGCCCAGCTGGCTTTGCGCGCTGGCGTGGACGACGCAGAGCACAACGCGTACTTCCAGAAGCTCGAAGAAATGGCGGTAGTGCGCGGCGCGGAAGACCCGCTCACCAAGCTTAAAAGCCACATCAAAAACACGCCGCAGCGCGTGCTGATATTGGCCGAAAGCGATGGCCGCCGCGAGAGCTTGCTGGACTTTCTGCGCGCCAGCGGCGTCAGCCCGCCAGCGTTTGATTCACTTGAGGACTTCTCTACCAGCCCAGAAAAACTCGGCATTGCCACCGCAGCGCTGGATGTCGGCTTCAGCTGGCTGGAAGGCAGCATTGACTTCATCACCGAAACCGAGCTGTTTGCCGCTGGCATGGCGGTGCGCCGCCGCAATAAAAAACAAGAAAAAGTCAGCGATGTAGAAGCGCTGATCAAAGACCTGTCAGAGCTGAACGTAGGCGACCCGGTGGTCCACAGCGCCCACGGCATTGGCCGCTACAAAGGCCTCATCAACATGGACCTGGGCCAGGGGCCATCTGAGTTTTTGCATTTGCAATACGCCGATGATGCGACGCTTTACGTGCCCGTCAGCCAGTTGCAGCAAATCAGCCGTTACACGGGCGTCAGTGCCGACGAAGCGCCACTGCACCGACTGGGCGGCGCGGCGTGGGAAAAAGCCAAACGCAAAGCCGCCGAGCAGGTGCGCGACTCTGCCGCTGAGCTGCTGAACATTTACGCCAGACGTGCAGCGCGCGAAGGCCACGCCTTCCGCTATTCACCGAACGACTACGAGACTTTTGCCAATGACTTTGGCTTTGACGAAACCGCTGACCAGAGCGCCGCTATTCATGCGGTGATTCAAGACATGATCAGCCCTCGCCCGATGGACAGGCTGGTTTGCGGTGACGTGGGTTTTGGCAAAACCGAAGTAGCTTTGCGCGCGGCTTTTATTGCGATCACCGGCGGCAAGCAGGTCGCGCTCCTCGCCCCCACTACGCTGCTGGCCGAGCAGCACTTTCAAACCCTGTCAGATCGCTTTGCCAAGTGGCCCGTCAAGGTGGCTGAAATGAGCCGCTTCCGCTCCGCCAAAGAAATCACCGCTGCGATCAAAGGTATTGCCGACGGCACGATTGACATCGTGGTCGGCACCCACAAGCTGCTGAGCAAAGACATCAACTTCCAGCGCCTGGGTTTGCTCATCATTGACGAAGAGCACCGCGTTGGCGTACGCCACAAAGAGCAGATGAAAGCCATGCGCGCAGAGGTAGATGTGCTCACGCTGACCGCCACGCCGATTCCGCGCACACTGGGCATGGCACTTGAAGGTTTGCGTGATTTAAGCGTGATTGCGACCGCGCCGCAACGCCGGCTTGCTATCAAAACCTTTGTGCGTAGCGAGAGTAACGGCGTGATTCGTGAAGCCGTGCTGCGCGAACTAAAACGCGGCGGGCAGGTTTACTTCTTGCATAACGAGGTCGAGACGATTCAAAATCGCCGAGAAAAGCTAGAAGCGCTGTTGCCTGAAGCTCGCATAGCCGTAGCGCACGGCCAGATGCCCGAGCGCGAGCTTGAACGCGTGATGAAAGACTTCATTGCCCAGCGCTACAACCTGCTGCTGTGCTCCACCATCATTGAAACCGGCATTGACGTGCCCACCGCCAACACCATCGTGATGGCACGCGCCGACAAGTTTGGCCTGGCGCAGCTGCACCAGTTGCGTGGCCGCGTGGGCCGCAGCCACCACCAAGCCTATGCGTATTTGATGGTGCCCGACATTGAAGGCCTGACCAAGCAAGCAGGCCAGCGGCTGGAAGCCATTCAGCAGATGGAAGAACTCGGGTCAGGCTTTTATCTGGCCATGCACGACTTGGAAATTCGCGGCACAGGCGAGGTGCTGGGTGAAAACCAGTCTGGAAACATGATGGAAATTGGCTTTCAGCTTTACAACGAAATGCTTTCCGAAGCCGTTCGCTGCCTCAAAGCCGGCATTGAGCCTGATTTGCTGAACCCGCTAACGGTGACCACCGACATCAACTTGCACTCCCCCGCCTTGTTGCCTGACGACTATTGCGGCGACGTGCATTTGCGATTGAGCTTTTACAAGAAGCTAGCCACCGCCAAAAACACAGACCAAATCGACGCACTGCTGGAAGAAATCGTCGACCGTTTCGGCAAGCTGCCGCCGCAAGGCCAAACGCTGATTGACGTGCATCGCCTGCGGGTGATTGCCAAGCCGTATGGCGTGGTCAAGGTTGATGCAGCGCCCGGCGTGATCAACATCACGTTTAAAAAAGACCCGCCCATCGATTCGATGGCCATCATGCATTTGATTCAAAAAAACCGGCATATCAAGCTGGCCGGCAACGAGAAGCTGCGGATTGAAAAAGAGTTGCCAGAGGCCAAAGACCGCGCGCAAATGGTGCGGGATGTGCTGCGCAGTTTGGGGCAGCCCAAGATCGCGGACCTGGAAAACAACACGGTTCGCAGTTAAAATGATCTGTAGCCCAATAAATACAGGCGCAAGCAGCTATTAAAATAATAGTAAATTTAATCCATGAACCCAACAGAAATATCGCCCGGACTGGTCGTTCAAGGCTTCACCGCGCCGTTGAAGCTTGCCAACTTCAAGCTGATAGCGTTTGACATGGACTCGACACTTATCAACATCGAATGTATTGATGAGATTGCTGATGCAGTGGGGCTGAAGCCGCAAGTGGCGGCGATTACTGAAGCCACCATGCGCGGTGAAATTGCAGACTTTAAAACCAGTTTGCGGCGGCGGGTGGCGCTGCTCAAAGGTGTTAGCGTTCTTGACATGGAGCGCGTTTATGCCGAACGCCTGCAGCTGAACCCCGGCGCCATTGAGTTGGTGGCGGCTTGCAAACAGGCGGGTATGAAAACGCTTTTGGTGTCTGGCGGCTTCACGTTTTTTGCTGATCGGGTTGCCGAGCGCTTGGGGCTTGACTTTGCCAAATCAAACCAGTTGCAAGTTGAAGGCAGCTTGCTGACTGGCGAGCTGGTTAGCCAAGCTTGGGGCGATATTTGTGATGGCGACGAAAAGCGCAAAACGCTGCTGGAAACCTGCGCATCGTTGGGTATTTTGCCGAGCCAAGCTATTGCTGTGGGCGATGGCGCAAACGACGTGCCGATGATGGGCGCGGCGGGGTTGTCAGTGGCCTACCATGCCAAACCCAAAGTGCGTGAGCAGGCGATGGTGGCGATCAATGCGGGTGGGCTGGACCGCTTGCTGGAAGTGCTGATTTAGGCAATCAGGCCCTGCAAAACACCCGCCTCAAAATGCTGCTCAATATAGTCAGCCAGCCCGTCAAACACGCTGTCTAAAGTCGGTGCGGTGGCACCAAACATGGCAGGCAACACGGCCGGGTCTTCAAACAGGCCATGCAGATACACCCCCAGTACATTGCCTTGCGCGTTTTGCCAGGCCAAATCATTCGGCATAACCGGGTGCGTGCCGTCTGCCAAATCAGCCCGCAACGCTGTTTGGCCGTGGTGAATTTCATAACCCGAGACTTCCACGTGTGACAAATCAGCCCACGCCCCCGTGAGCGGACTAAACTGCGCTTGCCTGTGCCGCACAGTCTTGAGTTCTTCAAAAACGGTGACAACACCCAGCAAGCCGAGGCCCGCCGCGTTACCGTCGATGCCATGCGGGTCTATCAAAGCTTCACCCAGCATTTGCAGGCCACCGCAAATACCCAGAACCGCGCCGCCCCGGCTTGCATGGGTGGCGATGGCCAGGTCAAGCCCTTGCGTTCGCAACCACGCCAGGTCGGCGCTGGTGGCTTTGGAGCCGGGCAGAATAATCCAGTCAGACGCCTTTAACCCTGCAAGCTCAGCCGGGCTGCGCGCCCACACCAGCCGCACACCGGGTATGTTTTTAAGCGGTTGAAATTCGTCGAGGTTGCTGATGCGCGGGTAGGCAATGACGGCAATCGTCTTGGTGACTTGTCCGCTGGACTTTGTTTTATCGTCAAAAACGCCGTCTTCCTCTGGCAGGCCGTGCTGCCACCACATCGGCAGCGTTGCCACCGTCGGCACACCGGTCAGGTCATGCAGCATTTGCGGGCCAGGCGCGAGCAGTTTGGCGTCACCCCTGAACTTATTTAAAACAAAACCTTTGATCAGTTCTTGCTCATCTGCCTCCAGCATCGCCCACGTGCCGTACAGGTGTGCAAACGCCCCGCCGCGGTCAATGTCAGTGACCAGCAGGCAGGCCGCGTTGGCGTGCAGCGCCACCCGCATGTTGACGATGTCGCTGTGCTTTAAATTGATTTCTGCGGGCGAGCCAGCGCCTTCAATCACCACCACATCGTTCTCGGCCATCAACTCATCAAGCGCACGCGCCACCACCGGCCACACCAACGCACTTCGCTCGCGCCACGGCATTTTTGACAGGTCGGCATCTACCTGCCCCATCAAAATCACCTGGCTTTGGGTGTCTTTTTCAGGCTTGAGCAGCAGCGGGTTCATGCGGACTTCAGGCGTGGCGTTTGCTGCCAGTGCCTGAAAATACTGGGCGCTGCCAATCTCCCCGCCCGCAACCACCCTGGCGTTGTTGCTCATGTTTTGCGCTTTGTAGGGCGCGACTTTCAAGCCTTGTCTGGCGTAATAACGGCACAAAGCTGTCGTCAGCCAGCTTTTACCAGCCCCGCTGGTGGTACCCAAAACCATCACGGCTTTTGCAGTCATGTCGTGCCTTTGATCTGCTGCCACGCATTGTGCAGCGCGTCTTGCGCAGCAGGCGGCTGCACACCCAAGCGAATGTGGCCTGGCAAGCCAAAAGACGCGCAGTCTCGCAGCTTAATGCCGTGCTGCCTCAGCGCGAATAAATCAATCTCGGCCCGGCAAACGAAAAAATTTGCCAGACTGGGCAACACAGTCCAGCCAAAAGATTCACACAACGCTATTTGCTGAATTTTCCATTGCCGCAGCGTGGCCAAACTGTCTGCAAGCCACGCTTGAACATCGGCATGCGTCCAGGCCGAGAGCATCGCCACACCATGCGCGCCAAGGGGCCATGATGGGCAGAGCTGGTGCATCGCGTCAATATCTGCATCGGAATTTAAAGGTGCAATAGCGTACGCTGCGCGGACTCCGGTAAGTCCCAAAGCCTTGTTGGGCGAAAAAAGTTGCCACATATTTTCCAACGCCGTGTCGCTCAGACTGGGCGATCCGCTCAAGCGCAACGGCTCATAGGCACGGTCAAGCACTGTGAAATGACTGCCTCGCGTGAAGTCCACATGCTGCGTACCGAGCGGGCTGGATGGCTCGCAGGCCCACACCAGTTGCGCGTTACCGGGCGTGTGAGTCGCGGTAAGGCCATATGCTGCTGCGGCATGCGCGTAGTCGCCGTAACTGTGCGGCGGCAAAGAAACAGTTGTTGCACCCTGCCGCAACGCCAGCGCGGTAATGCGAAAAATAAACTCACTGGCACTGGCTGCGACAACAATTCTTTGCGCATCAACGCCGTGCATTGCCCCCAGCCGGATGCGCAGCGCGGTGTAGCTGCCATCGGGGTATCGCGTAGCATCGGCGCCCTGCACCGCCGCCAGCGCAGCCGGGCATGGCCCACAGGCATTGGAGTTGGTTGAAAAGTCAAAACGCGCTGCACCTGAGGCATCAGGCCCGCCGTGGATGCGTTGATAGTTCAGCATCATGATTTGAAAAATGCTATTAAAAATATAGCTGCTTGCGCCCATAAAATAAGCGCTATAACCACTTTTGATGCAATTTTTTGGGCTAAAACCGCATCTGATGGCTCTGGCGCCCTGCCAGATGGGTTTAGAACGTACACGCCCGGCTTTTGCAGGCGAACATTCAAAGCAAGCGCAATTGCAGCCATGGGCCATCCGCTGTTGGGCGATGGGGTTTTGCGGGCTTCAGCACGAAGAGTTTTCAGCTTGACACCACCCGTGACCAACGCTAACAGCAGCGCCGTAATGCGCGCAGGCAGCCAGCTCAAAACATCGTCAGCCCATGCCGCCCACTTGCCTGCCCATTCCCAGTTCACGCCGTTGCGCAAGCCTCTGTAGCCCCACATCGCGTCAGCCGTATTGGCAAAGCGGTAAAGCGCCGCGCCCGGCAAGCCAAACAACACAAACCAGAAGATGGGCGCAACCACTGAGTCGTTCAGGTTTTCAGCCAGTGATTCCATCGCGCTTTCGCGCACTTCAGTCTCGCTTAAATTCGCGGTGTCCCGGCTCACCAGCATGGCCAGGCGGTTTCGGCCTGCGTCAAGCGATTGACCCAAAGACACCTCAACTGCCTGAACCTCAGACAGCAGCATCGCCCACGCCAGCATGGGTTTCAGCGCCAAGCCCAGCAGCAGCGCAGCCAGAACCCAAGGCAACTGAAAAGCAGCCCATTGCACGGTGCAGGCAACTATCAAAACCATAGCTGCTCCAGCATACCAACAGGCTGCTGCAAGCCAAAATGTCTTTAAATCATGAACGGCAGGTGCAGGGTTCGGTCGAAATCTGCTGGAAGCCCAATTCAGGTAATTACCCATGCAGACCACAGGATGCCATCGAGCTGTAGGCTCGCCGAGATAGTGGTCGATGGCCATCGCAACCAGCAAAGCCACGCCAAAGACCATCAGATTGAATTCAAAACTGGAGAGGGTCAACACGTTCTACCTGCTGAAGTCTTTTGCAAGCCGCCAGCGCCGTGACTGTTGCCACGCCCCCAAGCCCAAAAGCAGCGCCACGCCCCACAGGGCGGCCAGGCTATTAACGACTGATGTAACGAGCTTGGCGTCTGGCGCTTGCTGGTCCAGCTTCAGTCCTTTGACGATTTCTTGGGGTTCTGCATTTACCTCTTTGCTTACCTCTTTGCTTACCTCTTTGCTTACCTCTTTTGCGGAAGCCCTTTGAGCTTGCTTTGTCGATGCAGGTTGGCTTGAAGAAGGGTTTACATTGCCCTGCGCTGCTGCAAAGCGCTGCACAGCCATATTGCTTTCGCGCAAACCCGTGGCCTTCAAAGCGTCGTTGTAGGCCTGGGTCAGCTCGCGTTTGGTGGCATCGTCTGGTTGCCAGTAGTTCAGGCGCACGGCGTCCAGCATGCGCTCAAGCGTTTGGGCAAAGGCGGCTCGGTTGCTGCTCTCCAGCCATTCGCGGGTGCCTAGCTTGTACTGGTCGCGCACATAGACGTTGTGCAGTGACTGCCAGTGGTCTTGCCGCACGGTTTGTGGGGCAGTGACTTGCCAGCCCCACAAAAATTGCGCGGTTTTCAGCACCTGCAACGTGCCGCTGTAGCCTTCGGCTTTTTGTGCGGTGATCCACTGCGGGTGCAAGTAGCGGGTTTGCATTTCTTTGGCTATTGAAGTGCTGGCGCTTTCTGTTGTCACTTCCGCCGCGTCGCGCAGGTTTTGCACGTACAGCGCCGGGTCTTTGCCTGTCAGTTGCCTGACTGCCTGCGCGATGCCGCCCAGGTATTGAAAAGGGTCGTCGCTGGTCAGCACGCCGTAGGTGTTGGACGTGCGGGACAACAGCGCCGCATCGACTTGGGCCAGGTTGCGGGCGTAGGCGTTTTGCAGGGCTTTGGTCTTCGCGCCTCCATCAATACCTGAGCCATACGCATAACCCATGCGGTCCATATACAGCTGCGCCATCTCTGCGTCACCGCCGCCCTTGTCGGCTTTTTTCCAGATGTCGGTGGCTTGCGCGGCATCTGCGAGGCCGGTGCTGTAGCTGCCTTGTTCGTTAGAAAAGACTCTGGCGGTTGACCAGCGTTTGGACTCTAGCGCGCTGGCCCCTTGCGCCGCAAATTGAGCCGCCAGCTTTTGCGTGTTGCGTGCTACCCCGTTGTCGGCTTCTTTGAGTTGAGAGGTTTGCCGCACGGCCTCGTCAATCCAACGCATCATCACCGGGAACTGGTCACGGTACGAACCCGTCACACTGACCAACACGTCCAGTCGTGGACGCTTGAGTTCAGCGGCAGGCAATACATCGAGCCCGGCCACGCGCCCTGCGTCGTCCCAGCGCGGTTTGACACCCAGGGCATACAAGACCTGTGACTCCATCACGCCCTGATGCCGCATGGTTTCGCCTGCCCACAGAGTGAAGGCCAGCTTTTCAGGCCAGCGACCGTTGTTTTCTTTGCGATGCTGCTTCATCCACGCGTCAAACGCGCCCACGCCGGTGTCCCAGGCCTGGCGGGTGGGTACGCGGCTCGGGTCAAAGCCGTACAGGTTGCGGCCCGTGGGCAAGCTTTCAGGGTTGCGTACCGGGTCGCCGCCGTAACTGGCCTTGACGTGCTGACCGTCTAACGCAGCTAAAAACCCGCTGATTTCTTCGTTATTGGCCAGCGCGGCATCGAGCTTTTGCGCGCGCTGCGCGAGTGCCAACAGCACCTTGGGGTCAAGCAATTTCGCCTCGGCGCGGTTGGGCACAGAGCTGTGGGCCAAGGCGGCATCCGCGACACGCAAATCAAGCGTGCTGGCGGCTTGCGGGTCTTTTAGCGCGACTTGCAACCAGCGGGCCGGGCGTGAGTTGATGATCTTTTTGGCATCGAGCAAAAACACCTCGTCAATGTCTTCACCCAGCGCGTCAATCAACGGTTTGCGCAGGGTTTGCATCACCGTGCCAAAGCGGCGCTGTGCGTCGGGTACTTCACCAAAAGCGGCCAGGCCCAGGGGTTGCGCGGTTTGTGCAATATCGTCCAGATAGGGGTGCAGCAGCTCCATAAACCCTGCAAAGTCAGCGCGTATTTTGTCTTGCGTCCAGCCCACGTCGCGGTGCAACTGGTGTTCAACAAACGCGGCAATCAAACGCGATTCAAGCTCTTTTTTAACCGGACCGGGCGACACGGTTTCCCAGTCATGCATCAGGTCATGCATTTCATGCACGCCGGGCCGAAAGCCTGCGGGGGAAAACATAGGCGTGCTGTGGCTGACCAGCACCGCGCGGCCACGCCGCTTGGCTGTCAGCGCCTCACCCAGGTTGTCCATGATGTAGGGGTAGATGTTGGGCAGGTCGCCCAAGGCCAGCAGCGGGTCGTCTTGGGCCAACAAGCCGCGCTCTTTGCCCGGTGCCCATTCAAGGGTGCCGTGGGTGCCCACGTGCACGACGGCATGGGCACCCAGTTGCTCACGCAGCCACACATAGGTAGCCAGGTAGTTGTGGCTGAGTGGTACTTGTGAGCGGTGGCCAATGCGCTGCTTACGCAGTTCGGCGCTGGTAGCCGCTGTGACTTCATGGCGCAGCGGCTGCGGCATGATGACGACGTTGCCCAGCAGCACGCGCGGGATGATGAAGCCGGGCTCGTTTTGCGTTGCTACCGAATTGAGATATGGCCGCAGCATGATGGATTTGTCAGGCGCACCCCAATAGCTTTCAGTGCGGCGCTGGGTCTCTAACGGCAAAGAGCGAAACCATGCAAGGTAAGTCTTGAGCGGCAACACGTCAGCCAAGCCTTGCGCGGGCAGGCTTGAGAGCGTTTCAGATTTATAAAAAGCACCCATTGTGGCCTGGACTTGCGTCGTGATCTGGTCAGCCGTAGGCACGTCCGTCTGGTAGCCAGCGCCTTTCATGGCGGCCAGCATGTTGTGCAGGCTTTTGGGTACGTTTAAAAACGATGCGCCAAAGTTACCTTCACCCTGCGGGTAGTTGTAGACCATCATCGCCACGCGGCGCTGAGCGGGCGGGGCGCTTTGCAGGCGGGCCAGAGCGGCGGCCTTATCGGCTACGGCGTTGATTTGCTCTGGTATGGGTTCAAGCGCTCCGGTTTTGGCGTTGCGTGCGGTGATCAGCAGCGCATCAACCATGCCCGAGAGTTCGCTAGGCGTGTAGTAGTAGGCCACGTCGCTCAAAGCCAGGCCGTCTTTGCTTTGCGCCCACTGCGCGGCGTCCATCGCCAGTGCGGGCATGGTTTGCAGCACCGGCACGCCGATGCGTTCCAGCTCTGCTTTGCGTTCGGTCGGGTTAAACACCAGCGCTGAATTGATGATGACATCCGCCATGCGCATCTGACCCGTGGTGGTGCTGACGTGCGTGCCTTGGTAGAACAAATCCTTTTGCTGGCGCGGCCCGTAGAAGGCGTAAGCACGTAGCCCGCGCTGCTCCAGGGCGGTGATCAGCGCGTCCAGCCAGGGCGTGTCGTCAGACGTGAAAACGGCGTTGTTGACGGCAATAGCGACCGTTCTGCTTGCTATTAATTCAGGAGCTGCTTGCGCCCGATTCCACTGGTCTAGAGGCCTATTCAATAGGTAAAAAGTGCTGTTTTCGAGCATTTTTAGTGCTGAAACGGCATTATTTTCAATTTGTGGCCACTTTGGGTTGTAAAAACCTTGAAGTGGAAGCTGCACGGCAGGCGGCAGAGCTATGACGGTTTGAGTTGCACCGCTTTGGGCAACGCTTTTAAGGGCCAGCATCGCCAGGCGCATGTTTTGTGCACCGCCAAAGCGCCAGTACTCGCGCAAGCGCTGCGCCCAGTCGGGGGTTACGCCGTTGTCGGTTTTGAGTGGTGATGCCGCTGGTCGCTCGTTTTTAGCCACAGCACTGAACTCGCCCACCACCACATACGGCTTGCCGCTTTTGTTGATGACATCACCAAAGCGCGCGGCAGCGCTTTGCGCCACGCTGGGGTGCGGCGCGTCTACCACCAGCAGGCTGGCCGTGCGCAATGCTTTTTGCAGGGTGTCTGGCGTGTCTTCTTCAGCCGATACCGTCTGCATGACAACACCCTCCTGCAATGCAGCCGCTTGCAGCTTGGACAGGCGGGCGGGCGACACGACGTAAGTGGTCAGCAATACGATGCTTGGCGATGAGCTTGGCCCCGTGGATTGCCCAAACGCAGTGATGCAACTGCACAGACCGAGCAGCCCGAACAACCCAGCGTTGAAAATTCTCATGGTTTGGCGTTGTTTGCAACAGCGGGCACGTACACCATGCTGCCGTCCTTCATGCGGTAGGCCGTACCGGCTTTTTCACCATCGCCCTCGCCTGACGCGCCACTGGCCTTGAACCGGGTGATCTTCTGGCCGTCTTTGGTGATGATCTCCATGTTGGGCTTGCCTTCATTGCGGATGATGGTCAGCTTGTCACCTGCAAAAGGATTCATCGGGTTGTTAATGACGGCTATCAAGAGCATGCCAATCACCACCAAAAACACGTCAATCAGGTTGATGGTGGACAGCACCGGGTCGTCATCGTCTTCATCAAGGATGTTCAGTCGTGGCCTGGGGACTTTATTGATCGGATTCATGCTGGCGTGCCATCCAAAACCGCCAGCATTTCAGCCAGCAACCAGCGTCGGCGCACACTGTAAATCACAAAGGTGATTGACGCTGCCACCAGCGCCACAATCACTGCTGCAAATGCGGGTGCCAGGCTTTCAGCCACACCGCTTGACTGGCCAGAGGCCACCGCAACCAGCGCCGGGCCCATCGGTATCATGGTGGCCACCAGCCCCAGCATGGGCGCTACGCGGCTGCACAGGCGCAGGCCTTCGAGCTCTTTCAGGACAGCCAGCTCCATCCGTTCTTGTGATGCCGCTTGATGGCCCGTCAGCACCAGCACGCAGCCGGGCTGCTTGCGGCGGCGAAACCACTCCACACCAAAAGCCCCTAAGCTCATGATGGCGTAGGCGAACACGGCCAACACCAGCAAAGTAACGGGCCATAAAAAGATTTGGGCGAGCTGGAACAGTGCGGCTTCAAAAGGCATGTTGTCACTACTTTCAAAAATGATGAGAGGTTTTAGTCGGCAAGGCACTGGCTCGGCCCCAGGTGTCTTCAAACACCATCTCTAGAAGGGCTGCGCGGCTGGCCCACTTTTCAGCCTGCAACATGGGCTGGTCGTAAAACGCGTCGACCGGGCCAAGGCACAAAATTGCTATCGGCTGGCTGCCTTCTGGCATCTGCATCAGCTTTGCCAGCGCCTCTGGGCAAAACATCGACACCCAGCCCATCCCCAACCCTTCAGCCCGCGCAGCAAGCCACATGTTTTGAATCGCGCAGGCAGCGCTTGCCAAGTCCATCTCGGGCAAAGTGCGGCGGCCAAAAATGTGTTGTTCACGCCCAGGCGGCATGGCGACGACCAGCACTTCGGCAGCCTGCAAAATGCCCTGCACTTTGAGCTTCATAAATTCGTCTTCACGCTCATCCAATGCTTTGGCTGTCAGCACGCGTTCTTGTTCAACTAATGCATGCAGCGCTAGCCGGAGCGGCTGGCTACGCACGCGGATGAATCGCCACGGCTGCATCAAACCTACGCTGGGCGCGTGATGGGCGGCTTGCAGCAGGCGCTGCAATTGATCGTCGGGTACGCTGCCGCCACTGAAATGCCGCATGTCGCGCCGCTCGAAAATCGCGCGGTAAACCGCGGCTTGTTCGACTTCAGAAAAGGCGTGTGCGGTCATGGCGTGTCAATCTTCAATACCACGCTGCGCAGGTATACCCGACTTGAAGGCGTGCTTGACCATGGTCATCTCGGTCACGGTGTCGGCAAGCTCAATAATCTCGGGCGGGCAGCGGCGGCCGGTGATCACGACGTGGGTATGCGTGGGCCGGTCAAACAGGGTTTGAATCACCTCTTCAACGCCGCCCAGCGGTTCCATCCAGCCGTAAATCAGCGGGTAAGTGAATTCATCGAGCACCACCATAAAGTACTCGCCACTTTGAATGGCGGCTTTGGCTTTCAGCCAGCCGTCACGTGCGATTTGGCCCGAGCGCTCGATATCCTGGCTCTTCCAGCTGAAGCCGTCGCCCAGCCATTCAATGGGTATGCCGAGTTGTTCAAACATACGGTGCTCACCAAAGCGGGCGCTCGGCACTTTCATGAACTGGAAGATTTTTATTTTTTGGTTGTGCACGTGCGTGCGGCCAAACGCACGCAGCGCCAGGCCAAAAGCCGCCGTACTTTTACCCTTGCCGTCGCCGGTATTGACAATCAAAAGTCCGCGCCGCTCGCCCTCTGGCTTTTCATACGGCTTGTCGGTCGGTGGTGTTTCGATTTGCATACTTCACTTTCTTCAACTTTCCTAATTGGGGTCAGACTCCAATTAATTTTCAAACTTTTGGCAAAGCTACCCATTGGCCCGCCAAATGGTGAACAGCTATGCGCTGGTCAAACACTTTTTCAATTGCCCGGTGGCTAACCGCATCGCCACAAGCGCCATGGTGCGTGATGCGGCCGTCGGCCATCACCACCACCTCGTCAGCTTGCAGCGCAAAAGATATTTCATGCAGTACGCTCACGACCGTTTTACCGCTGGCCACCAGCGCTTTGGCGGTCAAGAGCCAATCGGTTTGATGCGGCGGGTCGAGGTTGGCTAGCGGCTCGTCCATCAGCAAGACTTGCGCCTCGACGGCCAATGCACGCGCGAGTAAAACCCGCTGCCGCTCGCCGCCCGACAACTCGCCCAGCGCCCGGCCGCGCCAGTCCCAGGCTTGGGTTGTGCGCAGGGCTTTTTCGACGGCGGCATGATCGGCCGCACTGGCCGGTGCTAACCAGGGCTGATGCGGCAAACGGCCCAGCATGGTCACGTCGTAAGCGGTCAGGTCATCGGCAGAGGCTTCGTTCTGGCCTAGCCACGACAGTTGCTGCGCACGCTGCTTGGCGCTCAAGCTTTGCATGGGCTGGCCAAACAATTGGGTAGCGCCCTCAAAACGAATCAAACCCGCCATCACTTTAAGCAAGGTTGATTTGCCGGCGCCGTTGGGCCCGACGATGCTGGTCCAGCGGGCGCTTGCAAAATCGATGGAAATATCGTGCAATACTTGCAAATTTCCAAGCTCGGCCCTAATATTACGGGCGCTAACAGCTATTGAATTAATAGCGTTTGTCAATTGTCGGCCCCCCGGCCGCTATGCCGGTGCATCAGCCAGAGCAAATACCCGCCACCCAGCACGGCAGTCAGCACACCTACTGGCAGCTCTTGCGGCGCAATCAACCAGCGCGCCAAAATATCCGCGGCGACCAACAGACAAGCACCCATCAGGCTGGACAAAACGATCAGACGCCCGTGGGTGGTTTTAACGACTGACCGAACCAAGTGGGGCGCAGCCAGGCCGACAAAAGCGATCAAGCCGGTTTGCGCCACCGCCGTACCCGTGCTAAGTGCCAGCACTGCCACCAGCGCGGCGCGCATTTGCGGCAGTTGCAGCCCCAGGCTTTGGGCGGTAGCCTCGCCGAGCGCCAGACCATCAAGCACGTGGCTCATCAGCCAGGCAGCGACCAGGCTCACACCAAACGCAGCGCCCATGATGGCGCAGGCCGTCCAGCCCACGAACGCCGTGGTGCCCAGCATGAAGGCCTGCATTGCTTGCATGATGTCGGGGGTGAGCAGCAAAACCAGCGACGTAAACGCCCCCAGCACCACGCCCACCACCACGCCCGCCAGCAGCAAGCGCAGCGTATGCTGCACGCCCTTGGCCAGCAGCAACGTCAGCATGACGGCTGCAATTGCTCCTAAAAACCCAGCGCCCGTAAAACCCACCCGGGCTACCCATTGCGTAGCTAACGGCGAGACCCCGAAAAGCGCCATGCTAAGGGCCACACCGAGCGACGCCCCAGAAGCACTGCCCAGCAGATACGGATCAGCCAGCGGATTTCTAAAAAGGCCTTGGGCCACAGCGCCACCAAGGCCCAGCAAAGCGCCAGCCAGCCAGGCTCCGGCGGTTCGAGGCAGGCGGATTTCCCAAACGATGAGCATGGCCTGTGGGTCGCGCTGCATGCTGGAGACTGATTCAAAACCCGTGCTGCCAACAGTAGTGCCCAGCAGCAGCAAGCCGCAGGAAGCGGCAAGTAGCAATGCAGCCAAGAAAACCGCTTGGCGATGTGGCCCGCTATTCATGGGACTTACTCATACGACTCCAGGCATTTGGCCATCAAGCGCGCCGCCTCGGCCATGCGCGGACCAGGCCGCACCACCACATCGGAATCACCCACGCCGAACACGCAAACGCGGTTGGTCCTGACTGCCTTGATGCTGTTCCAGCCGGGATAAGCGACCGCGTTGACCATGCTGCGGTTGCCAATCATGATGACATCGGGGTTGACACGCACCACGTATTCCGGGTTCAAGCGCGGAAACGGGCCGAGCTTGGCGGGCACCACGTTCTTCACGCCGAGTCGGCTCAAGGTTTCGCCAATAAAAGAAGACTCACCCGCCGCGTAAGGCCCGCGGCTGACTTCAAAATACACGCGCGCTGTTTTGGCTTTGGCCGGCAATGACTGCGCCGCCGCTGACATGCTGGTGTCAATAATGCGCCACAAACGGTCTGCGCCCTGTTCATCGGGAATCGCCAGCAGCGCACCCAAAACACTCAATACCCGTTTAACGTCCGCGTGGGTTTTGGTTTCCAGCGCCACCACCTTGATGCCCAAAGCTTCAAGCCGCTCAGAAGCACGCGACTTGCCTGACACCAGCACCACGTCTGGATTTAAGGCAACGATGCCTTCAATGTTCGGGTCCATACCGCCGCCCAGCTTGGGCACGTTTTTCAAGCTGTCCGGATAGTTGGAATAACGGTCAACACCCACCAGGCGATGGCACTGCGCCATCGCGCAGATGCTTTCAGTCAGAGACGGCAACATACTGACAATACGCTGCGGCGTTTGTGCAAAAGTCACCGTCACGCCGCGGTCGTCTGTAACTTGAAGGGCCTGAACCGCGCCGCACCAAAGCAGCAGTAACGTCACAAAATGCTTCACAGCGCACCCTTCAAAGTCAACGCCAAACCAGCAGCCATGAAAGTCACTCGCTCGCACGTCGCTGCCACATCCTGATTCAATCGACCCAGCGCATCGACAAACTCGCGGGTATCGCGCCCCATCGGAACCACGCCCAACCCTATCTCGTTGCCCACCAAAACAACCGGGCCAGGTGCGTTTTTAATTGCTATTAAAAGAGTAGCTTGTTGCGCACGTATTTGTTGGTCTATAGCCATATTTGGTACATTTTTTTGGCTATTTTGAGCGTTTTCAGCGCTATTTTCAGCGTTTTCATGCGGCATCAGCAAGTTGGTGAGCCACAGCGTCAGGCAATCGACCACCACGAGGGTCTGTGGGCTGCTGTGGGTTTGAATCGCTTCGCCAAGATTGACGGGCTCTTCAACAGTTAGCATCCCCGGTACGCGCTCTGCCCTGTCCTGCTGATGGCGTGCGATACGTGCCACCATCTCATCGTCCCAAGCTGTGGCAGTAGCAATCATCACCGCTTTGTGGCCAGGCGATTGCGCCAGCCAGTCACGCGCCAGCAACTCAGCACGGCGCGATTTGCCGCTGCGCTGACCGCCCAGGATGAGTTCGCTACGCATGTGCATACAGTTCACTCCAGTCCATGATGATTTTGTGGATCTGCTCTACACCGTCAGTGATCGATGCTGGCCCGGGCTGCAAAATTTCAGCCGATTTGATTTCAAACAACTGGTCGTTTTTAACGGCATTAACTTGTTGCCAACCTGGCCTGGCGCGTACATGCGCCGGCCTGAACCGGCGGCCGCACCAGGAGCCAAAAATAATGTCCGGGTTACGCAGAACAATCTCTTGTCCATCTGCAATGATGCGGCCCTTGCCCATCGGCTGTTTGGCGAGCTCGGGAAAGCAGTCATCACCGCCTGCAATACCGATCAGCTCGGATACCCAGGCAATTGCGCTGATGTGCGGGTCATACCATTCTTCAAAAAACACGCGCGGACGGCGTTTTAACGAACTGGCCACTGCTTCAATCTCCAGCAAACGCTTTTGCATGGTTTGTATCAAGGCCAAACCCTTGTCAACTTGCCCAACCATCGCAGCCAACTGATACATCATGGAAAAGATTTCAGCCACGCTGCGCTGGTTGAAAATCGTGACCTGAATGCCTTGTTTTACCAACTGCGAGGCAATGTCGGCTTGCAGGTCTGAAAAGCCAATCACGCAGTCGGGTTGCAGTTCAACAATCCTGTCAATCCTGGCGCTTAAAAAAGCGCTGACTTTCGGCTTTTCTAACCGCGCATGCGGTGGTCGTACCGTGTAGCCGGATATACCGACAATGCGGCGCTCCTCACCTAGTAAATACAGCCACTCGGTAGGCTCTTCTGTCAGGCAAACAATGCGTTGTGGGCCGTAGTTTTGACTTGTCAGACAGCCTCTCCAGTCGCTTGTTTTATCCAGCATGCTGATCCTTTAAAAACAAGCTTGCCGCCGCCTGCGGGTCAGAGGCAAACCAGGCATGAAAATAACTGGCCTTGACTGAGCCAAGCACATACAGCGCCTCACCGTCACCACGCAACTTGCGGCCTGGTGCCGCCAGGGTGCGCTCTGTAGCAGGCAATGTTGTGGCGCAAGTGGAGTAATGAAACGCATGGCCGCGCAGAATACCGCCGCCAATTCCAAGTTGCTGCGGCCCAAGCGCTGCCAGACGTTTTTGTAGCGCCACGCTGCCTGGCAATACACTCCACATCGGGTAACTCGCGCCATCTGCACAAGTCAGTGTTTCAAACAAGGCCATCATGCCGCCGCATTCAGCCCAGGCCGGTTTGCCTGCTGCCACATGCGCCGTGATGCTGGTTTTCATGGCCGTGTTGGTTGCTATTTTTTCAGCGTGCAGCTCTGGGTAGCCGCCGGGTAACCAAAGCGCATCGCAAACAGGCAATGCACAGTCATTCAATGGCGAAAAGTAAACGATCTGTGCACCCATCGCCTGCAGGCAATCGATGTTGGCTGCGTAGATAAAGCAGAACGCTGCATCACGCGCCACGGCGATGGTCTGGCCTTTCAACGCAGCGGCAGGTACGACCTCGTCATTTGCAAAAGGTGGGTCAAAAGATGTGGACCAGGCCTGCAAATCATCTACAGTCATTTTGCCAAGCGGTGTTTCAGCCAGGGCATCCGCAGCCGCATCCAGCCTTTCAGTTGCATCGCTCAACTCTCCAGCCATGACCAGACCCAGATGCCGTTCGGGCAGCGTGAAGGCATCGCTACGCATCAGCGCACCTAACCACTGAGCGCTGTCCCGCAGACCAGCCTCCAGCATTTCGGCATGGCCAATCGATGCGACCCGGTTCGCCAGCACACCCGCAAAACGCAAACCTTCGCGGTAGTGCTGCAAACCCCAAGCCAAAGCCCCAAATGTTCCAGCCATTGCGCTTGCGTCAATCACCGTCAGGACGCTCAAGCCGAAGCGCTGCGCCAGGTCAGCCGCGCTGGGCTCGCCGTCAAACAAACCCATCACGCCTTCAACAATGATCAGGTCAGACTCGTGCGCGGCGTCATGCAGGCGCTGCGCACAGTCTGCGTCTCCGGTCATCCATAAGTCAAGCTGGTGCACCGGCGCCCCGCTGGCCAGCGTCAACCAATGCGGGTCTAAAAAATCTGGCCCACATTTGAAGACACGCACCCGCCTGCCCTGGCGCGCGTGCAAGCGCGCAAGTGCACAGGCGATAGTTGTCTTGCCCTGGCCAGAAGCTGGAGCAGCTATCAAAATAGCTGGGCATTTTGCAGTCTGGGAAATCATTACTCTCGCATTTTTAGTGTGCAGGCCAGGCCAACTTGCTGCGCGCTTTGCCGTGCTTCGCCAGCCAGCGCAGCCAGAACCTCGAAACACATACCAGGCCAGTTAGAAAGACGCAGCACTGCGCAAACTAGAGCGCGTAAGACAGCGATGCGAACATGTTGAAGCCCGGGGTAGAAAATCCGTTGGCCAGGCTGTACTGCTTGTCGAACAGGTTATTAATGCGTAGCAAGAACGATAGGTTCTTGTTGAGCGCATACGTTCCACCCACGTTGAGCGTGCTGTAGCCGGGCAGCAAATCGCGGCCAGTAAAACTCAAATTCGAATCTTCCCGGTTGCTGGAGATTTTCAACTCGCCAAACACGCTTGCGTCGCCAAAATTGCGCGTCACCCGTGCGTTAACTACGTTGCGGGCGATGCGCACAAAACGCAGGTTGTCTGAAACCGCGCTGAGTGAGCGCGTGCGCGGGTCGGCGTAGTTGTATGACACGCTGTAGGTAAGGTCCCCAACGCGGTTGTCGGCACTTAAGGTTACCCCACGCAACTCAGCGGAGGATTGCTGCACATTGGTCGAAGGCACGATGAAGCCTTGAATCTGGTTTTGGTAGATCACGGCACTGGCGGTAAGCGAGCCCTGGTCGTACTTCAATCCAATTTCTTTCGATTTGTTGCGCTGCGGCGTCAGAGTCGGGGACCCAAAGTTTGGAAAGTAGAGCTGGTTAAAACTCGGCGCCTGAAAACTGGTGCCGACACTGGCAATGGCTCTAACGGAATCCGTCAAGCGATAGCCACCAGACAACGCCCAGTTGTTGAAGCTGCCGAACTGCGAATTGCTGTCCTTTCGCAAAACCGCCAAAGCATTCCAGTCCTTTTGATTCAGCGCGTAAGACACTGCTGCACTGCGAACGCTGCGTTCCGAAATCGTGTAAGCCGTAGAGCTGTCAACTACTTCGTCGCGCTTTTCAAGCACCACAGACAATACGTCTTTGCCCAGCGCAATGTCGTTTTGCCAGGTAATTTGCTTGCGCTCGGTATTGAACTTGCCTTGCGCACCGGTTCTTCCTGTGTCGGTCCGGCGGTACTGAGACACTGAATTGTCAGCGCTGCTGCCAATTGTCAGCGTCGATTTCCACGCTTCAAGCCACTGCGCTTGCCAGCTGAATGCCACGTTTTTAAGCCGCAGCTCATTCCCGGCGTCCCAACGCAGTCCACTGATGGCGCCGGGGTTTGGAGAAGGCCGACCGTCAAACTGCAGATCCGTCTTGTTTTGCAGAAGCGACAGTGTCAGCAAATGATTTTTATGCACTTGCGCTGTCAGTTTGGCATCCAGGCTAGTGCTTCGAAAGCCGTCATCATCGGGGTTGAAGTCGCTTGATAAAGGGTTACTACGGGTGCTGATGCCCGCAGCTTCCTCGCGCGACACACCCAGGCTGTAGCCAATCGGCCCGGCCGTGCCGCGAACCGATGCAGCCGTGTTCATCACGCCATCAGAGCCGGCGCCAAACGTCGCATTGACGGCTACCTGTTCGGTTGGCGCACGGGTAAATATTTGAATCACGCCGCCCACAGCATCAGGCCCGTACAGCGCCGACGCCGCACCCCGAAGTACCTCAATCCGCTCAATCCGGTCTAGCGGCATATTCTCAAACGAAGCGCCGCCGCTGGTGGCTGACCCAACTCGAATCCCGTCAATCAACACAATCGTCTGGCTGGTCGAAGCGCCCCGCAAAAATACGCCGGTATTTGAGCGATAGCTTCCATTGGAAGCGAACTGCACGCCGGGCAGTTGCGACAAGACATCGCGCAGCGAGCTGGGCCCGGCTTTGTCAAGCACCTCACGCGTGATAACTGACACATCGGCCAGCACATCGGTAATCGGTACTGCAATACGTGTAGCCGTAATGATCGTTTCAGGCAGCGCGGGTGCTTGCGCAGTTTGCGCGAAAGTAGACAACGGGAATGCGGCAGCCAAAGCCAACGGGAGTGCGGCAAAGCGCACCGGGCAAATCGAAATTTTCATGAGTTAAACCATCAACAGACAAGCCCTCACCGGCATCCCCGCCAGTGCATGAGCGACAAGACGACGCGCTTTTTTTAAAGCGCAGCATCACCTTGTTGGCCGGTATCCGGGCTGACGGAACTGCTTTCATCGCCTTCCCAAATGATTTTTGACGTCATTCAGTGGCTGAGGATGAAGGCTGAAAACACACTAAAAATTAGTCTGAATTCGTCCGTTTTACCGTTGCGGGGGCAGCGCAGGTTAAAAGGCATTGCGAACCAAAAACCAATCGAATTGGTATTAAGTCACATGACCTCCCCCTGCTTCCCGTTGAACTGCGGCGTGTGAACCACACCGCGAGCACCAACAGCTTAGATTCTACGCTTGACCACTGCGCAAACTCTACAATTGAGGCAGCCATGACAAACCCGACCCAAATCGAGCAAATCACCGAGCGCGTTGAACGGCTTTTGCTTCGTTACGAAGAAATCCAGCGCACCAACGCCCTGCTGGCAGATGAAGTCAACGTGCTGGCGCAAGAGCGAGACTCTTTGAAGTCGCGTCTTGGCGCAGCGAGGTCCCGAGTCGACGCGTTGCTCGAACGCCTGCCTGAAAACGGTGGAGTTCCCCACGCTGTTACCAGCAGCCGCACGGGCGCCTGAGCATGAAACAACTTGAAGTTCAAATCATGGGCCAGAGTTACCTGCTCGGTTGCCCGCCAGATGGTGACGCAAGGTTGCTTGATGCAGTCAATCGTGTGGACATCGCCATGTGCAAAATTCGCGATGGCGGAAAAATCAAAGCCCGCGACCGCATTGCAGTTCTGGCAGCTTTGAATCTCGCCTTTGAAATTCCTGAAGCCACCCCTGTGGGCAGTCCAGCAACAAGCTTGACCCCGTCGACTGCAAATGAAGATACGCAGTTAGCCCTGCTTTTGCAGCGTCTTGATGCTGTGCTGGGGCAAGACGGCCAATTGCTGTAACAGCCCGCAATCCTGCCGGTCACAACACAAATCGGCAGACGGGCCTACAATCTTTTTTGTCTGCGGTACGTGCTGGGCTTTATATTTCCTTGAACCAATGCTTTTAATAGCACGGGCCTGGAACATTTCCCGGCTGGCGCGCCCGTCTCGCGTTAGACGAGCCCAAAGCCAGGCTGACCTAGCCCACCTGAACCCCGGTTCAGGATGACGGTCCAGCGGTACTTGCAGACACCCTTCGTTTTAAAGCCTGACCTCGGCGCGCTAATACTTTGAGTCGACTCGACAGCCCTCTCCGCTTTCGGTCTAATACTACGTTTAGTAGAGAACACCTTGATGTCTATCAGCAATATTTCCCGCAGTTTGGGCCTTGCCAGCCTGGTTTTTTGTACTTTTGTTTGCCAGGCGCAAACACCCTGGGTAATTGGCCAGTCCGTGCCGTTGACTGGTAGCAACGCCGCCTTTGGCGTTGATATCAGAGATGGCGCCCTTGCCTACTTCAAGTCCGTCAATGCCAAAGGTGGGGTGGATGGCCGGCAAATTGAACTGGTCTCGCTAGACGACAAAAACGACCGCAAGACAGCCGGCGCGAATGCACAAAAACTTTTGCAAGAAAACAAAGTGTCTGCTCTTTTCGGCTTTGCGTCCGCCACATTGAGCCTGGATGCGATGCCTCTGGCAGAAAAAGCCGACGTTCTGTTTTTCGCACCTTTTTCCGGCGCCAACCCGGTACGCAAGCCCAGCCCGGTAGTGTTCACTTTGCGTGCCTCTTATCCGGAAGAGCTGGAAAAAATGCTGGCTTTCTGGACTGGCCTTGGTCTGAAACAAGTGGTGGTGGTGCACTACGACGACGAGGTAGGTAAACAAAACCTGGCTGCGGTGGTGGAGTACCTGGCCAAACAAGGCAAGCAACCAAAGTCCTTGTCTTTGCAACGCAACGCAAAGGTTGATGCGAATCAACTCAATGAACTATTAAAGCTCAAGCCGGAAGTTCTGATCAACACAGTACTGTCTGGCCCGGCAGCTGAAATCAGCCGCCAGCTTGTCAGCCGGGGGATGACCATACCGATGTCCAGCCTGTCCTTTGTTGGGGCGCAGCAATTTATTGCCGCTGCAGGTGAAGCGGGCGCAGGCGTGTCGATTGCACAAGTCGTGCCCAACGCCAACTCGCCTGTTCCGGTCGCCCGTGAATGCGCTAAGGCACTGCTAGACTCGGGCACAACAAAGCCCATGAACAGCACCCACCTGGAAGCATGCATAGGCGCGAAAGTTTTGACAGAAGCTATGCGGCGCGCCAAAAAACCGGGGAATGCAGAAAGCCTGATGACATCGATGCGAACTTTGGGTACCTTCGACACCGGAGGGTTTGTTGTGTCGTATGGCGCAATCAAACAGCACGGCAGCAAGTTTGTTGAGCTGGCGATGGTGACCCGCGATGGTCGCCTGCGAAATTAAGCCCGCAGCCCCTAAACCAGTCCCAGCTTTTGCGCCAGACCAATGCGCTGCAGCTTGCCGGTAGCGCCTTTTGGAATTTCATCCAGGATGAGAATTTTCTTGGGCACTTTAAAGTCGGCCAATTTGGCGGCGACGAATGTGCGGATTTCGTGTTCTGTTGCAGTTTTGCCTTCGCGCAGCACCACAGCAGCGGCAACTTCTTCACCCAGTTTGTCATGCGGCATACCAAAGGTAACTACTTGGGCCACAGCTGGGTGATCCATCAGCACTTCATCAACCTCGCGGGGCGAGATCTTCTCACCACCGCGGTTGATAATTTCTTTCAAGCGGCCAGTTAACGTCAAGTAACCTTCAGCGGTCATGGTGCCTTGGTCGCCTGTGCGAAACCAGCCGTTGGTGAAATTTTCCGAGTTGGCTTTGTCGTTGTTCTCATAGCCGAGGGTGACGTTCTCGCCGCGAATCACAATCTCGCCAATTTCACCGGGCAACAAGAGCTTGCCTGAGGTGTCCATGATGGCCACCTCAGGGCCAGCCGCAATGCCGACCGAGCCAGGAATACGCAGCGCGGGCGGCAACGGGCTGCTGGCCATCTGGTGCGCAGCTTCGGTCATGCCGTAAGACTCAATCAATGGCGCGTTGAACACCCGCTCAAGCTCGGCGATGACCTGCGGCGGCATGGACGACGACGATGAGCGGATAAAACGCAGAGGGTTGGCCTCAATCGTGTCGATGTTGCCTGCTGCGCGCGCCAAAATGGTTTGGTGCATGGTCGGCACTGCGGTGTACCAGGTGGGCTTGCATTCTTTCATCCAGCCGAAAAACTTGAGGGCGTTAAAGCCAGGTGTGCAGAAGATCTGGCTGCCAACCGCCATCGGAGCCAGCACACCAGCGATCAGGCCGTGAATATGAAACAGCGGCATCACATGCAGTTCACGGTCAGCGCTGGTCAATTGCAGCGTGTGGCTAATGTTGCGCGCAGATGCACACACATTACGATGCGACAGCGGCACGATTTTCGGCCGTGAAGTCGTGCCTGAGGTGTGCAAAATAAGTGCCACGTCATCCGGCTGGGCAGGCCCTGGCAATGCGGCTTTACCGGTTTGGCTGGACACCAACTCATAGTGGCCAGCACCTTGTTCAGGCAGCGCTTTCATTTCAATTACTGCTACGCCGAGCTTTGCCGCAACTGCAATCGCCGGCGTTTCACTGCCCGTAGCAACGATCAATGCCTTGGCGTTCAAGTCGTTCAAATAAAACTCGAACTCATCGGCGCGGTAGGCCATGTTCAGTGGTGCAGCGGTGCAGGCACTGGCTACCGCAACGAATGCAGTTGCCATTTCGGGGCAGTTGGGCAGCACAATACCGACGCGGTCCCCACGCCCGATGCCCATTGCGTTTAGTGCGATAGTGGTTTGCGCAATGAGCTCGTTCAGCGCGCCGTAGGACAGTGGAACGCCGCCGGGCGAAGTCATGGCGATAGAAGCCGGCGCTTGCAGCGCAATCATTTCGTGGAGCGTGGTGAAGTGGGTCATATCGGATAAGGTTGGTTTTAAATATTCAAGAAATTTTGAGCGTTGCATTGTGCTGCTGCAAATTTTTTGCGAGCAGGCTGGCCAAGGCGTAAACGGCATGGATGGTGGGTGTCGGCGTACCGGTCACCTGGCCCAATTCAATGACCGACGCTACCAGAGCTTGCAGCTCTAGCGCTCTACCCTGCTCCACGTCTTGCAGCATGGAAGTCTTGTGTTGGCCCACTGCTTGCGCACCAGCAATTCGCTTTTCAAGGCTGACTTTGAACTGCACACCTAGCTTTTCGCCGATAGCTTGCGCTTCAGTCATCATGTTTGCCGCAAGCTCACGGGTGGGCGCATAGGTGCAGATGTCTTCGAGCGTCGCATGGGTCAGCGCACTGATAGGGTTAAAACTCAAATTGCCCCAAACCTTGAGCCAAATCTCGGAGCGAATATCAGTAGACACCGGCGCTTTGAATCCGGCGGCCTTGAAAGCATCACTGATCACGCGAATGCTTGGCGTGTCGGACCCATCAATCTCGCCTAACGTAAATCGGTTGCCCTCAATGACTTTGATCACGCCGGGCCGAATCATTTCACTGGCGGGGTAAACCACACTGCCAATCACGCTGTCGATAGGAATAAATTTGGCGATAACCCCATCTGGGTCCACGGCGCGAACCGGCATGCCGGTGTACTTCCCTGGCAGCTTGTGAAAGTACCACCACGGGATGCCGTTTTGCATGGTCACAACGCGGGTCGCGCTGTGCATCAAGATGGGCAGCTCGGGCGCAACGGCGCCAACCTGATGTGCTTTCAGGCCAAGAACCACCACATCTTGCACACCAACTTCAGAAATGCTGGACGTTGCCCTGATAGGCTTGGCAATCAGCTCTTTGCCACTTTCTTCGATGAGCGTTAATCCGTTTTCCTGCACGGCCTGCAAATTTGCGCCCCGCAAAATCAAAGTGACTTCATGTCCACTTAAAGCCAGCTTGACTCCCAGCATGCCGCCAATAGCGCCAGCACCCACTACGCAAATTTTCATCGTGCCACTTCTGTTTTGGTTGAGTCAGGAGCGAATGTGTTTCTCAACACGCCAACCCCGGCAATTGATACTTCGACGATTGTGCCCGGCTTGATGGGCAGCACCCCAACCGAGGTGCCGCATGCAATGACGTCGCCGGGGTACAGGGTCATTTCCTGCGACAGGCAATAAACAATTTGCGCCGGAGAAAAAATCATGTCGCTACAAAGGTAGTTTTGCCGTTCACGCCCGTTGACGAGCGTTCTCACCGCAAGCTGCTTCCAGTCAAGCCCGGTCGCAATTGCTGGCCCGAAGATTCCGAAAGTATCAAAGCTTTTGGCACGCGTCCATTGCGCAAATGATGCGTCCCGCGCAAGCAAATCCAGTGCGGTGACATCGTTGACGCAGGTCACGCCAAAGATTGCGCTGGCTGCATCTTCAACGCTCAGGTCTTTACACTGCTTGCCAATCACCAGGCCCAGCTCACCTTCGTAAACAACCCGACCGTCATAGCTCGCGGGGGAGTTAAACGGCTGCTCATGCGCGCAAAAACTGCTGGGCGCTTTTAAAAAATAAAGCGGCTCCGCTGGAATGTCCAGACCCTGCTTGGCAGCTTGCGCACGGTAGTTGTTCCACAGCCCGATGAACTTGCTGGGGTTACACGGCAACGTGATGCGAACGCTGTTGATGGCCAGCGTTCGGCCCGTCGGAACAGGCGCTCCAAACATATCGCCGCTGTAAACAGTGATCGTTTCACCATCAAGCTGCCCAAACCCCGCAACGCCATCAGCCTCAAAGCGAATCCACAGTGCCACTCTCAAGCCCTGGCAGTTTTAAACCAACGCTGGGCTGCGCCCACCAGTGGCCAAAAGAGCATGATCAAAGCCAGCGCCGTGATGCTGGCGACCAGCGGATTCGACACAAACACCAGCAAACTTCCACTAGAGCCAAGCAATGATTGCCTGAAAGCGTTTTCAGCCATGTCTCCGAGCACGAGCGCCAGCACCAAGGGCGCTAGCGGGTAGTCAAGTTTTTTAAACACGTAACCCACCACACCAAAGCCCATCATGAGCCAGACGTCAAACATGGAGCTGTGCACGGTGTAGGCACCTACCGCACAAATGACCAGAATCACCGGAGCAATGATAGAAAACGGAATCCGCAAAATGGCAGCAAACCACGGCACCGTGAGCAGCACCACAATCAAGCCGACGATATTGCCAAGGTACATGCTGGCAATCAATCCCCAGACAAAGTCTTTTTGTTCAACAAAAAGCAGCGGACCCGGCTGCAGCCCCCACACCAGCAAACCGCCAAGCAACACGGCAGCGGTTGGTGAACCAGGGATTCCCAGCGTCAACATCGGCAGTAAAGCGGCCGTGCCCGCCGCGTGGGCAGCGGTTTCAGGTGCCAGAACGCCCTCAATATCGCCCTTCCCGAATTGTTCAGGCGTTTTGGAGAAGCGCTTGGCGATTCCATAACCCATAAACGATGCTGGCGTCGCGCCACCGGGGGTAATACCCATCCAGCAACCTACCGCAGCGCTGCGGATGTAGGTCAGCCAGTAGCGGGGCAGCTTCTTCCAGGTTTCCAGTACCACTTTGCTGTTGATCTTTCCTTCCTTGCCTTTGAAAGCGAGGCCTTCTTCCATCGTCAACAAAATTTCGCCGATTCCGAACAGCCCAATCACGGCAATCAAAAAGTCAAAGCCCTTCATCATGGGCGTAAAGCCAAAGGTCAAGCGCAACTGGCCAGTGACGTTGTCCATACCGACCGCGGCCAGCGTAAAGCCCAAAAACATTGCTGCCAGCGTTTTCCAGGGAGCGCCTTTGCTCATACCTACAAAGCTGCAGAAAGTAAGCAACTGCACCGCAAAAAACTCGGGGGGCCCAAATTTAAGGGCAAACCTGGCTACCAGCGGTGCAAGAAACGTGATCATCAAAACAGCCACAAACGCACCAATAAATGACGAGGTAAAGGCCGCCGTCAGCGCCTGACCTGCCTGGCCTTGTTGGGCCATCGGGTAGCCGTCAAAAGTGGTGGCCACCGACCAGGGCTCGCCAGGAATATTGAACAAAATAGACGTTATTGCACCGCCAAACAATGCGCCCCAGTAAATGCACGACAGCAAAATGATGCCCGACACCGGGCTCATGGTGAACGTCAGTGGCAGCAAGATGGCGACCCCATTTGCCCCACCAAGCCCCGGCAGCACGCCAATCAAAATCCCGAGGACGATGCCTAAAAACATCAGCCCGATATTGACGGGAGACAAAGCCACGGCAAAGCCCTGAAACAGCGCTTGAACTTCTTCCATACTAAAACCCCAGCGCGGCTTCGAGGGGGCCTTTTATCAAAGGCACCTTGAACCAGATTTCAAACATTACAAATAGCAGGGCCACCACCGTCAGCGCAGTCAAAGCAGATCTGAAAACGCTGAACTTGCCTTGCAGCCACATGAAAAGCGCAATAAAAACAATTGACGCAACATACAACCCCACCCACTGCATGAACGCAACATACGCCAGGCAGGGCAAAAAGATGGCCAGCACCAGTTTGATTTGGCCTTTTGATACGAAGGCCTCGGCTTTGTCAGACCTGAGCGCCAAACCCAAATTCACCAGACTGGCGATGTTCATCAGCAGCCCGACGTAAAAAGGAAAGTAACCGCTTTGCGGGCCATCGTTTCCCCATCCTGCGCCGATGCGGGAGCTGTCCCACATCACTACGCCGCCAATCACCAAAATACAGAGCGAGGTGATGATTTCAAGCGTGCGTTTTGACGCCGCGCCTGAATCCTGATTGTTGCTGGCCATGCCTGTCAGTGCGCGAAATTATTTCGCAACAAAGCCGGCTTCTTGCATCAGCAGTCGGTGGCGAATGTCTTCGTTAGCTGCCCAGCGCGCAAACTCTGCACCTTCCATGAAGGTCTGGTTAAACGCGCCCTCTTCCATAAACTTTTTCCACTCAGGCGTTGCGCGGACTTTTTTCATCAAGTCGACGTAATACGCGGTTTGCTCAGACGTCACGCCAGGCGCCATGAAAATGCCACGCAGCATTAAATATTCCACATCCAAACCGTTTTCCTTACAGGTTGGAATGTCTGACCAGGCCTTGTCGGCGATTTTTTCTTTGTATGCCAAGCGTTTGCCGTCAAACACGCACAGAGGGCGCAACTTGCCACCGCGCCATTGGGCCACCGCCTCAATTGGGTTGTTGACGGTGGATTCAATATGCTTCCCGACCAATTGCACCGCCACTTCGCCGCCACCTTTGTAGGGCACGTAAATAAATTTGGAACCCGTTGATTTTTCAATCAGGGCCGTAATGATCTGGTCTTCCTGCTTGGAACCAGTACCACCCATTTTTAGCTTGCCGCCAGAGGCCTTGACCGCAGCCAGGTATTCCTGAGTTGTTTTGTACGGAGAATCCGCATTCACCCACAACACAAATTCGTCCAGGCCCAGCATCGCAACAGGTGTCATGTCTTTCCAGCTGAACGGAACGCCTGTGGCCAGCGGTGTAGTGAACATGTTTGACAAGGTAATGATGATCTTGTGCGGATCAGCCTTGGCGTTTTTGACGTCCAGAAACCCTTCTGCACCGGCACCGCCACCCTTGTTAACCACAATCATGGATGATTTCATCAAATTGTTTTTGGTGATAACGCCCTGAATCAATCGTGCCATCTGGTCAGCACCGCCGCCTGTGCCGGCTGGTACGATGAACTCTACGTTTTTGGTGGGCTGCCACGGGGCTGCGCTCGCGCCAAAGCTGGCGGCAAGCATCACCGAGAAAGCAACTTTGCATCCGAGGGCTAAAAGAGTCTGACTACGCATGGGTAAATTTCCAGATTTTGTGGGCTGTATTGCACAATAGCCATGCCAGTGTAGATTTAAACTGTTCAGTTTTTGTTCAAACCCGCAGGGATAAACCCGCAATGAGTGTCCTTTAAGTGTCAATAGAGCCCATACTTGTTTTCGAGCTAGCACTTTTAGGTACATCCACTGGTTTTATGGCGGGCTTGCTTGGGATTGGCGGCGGCATGCTGATGGTGCCGTTTCTGACATTGATCCTCTCAAGCCGCGGCGTCGCGCCGGATCTGGCGATCAAAATGGCCATCGCCACATCTATGGCGTCTATTATTTTTACGTCGATATCCAGCGTTTGGGCACATCACAGACATGGAGCGGTGCGGTGGGACATCGTCAAGCATCTCGCGCCCGGCATTGTGCTGGGCAGCCTGATGGGCAGCCTTGGCATTTTTGCCCTGCTCAAAGGCACCTACCTGGCCATTTTTTTCGGATTGTTCGTGGGATTTTCCGCAAGCCAAATGTTCATCGATAAAAAACCAGCGCTTACGAAGGAAATGCCTGGAGCTGTGGGCCAATTCGCAGCAGGCGGCGTAATTGGCTTTTTGTCGGGGCTGGTGGGCGCTGGTGGCGGGTTTATCAGCGTGCCGTTTATGGCGCGGCGCAACGTGGCCATGCACCAGGCGGTAGCTACTTCATCGGCGTTAGGCTTTCCGATTGCAGCAGCCAACGTCGCGGGCTACATCATCGGGGGCCAGAGCGTGCAAGGTTTGCCTGCTGCCTCATTCGGCTACATCTGGCTGCCCGCGCTGGGTGTGATTGCGCTGTGCAGCTTTTTAATGGCACCCACAGGCGCAATGGCCGCGCACAAATTGCCGGTGAAAAAGCTCAAGCGAATTTTTGCCAGTTTGCTGTACACGCTGGCAGCATACATGCTCTATCGGGGCATATCTGGTCTGTAGCAGCGTTGGGCCCAAATTGCGGTCAGGCGGTCAAGGGTGCCGGCAGAACCACAATGCCGTCTTCGTCCGCGTACAGCCACTCTCCAGGCCGCACCCATTGGCCTTGAATTTGCACGTCGATGCCAACCTGGCCTTCCCCGCGCTTTTGCGTTGGCAGGGGCATTGCCGCCAGAGCGTATATGCCCACGGCGCAACCTGCAAGTTCACGTACATCACGCACGCACCCGTTAACGACCACACCCGCCCAACCGTTTGCAGCAGCAGCAGCTCCCAGGTTCCCACCCAAGAGTGCCCGCCTGAGCGATGCACCGCCGTCTACCACCAGGACACGGCCAAGGCCAGCCGAGTCAACCTGAGTCTTGACCAGTGTGTTGTCTTCAAAGCATTTGAGCGTGACCACAGGGCCGCAAAACCTGGCAACGCTGCCATAACTTTTAAACACCGGCGGCATCACCCGCAGCGCGTTGGTGGTGTCGGCCTTGTGCGCATCACACAAGTCGCAGGTTGAAAAATTGATCGGGTTTTGGGTCGTCATGGGGGGAGCTTTCAAGAAATGGTGTGGGTGATTTTCACTCTGAGAACACGCCACTTTGCACCTTGAATGCTTATTTTGTGTTCCGCACAAGCGAATCTGCTATCAATTTCATCGAAAAAGTGCTTTTCCCCTATGAAAACGCCACTTTCTCCAGTAGCATCCGCAGTGCCGCAGACGAGTAGTTATCTTCAGCGGTGATTTAACAACTTCTAGAAGGAAAATCAATCATGGCAACTGCAAAAAAAGCACCGGCTAAAAAAGCGCCTGCAACAAAGGCTGCTCCGGCAAAGAAAGTAGCTGCGAAGAAAGCAGCTCCAGCGAAAAAAGCTGCACCAGCTAAAAAAGCAGCACCCGCGACAAAAGTAGCCGCCAAAAAAGCAGCACCGGCAAAAACGCCAGCAGCTAAAAAAGCGCCTGCCAAAAAGCGCACCCCGAACGCAGCGTTCATGAAGGCATTGACACTGAGCCCGGCTTTGGCCGCAGTGTTGGGCGACAAGCCACTGCCGCGCACTGAGATTGTCAGCAAGCTGTGGGTCTACATCAAGGCCAACAAACTGCAAGACAGCATCAACAAGCGCATGATCAACGCGGACGCCAAGCTGAAAGCCGTTTTCGGCAAAGCCCAGGTGTCGATGTTCGAGATGGCTGGCCTGATCGGCAAGCACGTCAAGTAAGCAGCTTTCAAAGCTCCTCAAAAAGCCGGCGCAAGTCGGCTTTTTTTCGCATTTTATAAGTTTTTTAGGGCTCTAGCGCAAAGAATACGGGCGCAAGCCGCTACTATTTTAATAATGTCTTGCTAACGATCGCTTGTTGAGTAATCGCTGACAGCGTCGCCCTGGTGGTGATGACTTCTGGGTCCAGCATCACTTCAATCACGGTGCCCTCGCTGCGGGCCAGCGCGGCCAGCAGCTCGCCTTCAAACTCCGCCGTTTTGGCAATGCGTACCCCCGCGTAGCCGTAAGCACGTGCCAGCGCGGCGAAGTCGGGGTTTTGCAAATGCGAGCCACTTGAGTGGTTCGGGTACTCGCGCTCCTGGTGCATGCGGATGGTGCCGTACATGCCGTTGTTGAGCAAAACGATGATGGTTTTAGCGCCGTGCTGCACGGCAGTGGCCAGCTCCTGGCCGTTCATTAAAAAATCACCGTCGCCGGCCATCGTCAACACCACGCGCCCGGTGGCAATAGCTGCGGCAATGCCAGCAGGCACGCCGTAGCCCATAGCGCCCACGGTGGGTGCCAGTTGGGTTTTAAAGCCTTTGGCCAGGCCGTGGTGCTTGTAAAAGCGGTGGGTCCAGCTGGCGAAGTTGCCAGCGCCGTTGGTCAGCACAGCATCTGGCGGCAAATGCATTTGCAGCAGTCGCACGATGGCGGGCATGTCAATATCGCCTGGCAGTTTGTTAGGCTGCAGGTTAGCGACGTAGTCTGCATTGGCCTCAAGCGCCCACGCTTCCCACGGCACATTGACTGGGGCAGTCAGCACCTCCAGCGAGCGTGCAGCCGCATTCATCGTCGCGTTGATAGCCAAATCGGCTTGATACACGCGATTGAGCTCTTCCGCGCTGCTATGGATGTGCACCAGCTTTTGCTTTGGCCGGGGCGCTTCAAGCAGCGTGTAGTTGTTCGTCGTCATCTCGCCCAGGCGCGGGCCAATGGCGATGATCAAGTCAGCCGCTTTGACACGCGCGGCCAGCTTGGGGTTCAGGCCAATGCCGACATCACCTGCGTACAGCGGGTGGTGGTTGTCAAAGGTGTCTTGAAAGCGAAACGCGTTGCCCACCGGCAGCCGCCAGTTTTCAGCAAAGCGCTGCAAGGCAAGAGCTGCCTGCGGCGTCCAGCCGCCACCGCCTGCGATGACAAATGGCCGCTCAGATTTCAATAGCATCTCGCGCAGGGTTCGCAGGGAGCCGGGGTCGCTCCAGGCTTGCACTGCCTCAACTCTGGCCAGCGGCTGCGCTGATGTCATGCGGGTCAGCATGTCTTCAGGCAGTACCAACACCACTGGGCCCGGCCTGCCGTTCATGGCAGTAGCAAAGGCGCGCGCTACATATTCAGGAATGCGGTCGGCATCGTCAATGCGCTCGACCCGCTTGGCAAAGCCTTTGGTACTGGGGCCAAAAAAGGCCAGGTAATCAACTTCCTGAAACGCTTCGCGATCTCGGCAATCGCTGGCCACATCACCCACCAGCAACACCATAGGGGTGGAATCTTGGAACGCGGTGTGCACGCCAATAGATGCATTGGTAGCGCCTGGCCCACGCGTCACCATACACACACCCGGGCGACCCGTCAGCTTGCCGTGCGCCTCTGCCATGTAGGCAGCTCCGCCCTCTTGCCTGCAAGTGATGAAACGTATTTGGCCTTGCCGCGCATGTAGACCGTCGAGCACAGCCAGATAGCTTTCACCCGGCACACCAAAAGCGTGGGTCACGCCTTGGGCAATCAGGCAGTTGACTAAAAGGTGTCCGGCGAGTTGTGATGTCGTTGTCGTTGTCGGTGTCGTTGCCATCGTCGGGTCGGTGTACTGGGCGCTATTCAGGCGTACTGCTGTCGCCGTCACCACCGCCCGCTTCAAGCGCCTGGCGCGCCAGTTCTTCATCGCTCAGTGGTGGCGCTTGTTCGAGCGCTGCCAGCTCGTCCAAAAACTCCTTGCTGGGCTGTTCATGCTCCAGCAGCACTTCTTCAAGCTTTTGCTCGCCGGTTTCGATATGTGCCGAGGGGGAATGCAATGTGGTGGGCGGCACAGGAAACTTTTCGCCAAGCTCGTGCTTCAGTGCCTCAGATTTACCTTCCACCCAGCTTGCAAAATCTCCGCCAGCAGGCGTATTGGACGAATCGGAATTGCTCATGAAAGTCTCCTGTCGCGCAGCCTGGTTTGAACCCGGACGGTTCAAACCTTGAGCGCCGTTCAATTATGGACGCACAAAGCCGCTAGCGGTTTGATTGGCAACCGAGTGCCTGGCGTGCTTTCAGCTGAAGTCACAAAACCGTCACCTCTGGCTTTTACATTCACGGTGGCGTGCTTATGAATAAATTGACAACTCAAGACCGGAAAGCCATCATGGTGAAAAAAACTTATCTCTACATGTGCTCAACCACTCTCATCGCAGCGGCTGTTTTGGCGGCGTGCGGCGGCTCAGACCCATTGCCGACCCCGGTTTCTCCCGCCGCCGAGGCCGCATCGTTCACGGTCAAGGTGATTGGCTTTAATGACTACCACGGCAACCTGGAAGCAGCCGGCACGTTTGGCACAAGCACCACAGTGCCGGTAGCTAACCGCCCGCCGGTAGGCGGTGCCGATTTTGTTGCAGCACACGTGGCGGCACTTAAAAAGCAAAACCCACTGCATGTTGTGGTGGGCGCAGGTGACCTGATTGGCGCTACGCCGCTGATCTCTTCGCTGTTTGCAGACGAGCCTTCGGTTGAAACGCTCAACCGCATTGGCCTGGAGTTTTCTTCAGTTGGAAACCACGAATTCGACAAGGGCTCAGCAGAGCTGCTGCGCTTGCAAAATGGTGGCTGCAGGCAACAGGGCGGGGCCGCTGACCCCAACAGCTGCAAGGGCGCTGCTGTGGGTACGCCAGTGCCTTTTGAGGGAGCCAAGTTCAAATGGCTGTCAGCCAATGTGGTGCAAACCTCCACTGGCAAAACGCTGCTACCAGCGTATGGCGTCAAAACATTCAACGGCGTCAAAATGGCCTTTATCGGCATGACGCTGAAAGCCACGCCGAGCATCGTTACGCCTACTGGCGTTGCAGGACTTGAATTTAAGGACGAAATCGCTACCGTGAACGCGTTGATTCCTGAATTGCAGGCACAGGGCATCGAAGCGATAGCCGTGTTGATTCACGAAGGCGGAACACAAACTGGCACAGCGTTTGACATCAACGCCTGCGAAGGCAACCTGGCAAATACGGCCATTGCAGGCATTGTCAAAGGGTTGGACAACGCTGTTGATTTCGTCGTCAGTGGCCATAGCCACCAGGCCTACAACTGCCAGTTACCTAACTCCAAAGGGCGCAACATTTTGGTGACCAGCGCCAGCTCGCAAGGCCGCTTGTTGTCCGACATTGACGTGACCATCAACCCCGGCACAAGGGACGTTACTGCTGCCAAGGCAACCAATCGGCTGGTGGTTCGCAACGACCCCGCAGTGGTTGCAGACGCCACCGTAGCCAAACTCGTAAAAGCCTACAGCGATTTGATTGCGCCGATTGCAAACGTGATCATTGGATCCATTTCAGCCAACGTGCCCAACACCCGCATCGATGGAGCGTGCAACAACCCGGCCGGCAATTTGATTGCTGACGCCCAGCTGGCAGCAACACAACCGGCCAACTTTGGTGGCTCGGTGGCTGCCTTCATCAACGGTGGCGGCGTGCGCGATGCAGGCTTTTTGTTTGCTGGCAGCACAGCGCTTGAGGGCGACGGCAACGTCACCTATCGCGAAGCATTTACGGTGCAACCATTTGGCAATACGCTGGTGGCCATGTCGCTGACCACAACCAACATCAAGGATTTTCTTGAAGAGCAGTTCGCTGGTTGCTTGGGCCAGGCAGTTGACCGAACGCGCTTTGCGTTGCCGTCGGCAGGATTCAAATACACCTGGGACGGCACAAAAGCCTGCGGGGCGCGCATCAGCAACGTCACGATTCGTACGGCTGCCGGACTTGAAACGCTGGTCAACACGGATGGCGTGGTGCAAAACCCTGCCAAGACGTACCGCATCACAGTGAACAACTTCATGGCCGACGGTGGCGACGGGTACACCACCCTGATAAAAGGCACCGCACGCCTGGGCGGCTCGCAAGACATTGACGCTTTAACCGCCTACCTGTCGGCCAACTTCAAAGCGCCCAAACCGGCTTACGCCCCCGGCCTGAACAGCAACGCGCTGGATGACGGCACACCGCGTATCAACCGCGTGGGCAAGGTCAGCACGGTTTGCCCTGGCGCTGCAGACGTCAACCCATAACTCTGGCTTGGTACGTAAGTGCGATTGGACTTTGCTTTGATCTTGATTTCTGTTTTGCACAGTGCAGACGTAAAAAGCTTGTGAGCGTGCGGGTAGACCTTATTGTGTTGGCGCTAGCTGCGCTTGCTGGTGCTGCACATGCCAACACCAGCGATGAAAAACTGCGGCTGCTGATGGAGAGTGCCCGTCGGCAAGCTGCTGGTAGCGCAGCAGCAGGCACGCGAGCAAGCATCACACCCGAGCGGCTGAAAGAGCGAAGCACCTTGCTTGAGCAAGGTGAACTTGATCTGGCCAATCTGCGTGTCGATGCTGCCCAGCAAGCATTTGAAAAAGCCGCGCTGATTTTGCACGCAGCTGACTCTGAAATTGCGTTGGTACGCAACTACATGCAGGCGGGCGAATATCGCCGGGCTCTGGCCTTTGGCGCGCACACCGCAGGCGCGCACCTGGATGTGGTGGGCGGCACGGCACTATATGCCTGGCTACTGCATGTTGGCGGTCAAGAAGCCGTTGCCAAGCGGCTGCTTGACGCCACGTCAGCCCGCATCCCAAACAACACAGTGATAAAACAGGTGCAGCAGCAGCTCACCAGCGGCACACTTTTAGCGACTGGTGATTTGCTTGCATTGCCGCTCAGGCTTGCGCCCTACAGCGAAAAAATCACGCTGCCCAGTCAAGCAAAAATCACTTCTAGCGCTGTACTGTTGCCGGGTGACGCTGCCAATGCCGGACGCTTTGCTTTGGTGCCATTGACCGAAGCAGGCGGCAAACCAAATACCCTGTGGCTGCGCAACGCTTTGGGCCAAGTCAGCGCAGCCAAAGTTGAGAAGCGCTTGCCAAAATTGGGCGTGACGATTTTGCGCCTTGCAAGCCCGCTGCCATTGCCAGAAGGCTTAACAACTGCAAGTGGTGAGGCATTTCCAGGCAGCGCAGGCTACGCAGTGCAGTACCCCATTGCACCCGGCAAGCCGATGGCCGCGCCCGCGTGGCCTCAATTGCACATTGGCTTTGTGGGCGGCATGGCAGAGCCTGCGAATGCTGCCAGCGAAGACCGCCTGCTGGGTATCAGTCTGCCTGGCCAGGCCCGGGGTGGGCCGGTGTTCAATGGCGCTGGTCAACTCATTGGGCTTGCAATTCAGGCTGCGCCGGGGCAGGCAGATCTGTTGGTGACTAGCGGGCAACTGGCAAAAGCATTGGGCGGCAGCGCCAGCAAGTTTGGACTTGCCAAAGTCAAGGCGGCTGGCGCGGCTGGTGCTCCCGCCGCCGTTGCTGCAGACCAAATTTACGAGGCCAGTTTAAAAAGCGCGCTGCAAGTTATCACGGCACCTTGACTGCTAAAGCTGCAAGGCCTTGCGCAGGCAGTTCAAGCGCCGACCATGGCTATGCGCCTTACGCGCCGCACGTTAAACGCACTAACAATCAACACCCCTTGCAGCACTGCCAAGCCCAGAAGCACACTGCGGTACTGGCCGTTGTCCATCATCAAGCCAAACACTACCGGTGCAACTGCCTGGCCAATGTCTAGGCCCGCATACACCACGCCATAAACGCGGCCTGATGCGTTTTCAGGCGTTGAGCGCTTGACCAGCAAGTCGCGTGATGGCCCCGCAATGCCAGATGCGAAACCCATCACGCCGAACAGCGTAGGCACCACCCATTGCCCTGAACTGCCAAACTGGCCCACCGCAAGCAGCACAGCCACGCCTGCCGCCGCAGCAAATGCGGTGCCCACAATGCGCTCGCAGCGCGACGGTTCCGCCGCCAAAAACCCGCCCAGCACCATGCCGCCCGCGCTTGCCAGCATGTAAATCGTCAGGCACAGCGCAACCAAAGCAACGGGCACGTTGTGCAACTGCCGTGCTGCTTCCGGTGCAAAGGCTTGCACCACACTCAGGGCGGCTGCGTACCAGAAGAAAAACGAAAAGCACATCCACACCGCTGGAATACGCAAGAACGCAAAGCTGCTGTCGTTGGTCTGCGCCCCTTTGCTGGCGGCAGTGTTTGACAGCGTTAACTTGTGCCGGTTCACCACCAGCAGCGCAAGCACGGAAAAAGTCAGCACGCCGGCTGCAGCCACCGCCACACGCCACGAATAGGCATACGTCAGCCCCACCATCATGGCCGGTGCCAGCGCCCAGCCCAAGCTGCCGGTAATGCCGTGCACGCTGTAGGCGTGGCCAAGCCGGTGCGCGCTGATTTTGCGGTTCAACAGCGTGTAATTAACGGGGTGAAAAACCCCGTTGCCCGCGCCCGCCACAACGGCAAAAGCCGCCAGCATCCAGTAGCTGGTGCTTATGGCGTAGCCGAATGCAGCAATGCCCAGCAGCGCCAGGCCAGCAAATAAAATGGGCCGTGGGCCGTATCGGTCTACCCAAAAACCAGACGCCGCCTGCGCCGCGCACGACACCACAAAAAACAGCGTCAGCAAAAAAGCCAGCTCGGTGTAGCTAACGCCGAAATCGGTTTTAAGCCATGGGAAAAGCGGCGCCAACAACAGCTGGCTGAAGTGGCTGATCAAATGTGCAATGCCAACCAGGCCCATCACGTCAGCGTCTGGGCGCAGCGGTGTGTAGGCTGGGCGGCCGGGTGGTGCGCTGGTTGCTGTGCTTGCCGTGCTTGCTGTGGTCATGGTTTATCGTAATTCAACTGCGGGTAAAACAATTGCGGGCGTTGCACAATCACCCCCATTGCTATCGCCTGCGCCTGAACATGTCCCGAACCAGTCCCACAAACCCTGTCGTCACAGAACCTTCCCAAGGCAAATTCGTCACAGGTTCCACGCTCAGGCATGTCATTGGCATGACGGTGTCTGGCTCGGTTGGGCTGATAGCGGTGTTCGCGGTTGATTTGCTCAACTTGTTCTACATATCGTTGCTAGGCCAAAAAGAGCTGGCTGCCGCCGTGGGCTATGCGGGCACGCTGCTGTTTTTTGTCATTTCGATGTCGATTGGCCTGGCCATTGCTGTTAGCGCCATCACATCACGCGCGCTGGGCCGTGGGGACCGCGAGCAGGCCAAACACATGGCGGGCGCATCGCTGGTGCTGATGGTGGTCAGCATGTCGATTGGCTCGCTGGCACTGTTCCCTTTTATCGGCAGATTGCTAGGCGTGTTGGGCGCTAGCGGCATTACCGCCGACCTGGCGCTGCGCTTTACGCAGCTCGTGCTGCCGTCTGCGCCGCTGCTGGGCGCGGGCATGTGCATCAGCGCGCTGCTGCGGGCGCTGGGCGACGGCAAACGCGCCATGTATGTCACCCTCAGCGCAGCGGCAGCAGTAGCGGTGCTTGACCCCCTGTTTATCTTTGTTTTTAACTGGGGCCTGGACGGCGCTGCTCTGGCAACTGGTGCTGCCCGCGTGGTAATGGTGTGCGTTGGCATGTACGGTTTGGTGCGTGTTCACCATCTACTGGCCTGGCCTACCAAGGCCGAGCTGCTCGCAACCAGCAAACCGTTTTTCGCCATTGGTTTGCCATCGATCTTGACGCAGGTGGCCACGCCTGTGGGCAATGCTTTTGTCACCGCCGCCATAGCGCCGTTTGGCGACAGCGCTGTTGCCGGCTGGGCCATTGTGGGCCGCATTATTCCGGTGGCGTTTGCAGCGCTGTACGGCTTGTCAGGAGCCGTCGGGCCCATCCTTGGGCAAAACCTGGGCGCGGGCCGTTTTGACCGCCTGGGCACCACCATGATGGACAGTCTGAAAGTCGTGGTGGTGTATGTGCTGACCATGTGGCTGCTGCTGGCGCTGCTCAGTAGCGTGATTGCCGACGCCTTTGGCGCAACCGGCGAAGCCCGCGAAGTGATTGTGTTTTTCTGCCAGTTTGTGGCGGCCAGCTTCGTGTTTAACGGCGCGGTGTTTGTTGCCAATGCAGCCTTTAACAACCTCGGCTTTGTGCTGTATTCCACCGCGCTAAATTGGGGCCGCGCCACGCTGGGCGTAGCGCCGTTTATTTGGCTGGGCGCACAGTGGTATGGCGTAAAAGGTGTGCTGGCTGGGTATGGTTTGGGCGTGGTGCTGTTTGGCGTGGTGGGCGCGTGGGGCTGCTTTAAAGTGCTGAAAACGCTGGAGCAGCGGGCCAAAATACCCGCTTGAAAGCTCTTTATTTGATAGCTGCTTGCGCCCATATTTATTGGCTTAAAGAACGTTTCAACCCTATAATTGGTTCTCTTTTGACTGCCACCCGTCCGTATGTGCTCACACTACCAGGCCGTCACTGCGCTTGAGCGCTTTGAGCGCCACTTTCATACGCAGCCGCCCGCGGGCAGCGCGCGCGGCGACATGTGGCCAACCTACCCAGCGGCGGTGGTGTTGGCGCGCTTGGGCCATCGACATGCCGTGTTGGCAAGGTGGGGCTTGCTGGCCAACTCGGCCCGCACATTGAACCCCAAGCTTTCAACCTTCAATGCACGCAGCGAAAGTGTGGCTACGTCGCCCACTTTCAGCGGCGCGTGGGCAAAAGGCCAGCGCTGCATCGTGCCCGCTGAGGCGATTTACGAGCCCGACTGGCGCAGTGGCCGCCATGTGCCAACCCGCCTGCAACGCGCTGACGGCCAGCCTATGGGAATTGCCGGTCTGTGGGACAGCTGGGTAGCACCCACTGGCGACGTCACGCTGAGCTTCACGATGCTCACCATCAACGCCGACGCACACCCTTTGATGCAGCACATGCACAAACCGCAAGACGAAAAACGCATGGTAGTTGTACTGCAAGAAAGCGACTACGAAGCCTGGCTGATCCCACAGCCAGGCTCCACCGTGGCTGGTGCAGCACACCTTTTGCATCCTTACCCCGCCGATAGCCTGGTGGCCACCAGTGAGCCCAGCCAGGCCGTAATTGACAACCCGGCGCTTTTTTAGCAGCCGAGCGCGCAACTGATGAACGCTATGTATTTAGTAGCTGCTTGCGCCCGTATATATTGAGCTACAGGCCGAAATCGATCTAAAACAGAATAGTTTTTAAGGGTTCAGCCACTGCATGGCGCAGTGGCCGTCCGCTGGCGCATCAACCCAGCTGAACAACGCCCGCCGCTGGCCACGGGTGTGCAGGTGCAGCCACTCCATGCGCTGTACGGCAATTTGCAGCACCGCAAAATTCTGCTCTGCAATTTCAAGCTCGTGCAGCTCAGGCTCGCGCCCTTCGACGTGCACTGGCAGCCCGCTGGTCGGCTCAGCGCTGGCAGCGCCGGGCTGGGCGCCGAGGTAGCAGCGCAGCGAGCTGGGCCGTGATGCCGCCCACCGCTGGTGGCTAAGCGCATCGTTTGCATGCACGCTGACCACTCCGTTAAACCGCAGTTGCACCTTGCGGGCGGCGTCGTAAAAAGTCAAAGCGGCACGGTTATCGACAGCCAATTCAGGCAACTTCGCGCTGCGCGTGTCGGTGTGAAAAGTCAGAATTCTCGCGGCCACATCCGCCGCGCGCAGCACCAGCACCCGGGCCTGTGGGCCGTCAGCGCTGTGCGTGGCCAGCACGGGTGTATGAAAGGCCGAGCGCCGGTCTTGCACGCCCCGCCCCACCATCTGCCAGGCAAACTTTAAAGTAGCGGCCAGGTCGTTATGGTGGTCAGGAAAAGGCTCGTCGGCACGGTCAGTAACGGGTGTTTGAGTTTGCATGGTTTGAGTTTAATGGGGCGGCCGATGGCCATTTTTAAAACTATCACACAGCGCGTTTGCCTACATGCAGCAGGCAACCTGGCCACTGGTTAATCTGCACAGGTACGACGCTAATAAAAGGTATGTCGCAAACCGTTTTGGCCCCCACAGCTTTACCGGTCGCGGCTCGCCTGTCAGCGGCCTGGCATTGGCTTGACGCAGTGCTGGCCCCCACCGCCATGCCAGAGGGCGCACACCCGAATGAACACAACTTGCAGGCCATTGCGGTGCGCATACCTGCCGCGCAAGGCTTACAGCTGTTTGGCTGGTATGCCGCGTCCAGCTTGCCCGGCACGCGCCCTGCGGCAGTGCTGCTACACGGCTGGGGCGGTAACGCCAGCAACCTGCTGCCCGCGGCCAAAACCCTGCATGAAGCCGGTTACGCCGTGCTGCTGGTTGAAGCCCGCAACCACGGCCGTAGTGACCACGAAGGCCACTCATCCCTGCCCCGCTTTGCTGAAGACCTTGACAGCGCCATCGACTGGCTGGCCGGGCAGCCTGGCGTTGACGCAGGCGCGCTGGTGGCGCTGGGCCATTCGGTCGGCGCTGCGGCAGCGCTGCTGTCTGCATCAAGGCGCAGTGACTTGGCAGCGGTCGTCAGCGTGTCCGCCTTTGCGCATCCAGAGCAGCTGATGCAGCGCTGGCTGGCCCAGCGGCGCGTGCCGTACTGGCCGCTGGGCTGGCTGGTGAACCGCTACCTGGAGCGCATCATCGGTGCGCGCTTTGACGATATTGCGCCCGTCAACACACTGGCCAAAGCCACCTGCCCGGTTTTGTTGGTACACGGCCTGCAAGACACGACCGTGCCCGTGATGGACGCCCGCAGCATCTGGCAAAGCCGCAGAAATACGCAGGCCACGCTGCTTGAATGCGACGGCACGCACGATTCGTTTGAAGACCCGAACGCGGTAACGCGGCAGATTTTGACGTTTTTAGGGCCCGTGGTGCGGATGGGTGTTTGAGCGCCCTGCTGACCAATTGCTATTTATTTACTAGCTGCTTGCGCCCGCATTGATTGGGCTATGACCGAAAAAGCATGATCAAAGTGGTCTGCAGACTTGCAAGCTGGCACTTCCGGCGATTCAGCAAGCCCGAACCGAAAAAATCGCCATTTTTATGCCTATTTAGACCTCCAGCGCACATTTTGTGGGCGCAGGCAGCTATTTATTTAATAGCATCATCGCCACCAAAGGCCGCAGCTTTAGCGCGCGTTTACTACTGCGCCGCTCTGGCTGGTTTGGCAGATTCGCCAATGCGATAGACTCCGGCCAAAGTGCAGCCGAGCCGATCGCCCAAGGAGAACTCCGTCATGCAATTGAAGCCTGTCCGCGAAGAAATTGACCACCGCACGATCAAGCTCGTGATTGGTGTGATTGCCATAACTCTGGGCAGCATGACCAGTTATTTTGCCCACCTGGACACCGGAAACTTCATCACGTCCATCAGCGAGTCCTACCATGTGGGCCGCTGGGCGCAGAGCTTTTTTGTGGGGTTTTTGTTCGCCATATCGGCATTCCTGCTGGCCTACAACGGGCTGACGATTCAGGAAATGGTGATGAGCAAAGTCGCTTCACTGGCAGCCATTGGCGTGGCGTTGTTCCCCTGCAAATGCGGCCGAGGTCCAGAGATTATTCAATACGTACACGCTGCATCAGCCGCAGTTATGTTCATTATTCTGGCGGGCTTTTGCTATATCTTCTACCGACGGGCACGCGTTAAAGGCTATATGCAAGCCAATATGCGAGCAGCCATCTACGTGCTTTGCGGGGTTGCAATCGTCCTTGCCATGTTGGCAATCGCAGCTGACAAAATCTCTGGTGGCACAGTCAGCACGGCCATGACCAGCCATGGCTTGAATGGGGCAAGGCTCACCTTCTACGGCGAGCATGTCGGACTGGTTGCGTTCGGCATCTCGTGGTTAACGGCCAGCCGCGTGCTGCCCGTAATTACGCGTGAAGACGAGCGCTTTTCACCGCTGGACAACAGCAAGCCCGCCGCATGACCAACTGCAGTGTTGTAGTGCGCTGAACGGCACATAACTTTCTGAAGTAAAACCCACAACGCTGCTCAGAGTGGCCTGCGCCGTCAACGTCCCTGGTTTCACGCACCCGCGCGCAATTAAATCAGGGGGTTCAGCGTTTTCAGGGCCTTGAACCGGCCAAAGTCGCGGTCAGCAGTCCAGAGCACTGACACACCGTTTTCAATACACTGCGCGGCGATTCGCGCATCGTGAAACTGCCCTCCTTTTAGTTTGGCTTTGCGGCTGAGATCTGACAAAACCGCCAGGTGTTGCTGCCCGCTGTGCAAAATGCTTGCCTGCGGGGACGCGAGCCACGCCTCAATCTGCGTAAACGCCTGATCCACTGTGCTGGCGGGTACAAAAACTTTTGGATTGGTTACAACCGCCAAAAACTCGTGCAGGCAGCTAACCGGAACACCCCAAGGCTGCGAGCCTTCTGCCAGAGCCGTCATGCAGGACACAGCGGCTTCATGAAACTCGCACTCCTCGCGGTGGGCGTAGACCAAAACACCGGTATCGACCGCAATCACGCTTTGCGCCTGGCAACGGGTACTTAAACCGTACCGAGCATGTGGGCTTCTTCAAGCTGCTGCCATTTGGTCGGCTCAGTCATCAAAATCGCTTTTCCCCGCACACTGGCTTTTTTCAGTTTGAAAGCAGGCCGGCTTTTAATTTGCGAGTCACCTATCACACGCCGCAAGCCCTCTTCAATCAAGGCGCGCAATGTGGTTTGGTTTCGTTGCGCAAGCTCTTTGGCCGACTTGAAAAGAGCGTCCGACATCTCAATGGTGGTTTTCATAGGGCAACCCGTATTAAAAATATGGGTGTATTGTAGTTAGCTCCTTAATTTACTGCCAAAACCACTATCCACTAAACTGAAGAGTAATAAAATCTGGATTCAGGTTCAAGCGATAACTACAAGGAAACCACACCATGGGCGCGCAATGGAAAGCAAAGGGCAAAGAGCTGGCAGCCAATGCCAGGGGGCGGGTATTTGGCAAGCTGGCCAAAGAAATCATGGTGGCGGCGCGTGGTGGGGCTGACCCGGCATCTAACGCCAAGCTGCGTTTGGTAGTGGAGCAGGCGCGCAAAGTCAGCATGCCCAAAGACACACTGGACCGGGCGATTAAAAAAGGCTCAGGCACTGGCGCTGAAGCCGTTCATTTTGAGCACGTCATTTACGAAGGCTTTGCACCGCACCGGGTGCCATTGATGGTCGAGTGCTTAACCGACAACCACAACCGCACGGCATCTGAAGTGCGAGTGTTGTTCCGCAAGGGCCAGCTGGGTACATCAGGCTCAGTGTCTTGGGATTTTGATCATGTAGGCATGATTGAAGCCGAACCTGCTGCACCCGGCGCAGACTTTGAGGCCGCTGCGATTGAAGCTGGCGCACAAGACTTTGAGCCTGGCGAAGAAGAAGGTCACACCCTTTTCCTGACCGATCCCACTGACCTTGACGTGGTCAGCCGCGCCCTGCCCGCACAAGGCTTTACGGTGCTGTCGGCCAAGCTGGGTTACAAGGCTAAAAACCCGATTGACCCGGCCACGCTCAGCGCAGCAGACATGGAAGAAATTGAGGCTTTTCTGGCCGCGATTGACGCGAACGACGATGTGCAAACGGTGTATGCCGGTCTTGCTGGCTAAATCCACCATCAAAACCACATTCACCACGTCCAGCACATCCACCATATCCACAACAACGCCACCAAAACTGAAATCACCATGTCAAAAATTATTGTTGCGCTATTGCTCGGTATTTCTGTATTCGCCCCGGTCGGCGTGTTAGCACAAGAGCCACTGACCACTGTGCCCAGCGTGGACGTGCCGCGTTACATGGGAGTCTGGTTTGAGATTGCCAAATTCCCCAATCGCTTTCAAAAAATGTGTGCCAGCAACACCAGCGCACAGTACAGCGCGCGGCCAGACGGCACCTTAAGCGTGCGCAACCGCTGCACCCAAGCCGATGGAAAGGTCAGCGAAGTTGAAGGCCAGGCGCGCCAGATTGGCAATGCAACGTCGCCCAAACTTGAAGTGCGCTTTGCCCCAGCCTGGCTGTCGTTTTTGCCTCTTGTGTGGGGCGACTACTGGGTGATTGATCTGGACGCTGAATACCAGCTGGTAGCAGTAAGCGAGCCGAAGCGCGAATTTTTGTGGGTGCTGTCCAGAACGCCAACCGTCAGCGCCAAAGCGTATGACGAACTTTTGGTCAGGCTGCGTGCCAAATCGCTGGACACCAGCAAGCTTGAGCGCACCCGCCACGGCGGCTAGCCACTGCGCTGGGGCATCAGGGCAAGCCCTGCTTGTCGCTGCGACTACTCCGGCTTAGCATGGCAGGCTGTCGGCGCAACGTTTTTGCCCGCATCAATCGATACCAAAAAACCAAACGGAGTCACCATGGCCACCTCTGCAACCTCAAAATTACTGCTTGACTACGTCTATGAACACGAATCAGCACTGGCCGATCAAATTTACCTGACGCAGCCTTTGGGCAATGGCCAGGTGGTGGACTACACGTGGCGGCAAATGATGGACCAGGCGCGGCGCATGGCCACGCACCTGAAGTCGCGCGGCTTTGAGCCTGGCTCGCGCATTGCCATTTTGTCTAAAAACACCGCGCACTTCATCATGACGGAGCTGGCCATCTGGATGGCGGGCTACACCACCGTTGCCATCTTCCCGACCGAGTCTGCTGAAACCGTGAAGTACGTGCTGGAGCACAGCGGAGCAAGCCTCTTGTTCGTTGGCAAGCTGGACACCTGGGCTCAGCAAACGCCCGGCATACCGGAAGGCCTGCCGTGCATTGCATTGCCGTTGGCACCTAAAACCTCGTTTGAAACCTGGGACTCGATTGTCAAGACCAGCGAGCCAATGGCGGGCAAGCCGCACCGCAAGCCGGACGACCTTGCGATGCTGATGTACACATCAGGCTCGACGGGCACGCCCAAAGGCGTAATGCACAGCTTTGAGCACGCTACGCGCGCCAGCGAGGGCATCACCAGCTACCAGGACAAGCAGGCTGGCAGCCAGTTTGTGTACCGAGCGCTGTCGTATTTGCCGCTGGCGCATATTTTCGAGCGGGCGTGGATTGAATGCGCAGGCTTTGTCAGGGGCAACGGCCGAATTTTCTTTGCCGAATCGCTTGAGACATTTTTACAAGACTTGCAGCGCGCACGCCCAACCGCCTTCATTTCAGTGCCCCGCCTTTGGTTGAAATTTCAGCAAGGCGTGTTCAGCAATATGCCCGCCAAAAAGCTGGACCGGCTGCTGTCGATTCCCTTCCTCGGAAAAATTGTTGCGCGCAAGGTGCTAACGCAGCTTGGCCTTAACGAAGTGCTGCTGGCCGGCAGTGGCTCGGCCCCGATTCCTCCTGCGCTGATTGCCTGGTACCGCCGGCTGGGGCTGAACCTGATGGAAGGCTACGCCATGACAGAAGACTTTGCGTATTCCCACACCACCACCAACACACTGAACGCTGCGGGCCATGTGGGCGTGCCGTTCCCCGGGGTGCAGCGGCGCATTGGCGCTGACGGCGAGATTTTGATCAAGTCGCCCGGCACGCTGGTGGGTTACTACAAGCGCCCTGACCTGGATGCGGAAACATTCACGCCTGACGGATTCTTCATGACGGGCGACCTGGGCGAAGAAGGCCCGAACGGCCAGCTCAAACTCACTGGCCGCAAAAAAGAGCTGTTCAAAACCGGCAAAGGCAAATACGTTGCGCCAGCGCCGATTGAAAACCTCATCAACGAAAGCCCGATGGTGGAGTTGTCATTGGTATCAGGCGTTGGCCAGCAGGCAGCGTACGCCATGGTGGTGCCGGCCGAAAGCTTGCGCCCGCGGCTGTCAGATCCGGCAGTGCGCGCAGAATTTGTAGAAGAAATGGCCGCCGTGCTCAAGCGCGTGAACAGCAAAGTGGCCGACTATGAGCAGCTGAAAATGATTGTGGTGGCGCGCGAGCCCTGGTCTATGGACAACGGCTTTCTAACGCCCACCATGAAAATCAAGCGCAACCGGATTGAAGCTGCTGTTGACCCGCAAGTTGAAAAATGGTTTGCCAGCAAAGGGCCAGTGGTCTGGCAGTAAGCCGCTCCTGGTCCCGTTTCCCGGTTGCCGCTTTGCGCTTGCCGCAAACCGTTGCTGAATTTTGCAGCGCGCTTTAAGGCGAAACAACTGCGGGAGCCGGGCATATTCGGCTTTTCTGCACAACGCCCGCTGGGGTAAACAAAACGACCAGTTCGGCATGTGCGTCACGTGAGCGTGTTTGCGAGCCGCGGTAGGCCCACACTTCATAGCCACTGTCGAATTTAACAACCGCTGCAGGGCCCAATGTAGCAAGTGTTTCGGCTTTGGTGGTTTGGCCGTCAACCAGGCTGCTTTTAGCGCGCTGAACCGTCATGGTTTTGTCGCGCAACGTAGGCTCTGATGCCTCGGCTCCTGACATTCCAGCCGGGCCCATACAACCGACCAGCCAGGCCGAAGCTGCCAACAGCAGCATCGTAATTGGCGGTGACGCACTTGCCCGGCGCAACATCAGTCACCCACCATGTATTCAAACTCAACCAGCGCCTCGTCTGGCCAGCTTACATCACCCAGCGGCAAGAAGTAAGTGCGGTCCACTAGCACTTCGCAATCGCACTCTGGCAAATCATTGCCCAGCTTGGGGTCGTCACTCGCGGCCGCGTACAGCTGACTAACGGGCAGCACCTCGCGCCGCGTGCCTGCAAGCAGCGTTACGCTGAACAAAGCCCTATCAGCAAAGAACAAATACAGCGGCATTTTCTGATTACAGTACGCAGGCGTGTCCAGCAGCGCGCTCGCCAGGCGGGCCGCAATGGTGCCGCTGTTCGATACCAAACCAGACGCCATGCCCACCCGACATTCAAGCCGCAAGTCGCCCAATCGGCGCGTATTGGGCGGCAAGCCGGGGGTGCGAATGTCGGCACGCCAGGTCATGGTTTGAGCTTTTCGGTTCGGCACCACCTGCGCGTTTTCGCTGAGCGCCTGCGCGTTGCGCGGCAGTATGAAGGTCTGGTCATCAGCAACCGGAACCGAAAAATCCGTATTGGTGCCGACCACTTCGATCTCAATATTTTTCATATCAGTCTCGCGCTTGCGGGAGAGCAACTTGAAGCGCAGCGCACCGTTGGGCGACAAGTTGCGCTCGCGCTCGAACAGGTCAATGCCTTTGATGATGTTGCGGTAGGATTTTTCAGCAGGGTCGCGGTTGGCGGTTGCCGAAACGGTGACCGGCGCCAGCGCTGGCGCCGTTTTTTCTTGCGCAACGGCCGTGGATGCAAATGGGACGATCAGCGCCAACAAGCCGCCGTAGCACCCAGCGGAAAGCAGTGAATTTTTAGGGCCAGTCCTCAACACAAAAGGTGCGATCAACATTCAAAAAATAGTAAGCCGGTGCTCGTACCCGCTTTGTAGGACTACCGCTTAAGTGCAGTGCCAAAGGTGCTAGCCGGTAGCCTCCAAATCAAACGCCAAGTTGGCCTGCCGCACTCTTTTGAGGCGGTAAATATAAGTAATAAAGCGACATAGCACAATAAATACGGGCGCTATCAGCTATTATTTTAATAGTGCAATAGTTAATTTTTACATGCAAATCTTACGCAATCCACTTGCCCGTCCAGTCGGGCAACACCACCAATTGCGCAGCGCCGTCTGGTTCAGCCACAAGCGAATCAATAATCACCCGCACCTTGGCTGGCGGGCTGCGGTGGCTGATGTGCATCGCGTGCGCGTCAACTTTGTCCGAGGCGTAGTGCGGCAAGAAGCCTTTTGCCTTGCGCGGTGTGCCATCACAGACGACTTCGGGCTGCCCAAAGAGAGCGCCGCGCCAGAAATACTGTCAACGTCGGCGATGCGAACAAATTCATATAGGTCGGAAGAGTCCAGCAAGCCAGTGACTGTTTCACAAATGGAACGCTGCGTCTACGATTAGGGGACTTATCAAATTTGCTGGAATGCCTAGGCTTGGTTGTCCCAATATATTCAATGATTTGCTTAATGAGAAAAACCGTTTTATTAGTCGGCTCTACCGACATGCTGGGAAGCCACATTGCAAAGCATCTGCTCACCATGCGGCAAAGGCGTGGCCCAAAGCCGCTGCAACCCCAAGCATTACCAAAGGGTTTTCCGAATGAACAACAAAATGGCACCCTTGCGCCCCGCCATACGCGGCTTCATGCCCTTCACTCACAACCTTGGTGTAGAAGGCCAAAACCCCACTAGTAGCCCGTGGGCAAAAAACCAAGATATTCAACGAAATCTTGTTGGTGCCAGCCTACGTCAATGCGAGGCTTGAGCCGACTGGCTTACGGGCAATACCGTCGGATGATCGATTTTCATGAGTAGCGATCCCCTCACCCAACCGCCGCGCAGCACCTCTCGCAGCCCCATCAACATCCCCGATCCCGTTACTTCGGCTACCCAAGTCAGCAAGCTTTGGAACACTCGCCTGGCAACGTGGTTGCTAGTGCTTGTTGCGTTACTGTTAGCCCTTCTGGCGATGGCGAGTTTGCTTCGCGCGTGGAACGACACGCTGCAGCTCGCATTGCTGGGCGGCCTGGCTGCAGCGGGAGCCACCGCTATTGGCACGCTTCCAGTGCTGCTGGCCAAAGATTTTTCACAGCGCACCTACGACGCCATGCTCGGCTTTGGCGCAGGCGTGATGCTGGCTGCAAGCTCTTTTTCGCTGGTGATTCCGGCCTTGGCCGCAGCCATGCAAACAGGCGCCGGCAGCTGGCTGGCTGGCGGCACGGTGGGCGCTGGCATTTTGCTTGGCGCAGGGTTGCTGCTGGTGCTAGACGCACTGGTTCCGCACGAGCATTTTGTAAAAGGTCTGGAAGGCGCGCGCGGGCGCGCACTCAAGCGCGTTTGGCTGTTTGTTTTTGCGATTTGTCTGCACAACCTGCCCGAAGGCTTGGCAATTGGCGTGGCCTTTGCAGGACCCAATGCGGTGAGCGCATTTGCATTGGCCACTGGCATCGCCATACAGGATATTCCTGAGGGCATGGTGGTGGCACTTGCACTGCGCAGCGTCGGTTACGGAAAATGGACATGCGCGGGCCTGGGCGTTTTGTCTGGCCTGGTCGAGCCAATTGCAGCGGTGTCTGGCGCCGCACTGGTGAGCCTGTCCGCCGGATTACTACCTTGGGGTTTGGCCATGGCAGCAGGCGCGATGCTGTTTGTGATCAGCCATGAGATCATTCCAGAATCTCACCGCAAGGGCCATGAGTCGCTGGCCACCGGTGGGCTGATAGTCGGTTTTGTGGTGATGATGGTGCTGGACACTTCACTGGGTTGACCGCACTGCGCTCATACCAAAGCCAAAAACCGCTAATAAATCAATAAAAAAGCCTCTTTACCTAATAAATTCAGGCGCAAGCAGCTATTTAATTAATAGCAATTTAGAAGTTTTAGCCGACCTTGTCGAAGCTGAACACACCCGGGTTTTGAATCGGGTCAACGTCCACCGGGATGATGCTTTTCGGCGGAAACTTTCCTTCCAGCAGCAATTTGCTGAGCGGATTTTCAATCCGCTGCTGAATGGCTCGCTTGAGTGGGCGCGCACCAAACACCGGGTCAAACCCCACCTTGGCCAACTCGGCAATTGCAGCCTCTGACACCTGCATCGTCAACTCCATCTTCTCCAGCCGCGCCATCAACACTTTGAGCTGAATGCGGGCAATAGACTCGATGTTTTTCGCATCAAGCGCGTGGAAGACAACCGTTTCATCGATGCGGTTTAAAAACTCTGGTCTGAAGTAGTTCTTCAGCTCATCGGTCACCGCGTCTTTGATCTCTTCATACGGCTTGCCGACCATGCTCTGAATAATGGGCGAGCCGATGTTGCTGGTCATCACAATCACGGTGTTTTTAAAGTCCACTGTGCGGCCCTGGCCATCCGTCAGGCGGCCATCGTCCAGCACCTGCAGCAACACGTTGAAGACATCCGGGTGGGCTTTTTCAACCTCATCGAGCAGCAGCACGCTGTAGGGTTTGCGGCGCACTGCTTCAGTCAAATACCCGCCTTCTTCGTAGCCCACGTAGCCCGGTGGCGCGCCAATCAGGCGGGCCACGCTGTGCTTTTCCATGAACTCGCTCATGTCGACGCGAATCAGGTGGTCTTCACTGTCGAACAGGAAGCCTGCAAGGGCTTTGCACAATTCAGTTGTACCGACACCAGTAGGGCCAAGGAAGAGGAACGAACCGGTTGGCCGGTTCGGGTCACTCAAGCCTGAACGTGAACGGCGAATAGCATTGGCCACCGCGCCAATCGCTTCGTTTTGGCCCACCACGCGGTCGTGCAATTTGGCTTCCATGAGCAGCAGTTTGTCACGCTCGCCCTGCATCAGTTTGCTGACCGGGATGCCGGTGGAACGCGCCACGACTTCGGCGATTTCTTCAGCACCCACCTGAGTACGCAGCAGTTTGGGCGCGGCGTTGGCATTGGGCGCGGCTTCGCTGTCTTGCGCGGCTTTCAGGCGCTTTTCCAAATCTGGCAACTTGCCGTATTGCAGTTCGGCCACCTTGTTGAAGTCGCCCTTACGGGTTTGTTCTTCAATCTGGAATTTGATGCGGTCAATCTCTTCCATCACGTCTTTGCTACCGAGCGCTTGCGCTTTTTCAGCTTGCCAGATTTCGTCCAGGTCTGAAATTTCTTTTTGCAGTTTGGTGATTTCGTCTTCAATCAAACCGAAGCGTTTTTGCGATGCTTCATCTTTCTCACGTCGCACGGCTTCTCGCTCAATTTGCAATTGAATCAGGCGGCGGTCCAGCTTGTCCATCACCTCGGGTTTGCTGTCGCGCTCAATGCTGATTTTGCTGGCCGCCTCGTCGATGAGATCAATCGCCTTGTCAGGCAAGAAACGGTCGGTGATGTAACGATGACTCAATTCCGCAGCAGCCACAATCGCCGGGTCGGTGATCTGCACGCCGTGGTGCAGTTCGTACTTTTCTTTCAGCCCGCGCAAAATGGCAATGGTTGCTTCGACCGTTGGCTCGCCGACCAAAATCTTTTGAAAACGGCGCTCGAGCGCAGCATCTTTTTCAATGTACTTGCGGTATTCATCGAGTGTGGTCGCGCCCACGCAATGCAGCTCGCCGCGTGCCAAAGCGGGCTTGAGCATGTTGCCTGCATCCATCGCACCTTCGGCCTTGCCTGCGCCAACCATGGTGTGCAGCTCGTCAATAAAAACGATGGTCTGGCCTTCGTCTTGCGCCAGTTCTTTCAGCACGGTTTTCAGGCGTTCTTCAAACTCGCCCCTGAATTTGGCACCGGCGAGCAACGCGGCCATGTCCAGGCTTAGCACACGTTTTTTTTTCAGTGAATCAGGCACCTCACCGGCCACGATGCGCTGGGCCAGGCCTTCGACAATCGCAGTTTTACCGACGCCGGGTTCACCAATCAGCACCGGGTTGTTTTTAGTGCGGCGTTGCAGTACCTGAATGGCGCGGCGAATCTCATCGTCGCGGCCAATGACAGGGTCGAGCTTGCCCATGCGCGCTCGCTCGGTCAGGTCCATGCAGTATTTTTTCAAGGCTTCGCGGTTGCCCTCGCCTTCAGCGCTGTCCATTTTTTCACCGCCGCGCACGGTGTTGATCGCCGCTTCAAGCGACTTGCAGGTCAATCCGTTTTCTCTGGCGATTTTTCCGATATCGGCTTTGCTGTCGGCCACGGCCAGCAAATACAACTCGCCTGCAATGAAAGGGTCGCTGCGCTTAATGGCTTCTTTTTCAGTGGCTTGCAGCAGTTTGGCCAGGTCGGACGACACCGAAATTTGTTCTTGACCCTCTACCTGTGCCAGCTTTTTAATAGCTGCGTGCGCCGATATCTCAAGCCCGGCTACGTTAACGCCTGCTTTTTCCAGCAGCGCTCGCGGACCGTCTTCCTGCTTGACCATGGCGGCCAGCAAATGCACGGGCTCAATGTAGCCGTTGTCGTTGGCCAGGGCCAGCGACTGCGCGTCGCTTAACGCTTCCTGAAATTTGGTGGTGAGTTTGTCTTGCCGCATGAAATGAGCCTTTTAACTTTGGAGCTTTTGCAATGTGATGAGAGCCACGAACGGCTTGCCAGCAGTCTTACCAAGGCAGTTCGGGGTGGCTGACTGATTTTCAAGCGTCAAGGGCAGGCGGCTTATTGCGCCAGATCAAGCTTCTGCCGATGCGCAGCGCTCTAGAGGCAGGCGCACTGCAGCGGGTTTTTATACGTTACTGGCCCGAATGCCCCACTTGGCCAACGCGGCATCGTCATGGGCTCGGGCATCTACCCAGCGCGCACCAGCTGGGATCACTTCTTTTTTCCAGAAAGGCGCCTGGGTTTTAAGGTAGTCCATTAAAAATTCGCAAGCTTTGAAGCTTTCGCCTCTATGGCTTGAAGTCACCGCCGCCATCACCACCTGATCCAGCGGCTGCAACAGGCCGATGCGGTGCACCACACGCGCGCCCAAAATGTCAAAGCGCCTGGCAGCTTCGTCAATCATTGCTTCGATGGCTTTTTCAGTCATGCCAGGGTAGTGCTCCAGCTCCATGCTGCTGACATTTAAGCCGTCATTTTGGTCACGTACCGTGCCCACAAAGCTGCAGACCGCTCCCACACGCTTGTCGCCTCGCCGAAGCTGCGCAATCTGGTCAGCCAGATTGAAGTCGTGCGCCTGAATGGAGACTCTTGGCATGGCGTTTGACATCGGCGTCAGCCGCCCGTTACTGGCGGGAAAAACGCCACTTCACAGCCCGGCTCGAGCAATGACGCCTCGTCGCTCATGACGTGGTTCAACGCCATGCGAATCACCCTGTCACGGCCCAAACACGCGTAGGCAGAGCCAAGGGCGATCAGCTCGTCACGCAACGCAGCCAGGCTCAGGCTGCTGGTTTCGCGCACCTCATCGGGTCGTCCGATGGCTTCACGAACGGACGCAAAGTACTTGATGTTCACCCGCATAAAAAACTCCCTGCAACCTTCAAGACATCAATGAAGAAAACGAAATGAACTGCACGTTCTCGCCGTGTGCGATGGTTTGCCCAGCCGGGTGGTCCACCAGCCCATCGCCCCAAACGGTAGACGTGAGCACGCCAGAGCTTTGGTTGTCAAACAACTCCAAACCGCCATTCGCATTGTGCTTGACACGCAAGAATTCACGGCGTTTATCGGCCTTAGGCCAATCAAAATGGGCGCAAGCAGCTATTGATTCAGGAGCGATATGGGTAGCGCCCTGCAACTTCAAAATAAACGGCCGAACCAGCAACAAAAAAGTCACGAAGCTCGACACCGGATTGCCTGGCAGTCCAATGAAGTGCGCGGCCTTAATCCTGCCGTAGGCAAAAGGCTTGCCGGGCTTGATTGCAATCTGCCACAACGTCAACTCTCCCAATGCTTGCACAGCGGGCTTGATGTGGTCTTCTTCCCCAACCGACACACCGCCGCTGGTAAGCACCAAATCATGCGCGGTGCTGGCCGCAGCAAGCGCGGCGATGGTGGCATCCAGCTTGTCAGGAACTATGCCCATGTCGGTGACAACACAGCCCAGGCGCTGCAACAGAGCCCGCAAAAAGAAACGATTGGAGTTGTAAATGGCACCGGGTTTCATGTCGCCAGGGGCCACCTCACCAGGCATCACCAACTCGTCACCGGTTGAAAACAGGGCCACCCGCACGCGCGGTGCAACCGGTACTTCAGCAAAGCCAATACTGGCTGCCAGCCCAATAGATGCGGGCGCAAAGCGATCCCCTTTGCATAGCACCGAAGAGCCCAAGCGGACATCTTCGCCTGGTCTGCGAATGCACTGGCCCGGCTTGGGTGGGGTTTGCAGGCGCAGCGTTTGGCCGTCAATGCTGCACTCTTCCTGCATGACCACGGCATCAGCGCCTTCAGGAATCGGCGCGCCAGTAAAAATGCGCGCCGCGCTCATGGCGCCGAGCAGTTCGCCACTGCTACCGGCTGCAATGCGCTGGTTGACGGTGAAAGCTGTCGCGCTGCTTTGCCAGTCGCTGGTGCGCACGGCGTAGCCATCCATCGCGCTGTTGTCATTTGCAGGCACGCTCAAGCCAGCAACCAGATCACGCGCAAGCACGCGGCCATCTGCATCAAATGTGCTGACCGATTCAACACCCTTCAATGGCTCGGCGTGCGCTAGCAATTCACTAAGCGCTTCAGTTAACGGCTTTAGCGGCGGGAACGCCTTGGGTGGGGCGCTGGGTGATGCAGATGTCATGGCAGCGTTCATTCAGTGCATGTCGAAAGAATATGCAAACCGTTCGTGGTTGGCCAGCAAATAGTCGGCTACCAAAACGGCGTTGTTGATGTCCAGCACCGGGCGCTGGGTAGCGTGGGGCAACAAATCTGGTGCGTCGGTGGCAATGGCCACAATGAAGTCATCGTCCATGTAGCGGGTAGGCGTGGCCTCAACCCCGGCGGCAGGCGCGCGCCAGACTTCAATTTTCAGGATGTCGCTGTTTTTAAAACCCTCCACCAGCACCCAGTCAACGCCGCCGTACAGTTCGGCAATCAACTGGTGAACGCTCAACTCTGCGGGCTGTTCAAACTCGCGCATCAAAGCCAGCCGCTGAGCTGAAGCCACCACCACCTCAAACGCACCGGCTGCGCGGTGGCGAAATGTGTCTTTGCCCGGGTGGTCAATGTCGAACTTGTGGTGCGCGTGCTTGACGACAGACACACGCAAGCCGCGCGCCTTCATCACTGCAATCACCTGCTCCATCAGAGTAGTTTTGCCTGAGCCAGAGTACCCGGCAAACCCGACAACGTTCATGAAGTAACTTTCAATTGATGGCCAATACGCTATGAATAAATGAGCTACCTACGCCCAGATTTATTGCGCTACAGGCCAATTTAATGCACATTCTCGGTAATATATGCCTTGATTTGAGCGGCATCGGGTGGCATGAGCTTGACCCGCTTGGGCAGAGCCTCGATGCCGTCAAACTGCGGCGGCCTTGGCGGGAGCTTGCCAAGCGCATCTTCAATCGTCTCCGCGAATTTAATCGGTAGCGCGGTTTCCAGCACGATCATAGGCACACCAACGTGCATGTGCTGGCGCGCGACTTTAACGCCGTCCGCAGTGTGCGTGTCGATGATGTCATTGAACTGCGCATACACGTTTTGAATCGTGGCCAGCCGATTGGCGTGGGTGCTTTTACCGCTGAGAAAACCATAGATTTCTGCCGCGGATTTGAATGCCTCATTAGCGCTTAAGTCAAAGCTGCCGTTGGCATTGAGCTGGTCGTGAAACAGCGCCCTGGTTTGCGCACCGTCGCGCCCAAGCAGGTCAAAAACAAAGCGCTCGAAATTCGACGCCTTGGAAATATCCATCGACGGGCTGGTGGTTTCATGGGTGTCCGCGCTGGTGCGCACACGGTAAATGCCAGTGCGAAAAAACTCATCCAGCACGTCGTTTTCATTGGTGGCCACCACCAGATGGTCAATCGGCAAGCCCATCATGCGGGCGACGTGGCCCGCGCAGACGTTGCCGAAGTTGCCGGACGGTACGGCGAAGCTGACTTTCTCGGTGCTTGAAGTCGTCGCCTGAAAGAATCCAGCAAAGTAGTAGACCACCTGCGCCATCAACCTGGCCCAATTGATCGAGTTGACGGTACCAATTTTGTATTGCCGCTTAAAGTCCAAATCATTCGACACAGCCTTGACAATGTCCTGGCAATCGTCAAACACACCCTTGATGGCAATGTTGTGGATATTCTCGTCTTGCAAGCTGAACATTTGCGCCTGCTGAAACGGGCTCATACGGCCCTCGGGCGATAGCATGAAAACCCGCACACCACGCTTGCCGCGCATTGCATATTCAGCTGCACTGCCGGTGTCGCCGCTGGTAGCGCCCAAAATGTTGAGCTGTGCACCGCGCCGTGCCAGTTCGTATTCAAACAAATTGCCGAGCAGCTGCATCGCCATGTCTTTGAAAGCCAGCGTGGGGCCGTTAGACAGCGCCTGAAGGTACACGCCGGATTCAAGCGGGCGCAGCGGCACAATCGCCGCCGTGCCGAATACTTCTTGCGTGTAGGTTTTGCGGCAAATGGCTTTCAAATCAGTTGCTGGAATGTCGTCGATGTACAGCGACAGCACTTCAAACGCCAGATCGGCATAGGGGAGATTGCGCCAGCTCTCGAGCGCAGCAGCATCTACCTGCGGATAGCTTTCAGGCAAATAAAGCCCGCCATCAGGCGCCAGGCCCTCAAGCAAGATATCGCAAAATTTTCTTGGCGTTTTGTCGCCACGGGTAGAAAGGTAATTCATAAACGGATGGTCAGGCAGCCGCAAGGCGCAGCGTCAAAAAGTTTGGTAAACAATCAAATCCAGGTAGGCGCGCGAACCCACCATAACTAAAAAGCCGAAAAACAAAATCAGCCAGTGCAGTGGCTTGCGCTCGAGGTTGTCGGTGTAGTCCAGCGCGAAAAACCACGCCCAAGCCATGAAAAACATGCAAGCCACATTGGCAAACCAATGCGCCCAACCTAGCTGTGGCAGCAACACGAAGCCGACGATCACGACGTACAAAAAAGCCAGCTCCCAGGCGCGCGTGCCGACAAAACTGAGCCTGAGCAAGCCCGCCAATGTCATGGCAGCAACGATGGTGGGCATGCACGGCTCCAGTCATCCAGTCACCTTCTTTCAGGCCAACTCTTCCTTGCGAATCCGCACGATGGGCGCAAGCACTGTTTTGAGCGCCTGCATTTGCGCCAGCGCTTCGTTCATCTTGGCTTCTACACAGTCGTGGGTAAGGATGATGAGGTCAGTCTGCGTTGCGCCCTCCCCGCCTACTTCATCGGCTTCGCGCTGCAGCACAGCGTCAATGCTGATGTCTGCTTTGGCCAAAATACTGGTCACATTCGCCAGCACACCGGCTTCGTCGGCCACGTTCAGGCGCAGGTAGTAGCTGGTGATGATTTGGCCCATCGGCATGACTGGCATGTCGCTCATGGCGTCCGGCTGAAAAGCCAGCGGCGGCACGCGGTGGCCCGACTCTGCATTGATCAATCGCGCAATGTCCACCAGGTCGGCAATTACCGCGCTTGCGGTGGGCTCGCTGCCCGCGCCCTTGCCATAAAACAGCGTGGTGCCCACGGCATCTCCGTGCACCATCACTGCATTCATTGCGCCCTCTACATTGGCAATCAGGCGCTTGGCGGGCACCAGCGTGGGGTGTACGCGCAGCTCAATTCCACCGGCCATTTTCTTTGTGATGCCCAGCAACTTGATGCGGTAGCCGAGCTGCTCGGCGTACTTGATGTCTTGCGCGCCCAGTTGGGTGATGCCTTCAATATAGGCCTTGTCAAACTGCACCGGCACACCGAAAGCAATCGCCGACATCAAACTGACTTTGTGC
>JANNCT010000098.1:0-3073 GCA_031386895.1 Polaromonas sp.
GGCCAGCGTATTGGTGACATGCTGCAAGCTGAAGCCAAGGTGGCCGAAGTACGCAAATTGCTCGACAGCGTTTACAACCAGTCAGGCCGTGTGGAAGACTTGTCCAAGTTGTCTGACGCGCAGGTCTTTGAGATGGCCAGCAACCTGTCTGGCGGCGTACCGTTTGCAACGCCAGTGTTTGACGGTGCATCGGAAGCCGAGATCATGCAGATGTTGCAACTGGCGTACCCATCAGATGTTGCCAAGGCCAAGGGCCTGACCGCTACCCGCACACAGGCGCAGTTGTATGACGGCCGCACAGGTGATGCGTTTGAGCGCACCACCACCGTTGGCTACATGCACTTCCTGAAGCTGCACCACTTGGTAGACGACAAAATGCACGCACGTTCAACCGGCCCGTACTCGTTGGTGACGCAGCAACCTTTGGGCGGAAAAGCCCAGTTTGGTGGCCAGCGTTTCGGCGAGATGGAAGTTTGGGCACTGGAAGCCTACGGGGCGTCCTATGTGCTGCAGGAAATGCTGACCGTCAAATCAGACGACGTTGTGGGCCGCACCAAGGTCTACGAGAGCATTGTCAAGGGCGAGCACGCCATCACGGCGGGCATGCCAGAGGCGTTCAACGTGCTGGTCAAAGAGATCCGCTCGCTCGGTATCGACATGGAACTTGAGCGTTCTTAAATACGGGATTCATAAGGATTTAAATAATGAAATCATTACTCGACCTGTTCAAGCAATTCGCGCCGGATGAGCATTTCAATGCCATCAAAATCGGTATGGCCTCCCCGGAAAAAATCCGTTCATGGTCTTTTGGCGAAGTCAAAAAGCCTGAAACCATCAACTACCGCACCTTCAAGCCTGAGCGTGATGGCCTGTTTTGCGCTAAGATTTTTGGCCCTATCAAGGACTACGAGTGCCTGTGCGGCAAGTACAAGCGCCTCAAGCATCGCGGCGTGATCTGCGAGAAGTGCGGCGTTGAAGTCACACAAACCAAAGTTCGCCGTGAGCGTATGGGTCACATCGACTTGGCCGCACCGTGCGCGCACATCTGGTTTTTAAAATCGCTGCCGTCACGTTTGGGTCTGGTGCTCGACATGACGCTGCGCGACATCGAACGCGTGCTTTACTTTGAAGCATATGTTGTCACCGACCCCGGCATGACGCCGCTCAAAAAGTTCAGCATCATGTCGGAAGACGACTTTGATGCCAAGCGCAAAGAGTACAGCGATGAATTCACTGCCAAGATGGGCGCTGAAGGCATCAAAGACCTGCTCGAAGGGCTTGACCTCGACGACGAAATCACCAAGCTGCGCAACGACTTGACCGGCTCAGAAATCAAGATCAAGAAAAACGCCAAGCGTTTGAAATTGATGGAAGCGTTCAAGACCTCCGGCATCAAGCCGCATTGGATGGTGCTTGATGTGCTGCCAGTACTGCCGCCTGATTTGCGACCGCTGGTACCACTTGATGGCGGCCGTTTCGCGACGTCTGACCTGAACGACTTGTACCGCCGCGTGATCAACCGCAACAGCCGTCTGCGCCGTTTGCTGGAACTCAAAGCGCCAGAAATCATTGCCCGCAATGAAAAGCGCATGCTGCAAGAAGCGGTTGACTCGCTGCTTGACAACGGCCGCCGCGGCAAAGCCATGACCGGCGCCAACAAGCGCGCACTCAAGTCGCTTGCCGACATGATCAAAGGCAAGTCGGGCCGTTTCCGCCAGAACTTGCTGGGCAAGCGTGTCGACTACTCAGGCCGTTCAGTTATTACCGTGGGCCCAACGCTCAAACTGCACCAGTGCGGTTTGCCAAAGCTGATGGCGCTCGAATTGTTCAAGCCCTTCATTTTTGCGCAGCTTGAGTCACGCGGCATTGCCACGACGATCAAAGCGGCCAAGAAAGAAGTTGAATCCGGCACGCCAGTCGTGTGGGACATCCTTGAGGAAGTCATCAAAGAGCACCCGGTGATGCTGAACCGTGCGCCAACGTTGCACCGTTTGGGCATTCAGGCTTTTGAGCCGATTTTGATTGAAGGCAAGGCGATTCAGCTGCACCCACTGGTTTGCTCGGCTTTTAACGCCGACTTTGACGGTGACCAGATGGCTGTTCACGTGCCGTTGTCGGTTGAGGCGCAAATGGAAGCCCGCACGCTGATGCTGGCATCAAACAACATTTTGTTCCCAGCCAGTGGCGAGCCATCTATTGTTCCGTCGCAAGACGTGGTGTTGGGCTTGTACTACACCACCCGCGAACGCACCAACGGCAAGGGCGAAGGCCTGGTGTTTGCCGATACTGGTGAAGTGCGCCGTGCATTTGACGCGGGCGAGCTGGACTTGAACGCACGCATCAATGTGCGTTTGACCGACTACACCAAAGACAAAACCACGGGCGAATTTGTGCCGTCGACCAAGCTGTTGGAAACCACCGGCGGGCGCGCACTGTTGTCTGAAATTTTGCCTAAGGGCTTGCCTTTCTCCAACATCAACAAGGCGCTGAAGAAAAAGGAAATCTCCAAACTCATCAACGTGTCTTTCCGCAAGTGCGGCTTGAAAGAAACCGTGGTTTTTGCAGACAAGTTGCTGCAATCCGGTTTCCGGCTGGCAACGCAAACCGGTATTTCGATTTGCATCGAAGACATGCTGGTGCCGAAAGAAAAAGGCGCCATCATTGAACGTGCGCAAAAAGAAGTCAAAGAAATCGAGCAGCAGTATGTCTCGGGCTTGGTAACTTCTGGCGAGCGTTACAACAAGGTGGTCGACATCTGGGGCAAGTCAGGCGACGAAGTCTCCAAAGTCATGATGGGTCAATTGTCGAAAGAAAAAGTCATTGACCGCCACGGCAAAGAAGTCGAGCAAGAGTCGTTCAACTCCATCTACATGATGGCCGACTCCAGTGCTCGCGGCTCACCGGCCCAGATTCGCCAGGTGGCTGGTATGCGCGGTTTGATGGCCAAGCCTGACGGCTCGATCATTGAAACGCCAATTACCGCCAACTTCCGCGAAGGCCTGAATGTGCTGGAGTACTTCATCTCCACCCACGGCGCGCGTAAAGGTTTGGCCGACACGGCTTTGAAAACCGC
>JANNCT010000122.1:0-8158 GCA_031386895.1 Polaromonas sp.
ACTTTGTATTTGGGGAAACATCATGAAAAAACTTGCATTCTTCGCGCTCAGCGCATTTGCCGCAGCTGCCATGGCCGCCGGTCCAGTGTCGCCTTCGTCTATCACCATTTCCGGCACGTCCAACCAGACCGCTGCAATGGCCCTCTCAACTGTAATGAACAAGTCAAACGCCAACAACACTGCCATGCAAAACATGGCCAGTAATGCCGGCGAAATCCAGATCAAGGGCACGTCAAACCAGACTGTTGTTACCTTGGGCGCTACCGTCAAGAATGAAGCGGTTGATCGCAATGACTGGGCTAACCAGAACATTTCATCGAACGCTGGCAAAGTTGAAGTAGCCAAGGGCGGCACCTCCAACCAATTGACAGCTTTGGCTGGCACCACGGTCACGAACAAGGCCAAAGGTGGCGATGCAGAAGCACTGCAAAACCTGGCCAGCAACAACGGCAACGGCATCATGATCACCGGTACGTCTAACCAGACCGTCGGTGGCTTGTTTGGTACCGTCTCCAACACAGCTGACGGCGCCCAGGCCCGTGCAACGCAAAACCTGTCGTCCAACTTTGGCAAGGTCACCATTGCTGGTACCTCCACCCAGTCCACTTACGTGTTGGGTAGCTCTGTTCTCAACCTGGCATCTGGCAAAAACAGCCATGCCATTCAAAACATCGCTTCCAACGATGCTTGCGACGAGCCACAAGACCCTTGCCCACACGGCTGCAAATAAGCTGTAGCTGACTTGTTTGAAAAGGAGTCAGCCTGCCAGGTTACAGGCTGACTCTTTTTTCCCGGTTTTTCAGGAGAATCGTCATGTTCAAGCGCTCTGTCTTGCTGGTTTGCTTTGGCGTCCAGGGATTGCAACTGAGCTCGGGGGTAGCAGCACAAAACGTCCCGGGTACAGACCCAGTGCGCATTGAGAACAAAGTCATTATTCAGGGCCTGCCAAATGGCCCCGCACCGCGCTCGGGCAATATCGGGCCGCCCGCTGAAATACCACCGTGGCAGCGCGCCAAGATTGCGCGCTACGAAGCCAAAGCGTTTTCCGGCAACCGCGGAAACATCCTCACCGAAAAAGATGTGATCAACACCAACACCACAGATGGTTTCAAAACCACCTGCACGCAATCTATCGGCTCAAACACCGCGCCATCGGGCATTACGACTGGTAACGGCTTCAAGCCGAACGAGCAAATCGTTGTGCTGCGCGGTGACGTGGTCAATATCTGTAACTAGCCGGGCGTTTTTGAGCCTGCCGCGCTTGCCAAAAAGTTTCATAGCAACCCATTGACACACCACGAGACGATCATGAAAAACAACACACTGACCACCCATTCAACTGCCCTGCAAAGGCAGCTGGGTCGCATACCGTCTTTTTGGGTGTGTATGGCGATGCTGGTGGTGCTTTTTTTATCGGGTTGCGCCACACCCATGAACCCGCGCAAGGACGCGGAGTTTCAGTCATACGCATACGCCACCAATCGCCCGGTCATCCGCCCGACGCGGTCTTTGTCGAGCTTTTCAGAATCGCTGATGTGTATGGACCGCATGCTGCGTGAATCGCAACTGCCTACCACGCTGATCACCAGCAAATCAATTCCCGATTTTTCAAGCCGGGTGCCTGCCGCCGCCAAAGACATGATCATCACGGCGCTGTCGCAAATGTCTCGCCTTAGCCACGCCTTCAGGTATGTTGACTATGAAGTTGATATTGCGCGCCAGGACACCGTGCAAAACCTGACCACCATCTTGCTAAACAACAACCAGATGCAGTTGCAGCGCCCAGCGCTGTATGTTTCTGGCGCAATTGCGTATGTTGACCAGAACGTGATCAACAACCGCTTTGACGTAGGTACATCGGCCAGCCGCCTGGATACCGGTTATAGCCAGAGTAAAAACGCCACCGTGATAGGTCTGGAGCTGCACTTGGGTGACTTTCGCACCCGCACCCTGATCCCGGGTCTCGACTCAGCCAACGAGGTCATCATTGGTGGCTCGGGCCAGGGGCTGGACCTGGCCGGGCGCATTGGCGACTACGGCGTGAAGTTCAATGTTGGCCGTGACTACTCTATTGGCGCTGGCGGCGCGCTGCGTACGCTGATTGACCTGGGCATGATTGAAATGGTTGGCAAATGGGCGCGCGTGCCGTACTGGCAGTGCCTTACGCTGGACCAAACGCATCCAGACTTCCAGCGGCAAATGCGCGACTGGTTTGACGAAGGCTCGCATCTGGTCCACAACAAGCTGGTGCAACGCTCCATGATGAGCCAAGGGTATTTGAACGCAACCACCGAAAATCTGGACGCTCGCAGTCCTGAGCTGGTGGTGTCGCTGGGTAAATTTCAGGCGGACAACGGCTTGGCAGTTACTGGCATCATTGATTTCCCGACATACGAGCGTGCTCTGCGAGACTTTGTGTCGCTCAACGCCACTGGCCAACTCATTCAGGTGGGCTGGACTGCCGCCGGATCAACCGCTACGCCTGCCGAGCCCACGCTGGCGACATCTGGCAACCCGTACCTCAAAGCTACTCTTGGCGCTCCCACGCTGCCAAGGCGGTTGGAACTGCAGCTTGAAAACCCGCTGGTTGGCAGGCCCGCTTTTGAAGTCGGTGAGCAAATATTTTTGTCTGCCTCGTTGTCCAGAGCGTCGTACATGTATTGTTTTTTACATGAAGCTGGGGGAACCGTTATGCGGCTGCTGCCAAACGCCACCAACCCAAGCGCTCTCGTCTCCGCCAGCAACGCAATTCGCATTCCTGACTGGATGAGCCCGACACCCGGCTTCATCATGGATGCCACCAGCGCCGGCACGGAACACGTAGGTTGCTACGCTACCGATACTGATGTGGCTGACAAGATGCCAACGCTCCTTGCGGGTACCAGCTTGCTGGCCATCAAAGGCGTCAACAGCCTGCAAAGTATTGACGATTCATTTGACGCAGCGCTTGGCAAGCAAGGCTATACCGCCTCGCGAATCCAGTGGCTGGTAGCGGCTAAAGCGCCTGCACCAGTCGTTCCGGCTTCTCCTGCAGCGGCACCTGGCAAGTAGTGGCACACGCACATCGCTTTGCCGACGGTGCCAAACCGATTACGCTCAAGGTGCGTAGCGCTACCAAGCCAACTGGAGAGTGACATGCCCCGCCGCCGCTGTTTGACCTTGCTTGCTGCGACCAGTGTTTTCACAGCGCTGGTGGCCAGCGTTTTCGCCAGCGCTGCGCAAGCCGGCGCGCGCTCCCTGGTTCCGGCCCCGTTTGATGCACCCCAGTTTGCTGCGCCAGCCATTCGCATTCCTGCATCGCCACCCAGTGCAGGTCACCGCAAGAGCAAAGCGCAACCCGTCGACGCCAGCCCGCTGGCTTTAAAAACGACCAATAATTTGCCACTACCGATGGCTGAAAGCACTACTTGCGCAGTTGAGCCGTCCCGAATGATTGGGCCGGACGCCGTCGGCGCAAACCAGCCGGCCAGTGCTTTGACGCCCATCGAACGATTGCGCGCTACTGCTTCTGGCACAGTTCTGCCAGAAAACAGGCAGTTGTCTAAAGACCGCTACCAGCGCCTGCAAGCCAATGCAGCGTGGCAAATGGGCCTGCTTACCCTGCACGGCATTTGCCTGAGTCTCAACACCGCAGATGCAGCTGTGTGGTTTGAGCGGGCTCAAAAATTGGGCGAGCCGCTGGCTCCCGCAGGCCTGGCGTGGTGTGAAATAGAAGGCTGTAAAGCCGCTGCGAACCCCGCCGCCGCTGGCAAGTGGCTGAACTTGCTGCGCAGTGTGGATGCGCCGCGTGCCATGTACCTGCAGTGGCTGATGCAGCTGAGACTGGCTCCCCTTGAAATTACCCAACCCAAACTTGGCCAGCAAGCGAGTATTGCGCCTTTACAAAACAGGCAACTGCTGGCCAGCGCTGCGCAGCTGGGCGACACCAACGCGAAAATTGAAATGGGGCTTGACAGCGTCTACGCCAACCGGCCCGAAGAAGCCCTGGCGTTTTTCAAAAGCGCGGCAACCAGGTCTGCGGCGGCCACCATCAACTCAGCCGTCATTGCAGAGCGTTTGACCACATCCGCCCGGATTCCCCCAGCCAACCGCGCCAGCGCCGTGGCGCCAGTCAAGCCGCAATCTGCAGCCGACAACCTGGCCCAGGCGCAGCGCTACCACCGAGGCACGGGCGTGCCGTCAAACTACACCGAGGCCATTCGCTTGTACCAGCTGGCGAAGAACCAGGGCAGTGTGGAAGCTCGAAAAATGCTCGAATTGATCTTTTCACGACCCGGCCCTGATGGGCAAATTGACCTTGCCTGGATGCAGCAGCTTGCGCAAGTCGACCTGAGCACTGCGCAGCCCAAGGTTGAAAGCAACAATATCAAGCAAAACTTGAAGCGCGAGCCAACGCCGCTGTTTGACATGGTTCGACAGCCCTGGCGCAGGTACACGATTACATCAGTCAACGCATGACGCGCTAGCCAGCCAAAAACCCGCCCGCCGGGGTTTTGCACTGTGCACAGCCTTGGCCCGGTTGCCGCCCACCGATTGCGTCATACTCAAGCAAGATCTGCCGCACACTGCGCCAGACAATCTTTTTACCGGCGCTGTCATGACCAAAACCTCTACTGAAAAATCCCAGCTTAAGTTCTTGTTGCTTGAGGGCATTCATCCGTCTGCGGTGCAGGTACTGCAAGCCGCTGGCTACACCAACATCGAAAGCCTGGCTGGTGCGCTCGAGGGCGATGCGCTGCTGGCCAAAATTGCCGATGCGCACTTTGTTGGCATTCGTTCGCGCACGCAGCTCACCGCTGAAGTGTTTGCGCATGCCCACAAACTGGCCGCTGTTGGCTGCTTTTGCATAGGCACGAACCAGGTTGACCTGGACGCTGCCAGGCAGTTAGGTGTGGCGGTTTTTAACGCGCCGTATTCCAACACGCGCTCAGTAGCTGAGCTGGTGCTGGCTGAAGCTATTTTGCTGCTGCGCGGCGTGCCTGAAAAAAGCGCGGTAGCGCACCGCGGCGGCTGGCTCAAGTCGGCAGACAACTCGTTTGAAATTCGCGGCAAAACGCTGGGTATTGTTGGTTACGGGTCCATCGGCACGCAGCTGTCAGTGCTGGCTGAGGGCTTGGGCATGCAGGTCGTGTTTTATGACGTAGTGACCAAGCTTGCCCTGGGCAATGCGCGCCAGATTTCCCGTTTGAACGACTTGCTGGCACAGTCCGATGTGGTCAGTCTGCACGTCCCTGAAACCGCCGCCACACAGTGGATGGTGGGCGAGGCGCAAATTGCCGCAATGAAGCCGGGAAGCGTGCTGATTAACGCCTCACGCGGTACCGTGGTTGAAATAGAGCCACTGGCAGCAGCGCTCAAAGCCAAAAAACTTCTCGGTGCCGCAATTGACGTTTTTCCTGTGGAGCCCAGCAGCAACAAAGAGCCGTTCGAGTCGCCCCTGCGCGGGCTGGACAACGTGATTTTGACGCCGCACGTTGGCGGTTCAACCATCGAAGCGCAGGAAAACATTGGCATTGAAGTTGCTGAAAAGTTGGTGAAGTATTCCGACAATGGCACATCAACGTCTTCAGTCAACTTTCCTGAAGTCGCCCTGCCCGCCCACCCCGGCAAACACCGGCTGCTGCACATCCACCGCAACGTGCCCGGCGTGCTGCAGCAAATCAACACGGTATTTGGCGCAAACGACATCAATATAGCCAGCCAATATCTGCAAACGCACGGCGATATTGGCTATGTGGTCATTGATATTGACGCCGCGCATTCAGATGTGGCGCTGGCAAAGCTGGCAGATGTGCCGGGCACGATTCGCAGCCGGGTGTTGTTTTAGGTCGCTGCTTTTCAGTGCATTTTCAAAGCGCGCACTCAGGAAACAGCTCTTAACCGGTAGCCACAAACCGGTCAGCACGCGCAGCGCCCAACACCTGTGAATAGTGGCGGTCGATCATTTCAACGGGTCGCCTGCCTTTTAACCATGCGTTCGGCTCCGTAAACCACAGTGCAAGGGTCCAGTTGTCCAGCACTGCGGTGAGTTCATGCACCACCCGGCGGGCCTCCTGCTTGATGCTAAGGTCTTCAGGATTGAACTGGAACATGGGTATCCAGAAATCGTTTTGCCATTCAAAACTGAAAATATCGCGCGACACAATGCGCTTTGCAACGCTGACAAAATCACCCTTATGCCGTTTTTGCAGCATCAGAGCAAAGTCGTCAGCACGGGCGGTGCCGCCAGAAGCTTCAAAGGCTGCGATCATGGATTCAAAGCTGCGCAGGTCAAGGCCGCTGGTCATGGCGCACTGGCGCACTGGAGACAACGCTTGCATGCAATTTAACCCTCTGAATGGCCGTTGCTGACTTTGCGGTGGTGTTGATAGTCACCCCGTTCGCTGGTTAAAGCGGCCTGCAATTGCTGCATGGCTTGTATACATTCCAGCACCACTGTCCGGGTCTCCATGCGCTGGTCACGCAGCTCCACGTCGGAGAGTTTGAGCTGTGCGTCGGCCACACAGTCTTTAAGCCGCACCTGAATGGCCAGGAACAACTCGTCCCAGTCTTTGGGGGCAATTTCGTTGTGAAGAGTGCGCGTTGCTGCGTCAGGACCAGGATTTGGCTCGGGGTTGGGTTCAGGTGCAGGAATCGGTCGGTGCATTGGACTGGCGGACTGACGATTGCGAAACAAATCCAAAATTGAAGGATCAACGCTGATTTGGTCCGTCAACGGAGTCGCGTCTGGGCGGTTCATGGAAAGACTCCTTGGTAAAAGCCTGAACACATCAGGTTAGGCACGATTAAAAGGCTAGCGGCCGATATCGTCTGTGCGTTAACGCACACAGTACGGCTTGTGACAATTAAAACAAGGCCGCTCAAAATTCTTTCTGCTATGTATTTAGCAGCTTTTTGCGCCCATATTTATTGCGCCACAGGCCTGAAACGCTGAAAATACTTTTCTTTATTGATAAGCCGATGTATCAATACATGGATGTGTGTGGTTAATTGGTCTTCAATTCCAGAGGTATTCGGGTTTGGATGCCGCACGCTTACAACAGCTTGGCATAGGTCTCCTGGTCGGACGCATAGCAGCCGCAAGCTGCGTGTTCAAGCCCTTTGCGGTCAAGCACCGTCAACTGCCCGCGCTGGTATTTGATCAGGCCAGCTTTTTGCAGCGCACCAGCAGCAGCGGTGATGCCTACACGGCGAACCCCCAGCATGTAGGCCAGAAATTCTTGGGTAAGCGTGAAGGTTGTGGAGGCGGAGCGGTCCTGGCTCATCAGCAGCCAACGCGCCAGCCGCGGACCGATTTGGTGAAACCGCACGCACGCGGTCGACTCCGCCAGCTGCGCCATCAGCACATACACATACCGGTTGAGAACGGTTTGCAGGGGAATATTGCGAGCAAGCTCTGATTTAAAAGTCCGGGCGGTCATACGCCAGCAGCTGCCTTGACCTTGCACCAGCGCATGCAGCGGCGCAGCAGACACGCCGAGGGCGAGCGGCGCACCGAGCATGCCCTCCCGCCCGACCATGCCCACCTCAACGCCGGGGCTTCCAGCGATTTGGGAAATCAGCGATATAAAGCCACTGGTCGGGAAGTAGACGTGGCTCATGGGCTTGCCAGACTCGCAGAGCACCTCCGCAAGGTTCAGATCAAACGGCTCGCACAGCGAAAGCAGGCGCAGCCTGTCTTTGCGCGGCAGCGACTCAATGAGGTGGTTTACGTTGAGCTCAACAGGCTGAGTTTTCGTTTTTAGTACAAGCGAAGTGGCCAAAATAGCGGTCCGGTGTTCAGCCGACCGGGCGCATCGGCTGAAATTTGCAGTTGTTCAGTCCGTTGCTGTTCTGAGCAGAATTTCACGGTAGGGGCATTCTGCGTCAGCAACGGCAGATTTCCCGTTTGACAACACAACTGGCTGCAATGTCCTACATCCGCACGTGCTTGCTTTGTAAAAAAATCGGTTTTTACCCAATAAATACGGGCGCTGGCAGCTCATATTTTTAGAGCAAATTACGCTGATCTATGTCGCTGTAGTTACCGGCAACAATCGGTCGTATTCTTTTTTAACTACCGCATAGCACTCACAACTACGCGCCTCCAGGCCAGGGCGGTTGAGCACGGTGATGCGCCCGCGCGTGTATTTGATCAGTCCGGCTTCTTGCAATTTGA
>JANNCT010000143.1:0-4958 GCA_031386895.1 Polaromonas sp.
CTACCACATGCAGGAAGCCGGTGCCAATCAGGCGCTTGAGCTGGCCTTCACGCTGGCCGATGGCAAAGAGTACGTGAAGACGGCTATTGGCAAGGGGCTGGACGTGGACGGATTTGCGGGCCGTCTGAGTTTTTTCTGGGCCATCGGCATGAACTTTTATCTGGAGATTGCCAAAATGCGCGCCGCGCGGCTGCTGTGGTGCCGCATCATGAAAGGCTTTGATGCCAAGTCGCCCAAGAGCCTGATGCTGCGCACCCACTGCCAGACCAGCGGCTGGAGCCTGACCGAGCAAGACCCCTACAACAACATTGTGCGCACCACGATTGAGGGCATGGCGGCGGTGTTTGGCGGCACGCAGAGCCTGCACACCAACAGCTTTGACGAGGCGATTGCATTGCCGACGGAGTTCAGCTCACGCATTGCGCGCAACACGCAGCTTATCCTTCAAGAAGAAACCCACATCGGCGCAGTGGTAGACCCCTGGGCGGGCAGCTACATGATGGAAAAACTGACGCAAGACATGGCTGATGCGGCGTGGAAAATAATTGAAGAAGTCGAAGCCATGGGCGGAATGACCAAGGCAGTCGACAGCGGCTGGGCCAAGCTGAAAATTGAAGCCGCCGCCGCGCAAAAGCAGGCGCGCATTGACAGCGGCAAAGACGTGATCGTGGGCGTCAACAAGTACAAGCTTCAGTCCGAAGATCCGATTGAAACCCGCGACATCGATAACGTGGCGGTGCGCGACTCACAAATCGCCCGGCTCCTAGAAATCAAGAAAAAACGTGATTCAGCTCAGGTAACGCGGGCGCTGGCAGCTATTAAAACCGCAGCAGAAGACAACACGGGTAACCTGCTCGATTTGTCCATTCAAGCCGTACGCGCACGCGCTACGGTTGGTGAAATCAGCGACGCATTGGAGGCTGTGTACGGCCGCCACCGCGCTGACACACAAAAGGTGACTGGTGTTTACGCAGCCGCTTATGACTCTGCCGAGGGTTGGGAACAGCTCAAAAAAGAAATCACCGAGTTTGCAGAAAAAGAAGGTCGCCGCCCACGCGTGATGATTTCAAAACTCGGCCAGGACGGCCACGACCGAGGCGCCAAAGTGGTCGCCACCGCGTTTGCTGATTTGGGTTTTGACGTGGACATGGGACCACTCTTCCAGACCCCTGAAGAATGCGCTCGCCAGGCGATTGAAAACGACGTGCACGCAGTCGGCGTATCAACGCTGGCAGCTGGCCACAAAACGCTGGTGCCCGGCATCATTGCCGAGCTGAAGAAGCAGGGCGCAGACGACATCATTGTGTTTGTAGGCGGCGTGATTCCCCGACCTGATTACGAGATGCTGTACGAGGCGGGTGTGAAAGGCATTTATGGGCCGGGCACACCGATTGTGGCCAGTGCCAAGGATGTGCTGGAGCAGATTCGCAAGGCGATTTCCGGTTAATTTGTAATTTGTGTGCTGTAATACAAATTATTCCTTAACAATTTGGAGTTTTAGATATGACCGCCGCTTTGTCCATTCGTATTCCGCCTGAAATTGAGCAACGCCTCGAGCATGAGGTAGCTCGATTGAGCACGACCAAGTCTAAATACGTTCAGGACTTACTCAGACAAGCTCTTGCACCGAAAGATCCGGTGGCATTGCTCATGCAGATACGCGCTGATTACGGCATAGCGCCGCAAGTCGGCATGCCGAAAACTGACAAGTCCAGGCACAGCAAAGAACTGGCCAGGCAGGCAGTTGCTCGCAAATACAAACGCCCGCTCCCTGGCGACGATCAATCTTTATGAGCCAGGTTCTGCTTGATGCCAGCGTGATGGTGGCGTTGTTTGACAATGATGATGTGTGCCACGGCAGCAATGTGGCCAAGCTGGAGAGTTGTTATAGCCAAGGTTTGAGCTTGCTGACCACATGGCCCTGCGTGACCGAGGCAAGCTACATGCTGTCTCCGCACAATCACTTCGGTCTGCTTTCTTGGTTAGCGCAGGGCGCATGTGATGTGACGGCGTTTGAAGTGTCTGACTTATCTCAAATGATGACGTGGATGCAAACGTACAGCGAGCCTAAAAAAACACTGATGGACTTCGCTGATGTCTCCCTGATGTGGCTTGCAATGCAGCGGCAAGTGCGCAGAATCTTGACGGAAGACACACGGGATTTCTTTCGCTATCGTTTGCCTGATGGGCAAGCGTTTGAGATTTTGTGAGGTGATGCGATGAACAATCCCTTTAGCTCCGAAGATTTTGATATGCAGGACATCCGGGGTGATCAATATGCTTTGTATGCGCCTGTGCGAAATTTACTGCGCTTTGAAGGGCTTGGTTACTTGGCGTTGGCAGTCTGTGTGTACCAAGCTCTTGGATATTCATGGATGCAATTTGCACTTTGGGTTTTGCTACCTGAGCTAACTATCTTTGTATATTTTTTTGGGAATGCAAAAGCATGCCCTTTTTTGTACAACGCAGTCCACAGTTCGGTGTTTCCGGCTTTATTGGCCATCGTTGGTGTTTTGTTTTCTGATGCGATTGTTTTGCAAGCCAGCCTGATCTGGTTTGCAAATATTGGACTTAATCGCGCCATTGGTAGTGGTCTTCGGTTTCCACTGGGGTTTCGGGTTACCCATCTCGGACTGCTTCGAAATTGGAGGCTCGAATGATGCGTAAAACACGATGTGGCGTGCCCGCTGAGCACTTGACGCTGGAGAACTGGGTGTGAGCGAGATCGTACAAACGCAGCCGATCGTTTTTCAAGAGTTGTCCTCAGCAAACATTACTTCGGTAGTGCCTGTGTACATAAATGTCTTTAATGTTGATCCTTGGAATGACGGATGGACTCAACACTCTGCAACCGAACGCCTGGAATCTTTTGCGAAGTATCCTGAATTCTTCGGTTTGAGCATTTCCCTAGATGGCGTTACCGTCGGCTTTGGGCTCGGTTGGGCAGAGCGGTGGGTGAACGACTGGCAGTACCACTTGTATGAAATGTGTATCGCTCCTGAATTACAAGGCCAAGGGTGTGGGAGAGCTTTGCTTGCCGAACTGGAAAAGCAATCGAAAGCAAAAGGCCAAGTGGCGATTTTTCTGCAAACCGGGGTAAACGTTCCCGCCAGAAAATTTTACGAAGCCTGCGGCTTTCGTGACCGTGGCTTGATCATCATGGGCAAGCGCTATGAGGGTTGAGACACTACTGCCAGCATCTTGCGTATCGTCAACCGAACAGCGCCGAGCCATCGCCAAAGCTATCACGCTGCTCGAATCAACGCGATCAGATCACCGCGCACAAGGTGATGAACTGCTGACGGGATTGTTACCCCACACTGGTAAATCCTTTCGCCTCGGCATCAGCGGAGTGCCCGGCGTTGGCAAATCAACTTTCATTGAAGTGCTGGGCCTGTATCTCATCAAGCAAGGCCACCGTGTGGCCGTGCTGACGATTGACCCGTCATCTACCGTGTCCGGCGGCTCGATCCTAGGTGACAAAACCCGAATGGATTTGCTGTCAGTCAACGAGAACGCCTACATTCGCCCCAGTCCGTCGAGCGGTACGTTGGGTGGCGTGGCTGAAAAAACGCGAGAGGCGATGCTGGTTTGCGAGGCTGCAGGCTATGACGTGGTGATGGTTGAAACCGTCGGTGTGGGCCAAAGCGAAACCGCAGTGGCCAGCATGACCGACATGTTCGTGCTGATGCAGTTGCCTAACGCGGGCGACGATTTGCAGGCGATCAAAAAAGGCGTGATGGAACTCGCCGATTTGGTGGTTATCAACAAGGCTGATATTGATGCGATTGCCGCCCAGCGGGCACAACTGCAAATCACGTCTGCCATGCAGTTGCTGGGCATGTTCGCTGGCTATGTTGAAAGCAACTGGCATCCGAAAGCGATTCAGCTCAGCGCTTTGAAGGGTGAGGGCGTTGAAGCTTTCTGGGCTGAAGTACAAGACTTCAAGGCGCGGCAAACTGCCAATGGCAAATTTGATGCGCGGCGCAAGCAGCAGTCACTAGCGTGGATGTGGGAGCGTATTGACGCGGGTCTCAAACAAGCCTTCAAGCAAAACCCGGCGGTGAGCCGCTTGCTGCCCGACTTGCTTGCCCAAGTCGCCAGCGGGCATCTTCCAGCATCTACTGCAGCACGAAATCTGCTTGCAGCCCAATCGAATCGAGCGCAAGCAGCTACTGAATAAATAGCAAATTAATCAACCGAAGTTAAACCATGCAAGACATTCTTGAAAAGCTAGAACAAAAACGCGCTGCCGCCCGGCTCGGCGGTGGTCAAAAACGCATTGATGCGCAGCACGGCAAAGGCAAACTCACCGCGCGGGAGCGGCTGGAGTTGCTGCTGGACGAAGGCACGTTTGAAGAGTGGGACATGTTTGTCGAGCACCGCTGCACAGACTTTGGCATGGCCGACAACCGACCGCCGGGTGACGGCGTGGTCACGGGCTACGGCATGATTAATGGGCGCCTGGTGTTTGTGTTTAGCCAAGACTTCACCGTGTTTGGCGGCGCGTTGAGCGAGGCCCATGCCGAGAAAATCTGCAAGGTGATGGACCAGGCCATGAAGGTCGGCGCACCGGTCATCGGCTTGAACGATTCAGGGGGCGCGCGCATTCAGGAAGGTGTGGCGTCGCTCGGTGGCTATGCCGATGTGTTTCAGCGCAACGTGATGGCAAGTGGCGTGATTCCACAAATCAGCATGATCATGGGGCCGAGCGCAGGCGGCGCGGTGTACAGCCCGGCCATAACCGATTTTATCTTCATGGTCAAAGACTCCAGCTACATGTTTGTGACTGGCCCCGAGGTCGTTAAAACCGTAACGCATGAAAGCGTGACAGCTGAAGAGCTGGGCGGCGCCATCACGCACACTACCAAAAGCGGCGTGGCCGACCTGGCTTTTGAAAACGATGTGGAAGCGCTGCTGATGCTGCGCCGCCTGTACAACTACCTGCCGTTGAGCAA
>JANNCT010000163.1:0-17737 GCA_031386895.1 Polaromonas sp.
CATGACGATGGCGATGTCTTTGGCTGCAGCGGCGAGCTCTACCTTTTGTGCCTCGGTAAAACCAGTCGTGCCGATCACCATTTTTACGCCCAGTGCCCGGCACACCGCCAGGTGCGCCATCGTGCCTTCCGGGCGGGTGAAATCGATCAATACCTGGCTGGTTTGTATGCCGCTCGCGATGTCAGACGCGATTAAAACGCCGCTGGCACGTCCCGCAAATGCAGCGGCGTCTTGCCCGATACCAGCGCTGCTGGCGACATCAATTGCACCGCTGAGCTTGCACTCGCTGCTTTTGCCGATGGCTTCCACAAGCATTTGCCCCATGCGGCCGCTGGCACCAGCGACGGCTACCGATATTGCCGGGCTTTGGGGCGGCAAAGAAGATACGCTCTGCATAGCCACCCGACTCACCGGGCGGGGTTTTCGAGCGGTGGATAAGACGTGGAAGCTGCACCCGTGCCGGACGGCGGCAAGGCACCGGCATTTGGGGACTGCGACCCGGGCGCTGCTGCAGCAGGCGCTGGCTTTTCAGCCGCTTTGAGTTGCTCTGGGGTTGCTTCAAGCACCGGCACTTTTCCGGGCGAGCGGGCACTGGCCAGCGCCAGAATGAACTCAGCCTCGGTTGGCATGGCGTCGCCTTCGAATCGCTCAAGCACATCGCCCTTAAAAAAAGTGGTGTACTTGAAAGCCTGCGATTCAACGCCTTGCCGCTTGAGGGTGAAAACATAATCCCAGCGATCAGCGTGAAACAGGCTGGCCACCAGTGGCGTGCCCAGTACGTCTTTGACCTCGCCGCGCGTCATACCGACTTTGAGCGCTTCGACCTGTTCTTTTGAGACAAAATTGCCCTGGATTACGTCAACTTTATAAGGCGTGATCCAGTTGACCGGGTTCGCCGAACCACCACTGGTGCTGCTGCACGCAGCCATTGTGCAAACTGCTGCTGCTATTGCACAAATTTTGAATGCAGACCAAGCGCTGCTACGGTATTTTTCAAGCATAGTGTGGGTGTGGCGATATGATGATTCATTGTAGCGGCAGGGCTCAACACAGCCGTTCAGCAACAAACGCCAAGGCGCGGCAATTTTAGGAAAAGACTCCATGAGCAATATCACCGAGCTAAAAAATACAGGCCTGAAGGCCACGCTGCCGCGCCTGAAAATTCTCGAAATTTTCCAGGCTGGCAAGCAACGCCACATGACGGCTGAAGACGTGTTCCGGGTGCTGCTTGAAGAGCGCTCGGATGTCGGCCTGGCCACGGTGTACCGGGTGTTGACGCAGTTTGAGCAGGCGGGTCTTCTGAACCGCAGCAATTTCGAGTCGGGCAAAGCGGTGTACGAGCTGAACGAAGGCCAACACCACGACCACCTGGTGTGCCTGGACTGCGGCAAAGTTGAAGAATTCTATGACGCTGAAATTGAAAAGCGCCAGCATGCAGTGGCAACCGCCAAAGGTTTCACCATTGCCGACCATTCGCTGTCGATTTACGCCAATTGCACCAAAGACAAATGCCCGAACCGGCAAGCGAGCCCGTCGCGCGCACCGTTGCATTCGCACTGAATTTGGTGAATTTTAAGCCGAATAGGGCTGTAGCCCTACAAAAACAGGCGCAAAAAGCTATCAATTTAATAGCAATTTGCTATCCAAGTCTTGGTACATTACCGTTTGGCGTTCATCCGAATTAAGCTGGTGGCACCGGCAAACGGCGGCAGCAACTGCAACTGGATCAAGTCCAATATCTGCAACCTAAATCCCCTCGCCCGCATCCACAAACACCCTGGCCTTGCGTGGGGTCAGCACCACGGTGTCGCCTTCTTGCAGGCCCAGTTCCCTGAACTGCTGCGCTGGCAGTTGGGCTTCAATCAATGTTTCAACCAACGGGCCACCTGCTGGCTTGCCGCCGTCATTGGGGATCAGTTCCAGCCTGGCAATGGGGCCAATGACGATGGCGCGGTCTAGCTTCGCGGCGATGCCGTAGCCTGCAGCGGTTTGCGGTGTGTAGGGCTTCACGTCGATGTCATGCGGCCTGACGTAAGCAAACGCTTTGGCATCATGCACGCCGGCGTGCTCAGGTGAAGCGATGCGTATGCCTTCCAAATGGACCTCGCCCTCATGCGCGCGGCCATGAAACAAATTCACATCACCCAAAAAGCCATACACAAACGGGCTGGCGGGGTGGTCCCACACCTCTTGTGGCGATCCAATCTGCTCCACCTTGCCATGGTTCATCAGCACCACGCGGTCAGCCACTTCAAGCGCCTCTTCCTGGTCATGGGTGACAAAAATACTGGTGACATTCAGGTCGTCATGCAGGCGGCGCAGCCAGCGGCGCAACTCTTTGCGCACCTTGGCATCCAGCGCGCCGAAGGGCTCGTCCAGCAGCAGCACCTTGGGCTCTACCGCCAGCGCACGAGCCAGGGCAATGCGCTGGCGCTGCCCGCCAGAAAGCTGCGACGGAAAGCGGTCGGCCAGCCAGTCAAGTTGCACCAGGCTCAAGAGTGAATGTACTTTTTCCTTGATTTGCGCATCGCTGGGGCGCAGGCTGCGCGGCTTCATGCGAAGGCCAAAGGCGACGTTTTCAAACACCGTCATGTGACGGAAAAGCGCGTAGTGCTGAAATACAAAGCCCACTTGCCGCTCACGCACATGCACGTCGGTGGTGTCTTCGCCGCTGAAGTGAATGCTGCCGTGGTCAGGCGCTTCCAGCCCTGCAATGATTCTCAAGAGCGTGGTTTTTCCGCAGCCCGACGGCCCAAGCAGCGCGACCAGCTCGCCTGAGTCAATGTCAAGGCTGACATCACCCAGCGCCTTGAAGTTGCCAAAATTTTTGCTGATGTTCCGGATTTCAATGCTCATGATTTTTTAAACTACTTTTCCAAACCTGTTACTCAAAGTGTTGGCCGCTCAGGCGACAACTCCGCAATTGCTTTCAGTTCAGCCTCATGCCGCCACTCGGCCACCGACTTGATGGCCAGCGTGACCAGCGCCAGAATGGCGAGCAATGAGGCCACGGCAAACGCTGCCACCGACTGGTATTCGTTGTACAAAATCTCGACGTGTAGGGGGAGCGTGTTGGTCTGCCCGCGAATGTGGCCCGACACCACCGACACTGCGCCAAACTCACCCATGGCACGCGCGTTGCACAAAATCACGCCGTAGATCAGCCCCCACTTGATATTGGGCAGCGTGACATACCAAAAGGTTTGCCAGCCCGTTGCACCCAGCACACTTGCGGCCTGTTCTTCGTCATTGCCTTGCGCCTGCATCAGCGGGATCAGCTCACGGGCGATGAACGGAAAGGTCACAAAAGTAGTCGCCAGCACAATGCCGGGCACAGCAAAAATGACTTTGATGTCATGCGCCATCAGCCAAGGCCCAAACCAGCCTTGCGCGCCAAATATCAGCACGTAAATCAAACCGGCCACCACGGGTGAGACGGAGAAAGGCAGGTCGACCAGCGTGGTTAAAAACGACTTGCCCCAAAACTCATACTTGGCAATGGTCCAGGCGGCTGACACGCCGAATACCAGGTTCAACGGCACGGCAATCGCCGCCGTGCGCAAGGTGAGCCGAATGGCGCTCCAGGCATCGGGCTCATGCAGCGCAGTCAGGTAAGCGCCAAAGCCTTTGCGCAGCGCTTCAGTAAACACGGCAGCTATCGGCAGGATTAAAAACAAGACTACGAACAGTAGCGCCAAACCCACTAGGCTGTAGCGAACCCAAGCCGCCTCGGTTGTACCCAAATTTTCGGCGCATGAAGTAGCGGACAAGCTCCGCGACGGGCCGCCCCTAGCAAGCTCAGCCCCTTTTTCCGTATCAAGGGGCAGCGTATCGCCGGAGGCTCGCGGAGCGACAAGCGTGGGGGCTTGTTTCATGCAATCGTCCCCGTACTGCGCCGCTGCCAGGCTTGCAATGCATTGATGACCAGCAAGAGCGCGAACGAGATAACCAACATCACCACCGCCACCGCGGTAGCGCCCGCATAGTCGTACTGCTCAAGTTTGCCAATGATGATGAGGGGCGTGATTTCAGACACCAGCGGCACATTGCCCGCTATAAAAATGACCGAGCCATACTCACCAATCGCCCGCGCAAAGGCCATGGCAAAACCCGTCAGCAACGCCGGTGCAATGTGCGGCAAGATGACTTTGGTAAAAATCTGCAGGCGGCTGGCCCCCAGTGACGAGGCGGCTTCTTCCAGTTCTTTTTCAAAGTCCTCTAACACCGGCTGCACGGTGCGCACCACAAAGGGTATGCCAATAAAAATCAGCGCAATCACGACACCTGCGGGTACAAACGCGAGCTTGATGCCCATGGGTTCCAGGTATTGGCCAATCCAGCCATTGCCCGCCAGCAAGGCGGTCAGCGATATGCCAGCTACGGCGGTGGGCAGCGCAAACGGCAGGTCCACCAGCGCGTCAATGATTTTTTTACCCGGAAAGCTGTATCGCACCAGCACCCAGGCCAGCAGCAGGCCAAACACCAGGTTGACCAGCGCAGCAATCAGCGAAGCGCCAAAGGTCAGGCGGTAAGACGCAATAACCCGCTCGGACGTGACAGCGGCCCAGAATTGGTCAAAGGTCAAGCTGAAGGTTTTAAAGAACAGCGCTGAAATGGGGATCAGCACAATCAGCGTCAGGTAGAACAGCGTGTAGCCCAGCGTGAGCCTGAAGCCTGGCAGTACGCGCCGGGTTGGTTTTTTAGAGATCACTCTGCATTGCCTTAACGATTCAATTGATTGATTTTTTAGCTTCTTGCCAAGCGCCAGCGTGGAACCGGCTCTGCCGGGCCACAGATGGCGCCCCCTGAGTGGGAGGCGGCCAAAGGCCGATTCGGGGGGAAGTTACTTCTTGGTGTAGATCTGGTCAAACGAGCCGCCATCAGCAAAGTGCTCTTTGTCAGCCTTGGCCCAGCCACCAAAAGCGGTGTCGATGCTGAACAGATTGAGCTTGGCGAACTGCTTGGCGTATTTGGCTTTGGCTTTTTCACTCGCTGCCGGGCGGTAGAAGTTTTTGCCTGCAATGTCCTGACCAACATCCGAATACAAATATTTCAGGTATTCCTCCGCCACCGCGCGCGTGCCTTTTTTGTCGACGTTTTTATCGACCACGGCAACCGCTGGCTCTGCCAAGATGCTCAGCGACGGGGCAATCACGTCAAACTTGGTGCCAAATTCTTTTTCGAGTAAATACGCCTCGTTTTCCCACGCAATCAGCACATCGCCCTGGGCGCGCTGGCCAAAGGTAATCGCCGAGCCGCGTGCGCCGGTGTCCAGCACTGTCACGTTGCCGTACAGCCGGGCCACAAAGTCCTTGGCGTTGGCATCGCTGCCGTATTTGCGTTTGGCGTATTCCCAGGCGGCCAAATAATTCCAGCGTGCGCCGCCTGATGTTTTGGGGTTGGGCGTGATGACCTTGATGCCCGGCTTGGCCAGGTCGTCCCAGTCCTTGATACCTTTGGGGTTGCCTTCGCGTACAACCAGAACAATGGTGGAGGTGTAAGGTGACGAATTATTCGGCAGCTTTTTTTGCCAGTCGGCCTTCAACCAACCACCGTTTTTGACCAACGCATCGGTGTCGCCCGCCAGCGCGAGTGTGGCCACATCGGCATCCAGGCCGTCAATGATGGACCGCGCCTGCTTGCCCGAGCCACCATGAGACTGTTTAAAGATCACGTCCTGGCCGGTTTTTGCCTTCCAGTGTTTGGCAAACGCAGCGTTGTACTCCACATACAACTCGCGCGTCGGGTCATAAGAGACGTTGAGCAGGGTGACGCTTTGCTGTGCAAACCCTGTCGTGGCAAGGCTCGTTATTGCACTTGCGGCTGCCAGTGCGATCAGTGTGCGTCGTTGAATCATGTTGCTACCTTCGGGTCAAACCTTGTTGAGGTTTGAATTCTGGAAGCAAATCTTTAAAACTCAAAAGAATATAAAATTAGCATGTTATTTCTTTTTAGAATAAATAGGAGTTTTCGCCCTATTCGTGCTATTCGTCCTGCTCCATCGCCTTGCGGTGCCGCTCAACGAATTCTTCATAGGTATTGATACCGCGCAATTGCAAAATGGCGTTGCGCACAGCGGCTTCTACCAGCACGGCTATGTTTCGGCCAGCCTCGACCTGAATAATGACCTTGCGCACCGGAATGCCCAGCACGTCCTGATTGAGCGGCTCATACGGAATACGCTCGTACTCGCGCTCCAGCGTTTCTCGGCGTACCAAATGCACAATCATTTTCAGGCGCATTTTGCGCCGCACTGACGTCTCGCCAAATATCGCTTTGATGTCTAGCAAGCCAATGCCGCGCACCTCCAGCAAGTTGCGCAGCAACTCGGGGCAGCGCCCTTCAATGGTGGTCTGGTTGATGCGGTACAAATCGACAGCGTCGTCGGCCACCAGGCCGTGACCGCGGGAAATCAGCTCCAGGCCAAGCTCGCTTTTGCCCAGCCCCGACTCGCCCGTAATCAACACGCCCAGCGCCAATATATCCATGAACACGCCATGCATCGATGTGCGGTCTGCAAAGTGCTTTGACAAATACGCCCGAAGCACGTCAATCACAAACGCTGCCGACTCGGGCGTGGAAAACATCGGCAGTTGTGCGCGCTCACACATCGACAGCAGTGTGTCGGGCGCTGTTTGCCCGTCAGCTACCACCAGGACGGGTGGTTCAAGCTTGATGATTCTGGCGACTCGTCGGGCGCAGGCTTCAGGCCCGTCCTTGGTCAAATATGCGACCTCACGCTCACCCAAAATTTGAACGCGGTACGGGTGAATGTAGTTGAGATAACCGACCAGATCAGCACCAGAGCGGGCCGCGCGAACCGCGACTTCGTCAAATCTGCGCTCAGACGCGCCCAGGCCCGATATCCATTCCCACTTCAGACTGCTGCGGTGGTCTTCAAAAAGAACATCGGCACTAATCGCGGTGGGTTTCATGCGGCGCGCCTCATGCCTGGCGCTGCGCTTCGCTTCACATCAACCAGGCTCAAGAGCTGGCCACCTGAGCAGACTGCCATGACGAAATCAGCAAGTGCAATTGGGCGGCATCGCTTGAGGATTTCATACGCTCGCGCAGTGCGCTGTCGCCCAGCAACTCGGCAATTTCTGAAAGTATTTCCAGGTGCTTTTGGGTAGCAGCTTCAGGCACCAGCAGAAAAATCAGAAGCGCCACAGCTTGTTCATCGGGCGCATCAAAACCAATCGGCGCGGCCAACTGGAATACCGCCGCCATCGGCGCTTTGAGCCCCTTGATGCGGCCATGCGGGATGGCAACGCCGTGACCCAAGCCGGTTGAGCCCAAGCGCTCACGCGCAAACAGGCTGTCAGTGATCAAAGCGCGGTTCAGTCCCTGCTGGTTTTCAAACAACAAACCAGCAGCTTCAAAAGCACGCTTTTTACTGGTTGCGTCAACGCTGACCAATACTTGGGTAGATGGCAATATTTGCGATAAACGGTTCATAGCGCTCTTTGAATCGCTAAATTATGCACTTTGTTGCCAAGTACGCTCGGGTTAACCACAACTCGGCCACAAAAAAGCCGCCAGCGAGGTGGCGGCTTGTGGTGTTTTTACCTTCAGCGCTGGTCAAAGCACAACTGGCATTGCAGGTCAGGAATTTAGCTCGTGGTTGCGTTTGGCGGTCACGTGGTGATGGTCTTTTATTTTGGTTTTGTGACGTGCCACTTGCCGGTCAAGCTTGTCAGTGAGCTCGTCTACCGCGGCATACAAATCAGCGTGGGAGCTTTCAGCAAAGATGTCCCGACCCTTGACGTGCACATTGCACTCGGCGCGCTGCCGACTGTCTTTTTCCTTCATGTTGTCGATCGTCAGCAGGACTTTGACATCGACCACCTGGTCGAAATGTCGGGTGATTCTGTCAAGCTTGCTTGTCACGTAGCCGCGCAGTGCGGGGGTCACTTCAAGGTGGTGGCCGCTGATCGTCAGATTCATAAAAAGACTCCTTGCTTAAGTACCTGTTGAGGGTAAGGAACGGGTTTTAAAAAAACCACCTGTTGCAAGCTTTGGCCGTTTGCAACGGGTAGCGACGGAAACAACACTTTCAAGCCCACTATGCACCCTAAAAAGCATTTGTGCAATCTTGCAGCGCAGCATAATTTGAAAATCTCTGCAATCTGCAGGCTAGCTCAGGCTGCATTGGCTGGCACACCAGTCCGAATGCCATAATTCGCCGTACTTTCCCTTACCTGAACCCCCAAAGCCGCAGCCATGCTGAATATTTTTACACTTGCTAACGGTCGGCTCTTTCAGGAAGAGATTGAATCGCTGGAAGAGCTGTCCAAGTTTCAGCCAATCTGGGTGGACCTGGAGTCGCCCACGCTGGAAGAAAAGCGCTGGATCAAGCAGTATTACGGCTTGTCGATTCCTGAAGACGCGATGGACGAGGACATTGAAGAGTCGGCGCGCTTTTACGAAGAAGACAACGGCGAGCTGCACATTCGCTCGGACTTTTTAGTAGCCGACGACACCGAACCGCGCACGGTGCGGGTCGCGTTTATTTTGAATCTGGTCAACGACGATTTAAAAAGCAAGGGCGTGCTGTTTTCCATTCACGATGAAGACGTGCCGGTGTTCAGGCTCTTGAGGATGCGCGCGCGCCGCGCCCCGGGGCTGATTGAGGACGCCAAAGAAGTGCTGCTCAAGCTGTTTGATGCCGATGCCGAGTACTCAGCCGACACACTCGAAGGCATTTACGTTGAGCTGGAAAAAGTCAGCGCGAAAGTGCTGTCTGGCGACGTGACCGACGTGCTAGCAGGTGAAGTGCTGGGCGCGATTGCCCGGCATGAAGACTTGAACGGGCGCATTCGCCGCAACATGATGGACACACGCCGCGCGTTGAGCTTTATGATGCGCAGCAAAATGCTGTCAAGTGACCAGTTCGAAGACGCTCGGCAAATTCTGCGCGACATTGATTCGCTGGACTCGCACACCGCATTTTTGTTCGACAAAATCAACTTCTTGATGGACGCCACGGTTGGTTTCATCAACATCAACCAGAACAAGATCATCAAGATTTTTTCAGTGGCCAGCGTTGCGCTACTTCCGCCCACACTCATTGCCAGCGTGTACGGCATGAACTTTAAATGGATGCCCGAACTCGAATGGGCTGGCGGCTACCCGTACGCGCTGGTGCTGATGGCGCTGAGCGCGGTGGTGCCGATGTGGTACTTTAGGAAACGTGGCTGGTTGAAATAGCCCCCACGCTTGCCCACTGCGTGTGGCCGCTGCCCCCCGAGGGGGCCGCTGCGCCTGCGGACTGGCGGAGCCAGATCCGCGGCCCCTGTTTGGTGGATCGGGGATGTCACCCCCAAGTTGGTCACTGCGTATGGCCGCTGCCCCCCCCCCCGCGGCCCCCGCTTGACGAAGACACGCATCAACGCCTGGTATTTTTAATTAATTTTACTTCTAGCCCAATAAATACGGGCGCAATCAGCTATTCTATTTATAGCGTTCCAGGCTGCAGGGTGTTGACTGTCCAGTCACCTGAAGTCACCAACAAATGCACAAAATGCAACTTGGCCACCACTTCGCGCGGCAGCACAAAAGGGTAAAAATCTACCTGCCCCATGCTGCGGGACATTTCGTTAAGCAGCGTCGACAGGCGCGTCCACTCGTTTAAAAAGTCGAGGAAGTTCTGTGCACCGGGGTGATCGCTCTGGTACAGCGCATCGAGCGTAAACGGAGTGAACTCCAGGTAGGCACTATCCATGCCCTGCGCGCTCAGCCCGAGGCTGGCGGCAGTGTCCACCGTGTCCCGCATGTGCAGGTAGTGCGCCCAGCATTCGGCCCAATCTTCCCACGGGTGGCTTGAAGCGTAGGCACTGACGTAATGCAGCGCCCAGTCCACTGGCGGGCCTTCACTGTAATTTTTTTGCAGCCCGGCGGCGTAGTCTTGCGTTTCATCACCAAACAGCGCGTGAAAGCCATCCATCCACGGGGTGCCTTGCACCAGCCTGTCCCAGTAGTAGTGGCCAATTTCGTGGCGAAAATGCCCCAGCAGCGTGCGGTACGGTTCGCGCATGGCTGCGCGTATGGCCTCGCGTGCAGCGTCATCGGCTTCAAGCAAATTCAGGGTGATCAGCCCGTTTTGGTGACCCGTCATGACCGGTGGGCCACCATCAGGCGAGCGCAGCAGGTCAAAGGCCAGGCCGCGCTGCGGGTCTTCCGTCGTCAAAGACTGCACCGGCAAGCCGAGCGCCAGCAGGCTAGAAAACAAGCGGCGTTTGGCCAGCTCAATGCGGCCCCACAGCACGCCGTTGTCAGGGTGCGTGGCATCGTTCAAATCGGGGATGGTGCGGTTCAGGCGGCAGGCCTGGCACAGAAGCTGGATGGGCGGCGCATTTTCTGGCGCGCTCACGCCGGGCAGCGGCACCAGCCAGTTGCAGGCAGCAGGGGTGAGCAGGTTAGCGCAGCGCAAATAAGTCTGGACGAAAACCGCAGGCTCTGGCTGAATCTGCGCCTGAGTTTGCGTTTGCGTTTGCGTTTGCGCTTGGCTTTCGGTTGACGTTTGGCTTTGGCCCTGCCACACAAGCCACGTACCGTCCACTGCGCCAGGCAACAGTGGCATCAAGCTGGCCAGAGAGGTTTCGTAGCCCAGCGGCGTTCCGCAGGCCAGACAGGCGCTGTTGCGAAAAAAGACCGGCCGGCCGCACTGGCAGCGGTAAGCCCGGCCAACCAGTGTCGGCAAATGAGAAGTTGTGACCACGCCGAATTATCATTGAACACTGAAGCGTCAAATCAAGGCGCGTGACCAACCCACCCCGAAAGGAGCAACATGCCTACGTACCACGTCGAAATGATGGAGGGCCGCACCGTCGAACAGAAGAAAAAGCTGGTGCAAGAGATCACCCGCGTCAGTGTTGAAATTTTGGGCGGCGCAGCCGATTCGGTAGACATCATCATCACCGACATCAAACGCGAAAACTGGGCCACCGGTGGCAAGCTCTGGACTGAGCCGCGCGATTAATCCAGACGACTGACACGCATGTGCCAATTGCTGGGCATGAACTGCAATGCCCCAACCGACGTGACCTTCAGCTTCAGGGGCTTTGCCCAGCGCGGAGGTAATACCGACCACCACGCCGACGGCTGGGGGATTGCATTTTTTGAGGGCCCAGAACACTCAGACAAAGGCCTGCGCCATTTTGTCGATCACCAAAGCGCCTGCTCGTCGCCTGTGGCCGAGCTAATCAGCCGCTACCCGATCAAAAGCCGCAACGTCATCTCGCACATTCGCAAAGCCACGCAGGGCCGGGTGGCGCTGGAAAATTGCCACCCTTTTGTACGAGAGCTGTGGGGGCGTTACTGGGTGTTTGCCCACAACGGCGACTTGGGGCGCTTTGCCCCGCGCCTGCATGGCAGCTTTAAGCCGGTAGGCGCAACGGACAGCGAACGCGCTTTTTGCTGGATCATGCAAGAGCTGGCCAAGTCCCATGCCGATGTGCCAAGTGTGGCCGAACTCACGCTGACCCTGCGTGAGCTGGCAGCGCAAATTGCGCCTTTCGGCACGTTCAATTTTTTGCTCAGCAACGGCCAGGCGTTGTGGGCGCATGCGTCAACCAAAGCGGACTCGCAGCGCCTGTATTACGTGGAGCGCAAGCACCCTTTTGCCCATGCCACGCTGAGTGATGAAGATGTGAGCGTTAATTTTGCAGACCACACCACCCCGAGTGACAAGGTGGCGGTAGTGGTCAGTGCGCCTTTGACAACCAATGAAAGCTGGACAGCCTTTGAGCCGGGTGCTTTGCTGGTATTCGACGGTGGGGCTTTGGTTGCCCCTGTGGTTACCCCTTTAGGCGCTTGTTAAAGCCGCTTCCAGCGCATCGACAAACATCGCCGCCACATCAAAGCCGGCCTGGTCAAAAATCTCCTGAAAGCATGTCGGGCTGGTCACGTTGATTTCAGTCACACAGTCGCCAATCACGTCAATGCCTGCCAACAACAGGCCGCGTGCTGCCAGCACTGGCCCAATCGTGTTGCCAATTTCAAGATCTCGTTCTGACAACGGCTGCGCTACGCCTTTTCCGCCCACAGCCAGGTTACCGCGCACTTCCGTACCCTGCGGAATACGCGCCAGACTGAACGGTACTGGCTTGCCGCCAATCACCAAAATGCGTTTGTCGCCTTTCACAATTTCAGGCAAGAATTTTTGCACCATCACGCTTTGTTCGCCGTCCTTGTTCAGCGTTTCAATCATGCTGCCCAGGTTCAAGCCATCTTCTTTGACCCGGAAAATCCCCATGCCGCCCATGCCGTCGAGTGGCTTCAAAATAATGTCTTTGTGCTGGGCATGAAAGCGCTTGATGTCGCTTGCGTCACGCGTGACCAGCGTGGGGCCGATGAACTGCGGAAACTCCATGATGGCGAGTTTTTCAGGGTGGTCTCGCAAGGCGCGTGGCTTGTTGAACACCTTGGCACCTTCGCGCTCGGCCTGCTCCAGCAGGTGGGTGCTGTAGAAAAATTCGCTGTCAAACGGTGGGTCTTTGCGCATGACTACCGCGTCGAAGTCTTTTAGCGCTTGCGGGCGCTCGTCGGGGTGTGATTGCTGGGCCGTGAACCAGACATCAGGCGCACCCGTCAACACAATGTCCCGCACAAAACCGGTCACGTTTTCGCCCTGCTGCCAGCGTATGTCTTTGGTCTCGCATGCGGCGAGGGTGTGGCCGCGCTTTTGCAGCTCGCGCATCATGGCAAAGGTGGTGTCTTTGTAGATTTGAAATGACTCCAGCGGGTCAGCAACGAAAAGTATTTGCATGGTGATTTTTAAGGTTGTGGCTTGGTTTGCCCGTATTGTTGTACAAACAGCGCGAGCGCACCTGCCACCACGCCCCAGAAGGCCGAACCAATGCCCGCAATTACCACGCCCGACAAAGTCACTAAAAAGGTAATCAGTGCCGCTTCACGGTGCGACTCGTCTTTGACTGCAGCAGCAAGCCCGCCGCCAATCGTGCCAAGCAGCGCCAGCCCAGCAATGGCCGCTACCAACTCTTTCGGGAACGCGGCCAGCAGACTGGTTACCGCCGCACCGCATACGCCAATCACCAGGTAGATCGCACCGCAACTCACAGCAGCCGTGTAGCGCTTGTCAGGGTCGTTATGGGCCTCTTTGCCCATCACAATGGCGGCGGTAATTGCGCTGAGGTTCAGTGCAAACGCGCCAAAAGGCGCAAGTACCAGCGTGGCAAGGCCGGTCATGGTGATGACTTTGGACACCGGGATTTGGCCTTCATAACCCGTCGCCTTGATGGCGGCAACACCGGGCAAGTTTTGCGACGCCATGGTTACCACGAACAACGGAATGGCCAAGCTCACCACCGCAGCAAAGGAAAACTGCGGCATGACAAATACCGGCAAGCTAAAGCTGAGACTGACTGCCGACCACGCCAGCTGACCCCGCAGCGCGGCATACGCCACGCCCGCAAGCAAGGTGAACACAACGGCGTAACGCGGTGCCACCCTGCGGCCCAGCAAGTACACGCCAAGCATGATGAGCACCAGCGGCAGCGCGGTTTGCGCCGCGGCAAAGCCGGCTAAGCCAAAGCGGGCCAGCACCCCCGCCAGCAGCGCAGATGCAATTGCCAGGGGAATGCGATTCATCAGTTTTTCAAACCATCTGGTCACCCCAAACAGCGTGATCAGCGCAGCGCTGACGATGAACGCACCCACCGCATCTGCCATGCTGAAGCCGCCCGCCAAGCCCGCAGTGGCCAGCACGGCAGCGCCGGGGGTTGACCAGGCAATCATGATGGGTTTTTTCAGCCACAGCGACGGAACCAACGTACACAGCCCCATTCCAATGCCAAGCGCGAACATCCACGAAGCGATTTGTGCGGGTGTGGCATTAAACGCCAGCGCAGCCTGAAAAACAATCGCCACCGAAGAGGTAAAGCCCACCAGCACCGCGACGAAGCCGGCCGTGAAAGCGCTGGCATTGAGATCTTTAAAAAATTGCATCGCCTGATTCTGGCAGCCAGCGCAGTGTGTGGGTGCCCCAGCTCGTCCGGCATGCTACATCAATTGCAATGTTCAATCCATATTGGCCTTTAGCTCAATAAATACGGGCGCAAGCCGCTTCTATTATCATAGCGCTTTCAGAAAGCCTTCAACGATGGCGAATGCGTATCTGCTCGCCACTTGCTCAATAAAACTCGGGAAATCCACATGCGCACTGTCGTCTGCGCGGTCTGAAATGGTGCGCACAGCCGCGAACGGTATGCAGTAATCAGCGCAGACTTGGGCCACGGCAGCACCTTCCATTTCTACCGCCAGCGCGCTGTGGCCGCCTGCCAGCAGCAAGGCGCGCAGGGCGCCAGACTCCGTGCCGCTTGATACAAAGCGGTCGCCGCTGGCGATCAAGCCGATGTGGACTGCAGCTGCTGGGTACAGGCCGCTTAATTCAGGCCGAGTCAATGCGCTGCGCGCCGCCTGCACGAGTTGCCCGGTCAATTCAGGGTCGCCGGCAAAACGCGTTGTGCCGTACAGCGGCACCTCAAAGCGCGTGAAAAGCGGCGATGCGTCCATGTCGTGTTGCATAAACTCCTGGCCCACCACCACGTCGCCCACATTCACGCCAGTTGCCATCCCGCCAGCAACGCCTGTGAACACCATGCAGCCAACGCCGAAGCGCTCAATCAGCGTGGTGGCGGTGGTTGCTGCGGCTACCTTGCCGATTTTTGACAGTGCCAATACAACACTGCGGCCATGCAGTTCACCCTGCCAAAAATCACGGCTGGCATGGCTGGTTTTCGTCGGGTTTTGCAGCCGTTCGAGCAGGCCATACTGCTCCTCAGCCAGCGCACTTAATATGGCAATGGGACTGTTTTTTTCTGAAGTCGCGTATTTCATTCGCCTATTTTGCCCATAAAAAAAGGCAGCCCGAGCTGCCTTCTAGCAAGTAAAACGTGCTTTATTTTTTGTCGCGTAACTCACGGCGCAAAATTTTGCCGACCGGGGTTTTCGGCAACTCAGCGCGAAACTCCACCGCCTTGGGCTGCTTGTAGCCGGTCAGGTTTTCTTTGCAAAACGCGCGAACATGGGCTTCAGTCAAGCCTTCAGTTTTCTTGACGATCACCAGCTTGACGGCTTCGCCGGACTTTTCGTCAGGCACGCCCACGCAGGCGCATTCCATCACGCCTTCGAGCTTGCCGACCACGTCTTCAATCTCGTTCGGGTAGACGTTAAAACCACTCACCAAAATCATGTCTTTTTTGCGGTCCACTATTTTAAAGAAACCGTTGTCGTCGAGTATGCCGATGTCGCCAGATTTAAAGTAACCGTCAGCCGTCATGACGTTGGCGGTTTCGTCCGGGCGCTGCCAGTAGCCAGCCATTACTTGCGGGCCTTTGATCGCGATTTCGCCGGGTTGGCCTTGCGGCACTTCCTTGCCGTCGTCGTCCAGCAACTTGAACCATGTGCCAGGAATGGGCACACCAATCGTGCCGGTAAACACTTTGCTGTTGGTGGGGTTGCAACTCGCTGATGGGGAAGTTTCTGATAACCCGTAACCTTCGCAAATGGAACAGCCGGTTTTCTCCAGCCACAACTTGGCAACAGCGCTGGTTACAGCCATGCCGCCGCCCAGGGAAATCTTGAGCTGCGACCAGTCGACCGTATTGAAGTCTGGGTGGTTCGCCAGGCCGTTAAACAGCGTGTTGACTGCCGGAAAACTGTTGACCTTGTGCTTGGCCAGCTCTTTGAGCACGGCAGGAATATCACGTGGGTTCGGAATCAAAATGTTTTTGCCGCCTGTGCGCATGCCCAGCATCATGTTCACGGTAAACGCGAAAATATGGTACAGCGGCAACGCACATACATACACGGGCTGCACGCCCGGCTGCAGACTAGCCATGGCAGGCATGTTCCACGCTTCGGACTGCAGCACGTTGGCAATCACGTTGCTATGCAGCAGCACCGCACCTTTAGATACGCCTGTGGTGCCGCCGGTGTACTGCAATACCGCAACGTCAGTCGGCAAAATGGCCGGGCGCTTGAGTGTGGCGCGCGTGCCCTGAGCCACCGCGTCGTTAAAGCGCACAGCGCCAGGAAGGCTGTAAGTTGGAACTACTTTTTTAACGCTGCGCAGTACGTAGTTGACCAGCGCACCTTTGAGTAAACCTAACCGGTCACCCACGGCGCACAACACTATATGTTTTACCGGCGTTTTTGCGACGCATTGCTCCAGCGTGTTGGCGAAGTTTTCAATGATGACGATTGCTTTCGCGCCAGAGTCTTTGAGCTGGTGCTCCAGCTCGCGCGGGGTGTAGAGCGGGTTGACGTTGACCACCACAAAACCCGCGCGCAAAATGCCAGCGACTGCCACCGGGTACTGCGGCACGTTCGGCATCATGATGGCCACGCGGTCGCCCTTGGCTAACCCCAAGCCTTGCAAATAAGCGCCAAAGGCAACCGACAAACTGTCGGTTTCAGCAAAGCTGATGTCTTTGCCCATGAAGCTGTAGGCCACTTTGCTGGCATTCTTTTTAAAGCTCTCCTCCATCAGCGCAACCAGCGACGGATACTGCGCCACATCAACATCGGCAGGTACGCCGGGTGGGTAGGCTTTTAACCAGGGGCGCTCAAGGGTAGCTGCTGTCATGTAGGTCGTTCCGGTTTGGTTTTTAGATTTCAAAAGCTTTGCGCGGCGGGCGGGCGGGCGGGCGGGTAGACGTAGCCTTACTCGATCGCCTTGCCCATGTCCTCAATGACTTTTTTCGCGTCGCCAAACACCATCATGGTTTTGTCCATGTAGAACAATTCGTTGTCCAGTCCTGCATAGCCTGCTGCCATTGAACGCTTGTTGACAATCACTGTTTTGGCTTTGTAGGCTTCCAGAATTGGCATGCCGTAAATTGCGCTGCCCTTAACGTGCGCGGCGGGGTTCACCACGTCGTTGGCCCCCAAAATAATGGCCACGTCGGCCTGGCCGAATTCGGCGTTGATGTCTTCCATTTCATGCACCTGGTCATACGGCACTTCGGCTTCGGCAAGCAGCACGTTCATGTGGCCAGGCATGCGGCCCGCCACTGGGTGAATCGCGTATTTAACCGTGATACCGCGCTCGGTCAGCTTGGCGGCCAACTCTTTGACGGAATGCTGTGCCCGCGCCACTGCCAGGCCATAGCCCGGCACGATGATGACGGTTTCTGCGTTGCCCAAAATGAAGGCTGCGTCGTCTGCCGAGCCGGACTTGACCGGGCGTTGTTCTTTGCTGCCGGTAGCAGCCGTAGCCGCCTCGCCCCCAAAGCCGCCCAAAATCACATTGAAGAACGAGCGGTTCATGGCCTTGCACATGATGTAGCTCAAAATCGCGCCCGAAGAGCCCACCAGCGAGCCCGCGATGATCAGCATCGAGTTATTCAGGCTAAAGCCAATGCCTGCGGCTGCCCAGCCAGAGTAGCTGTTGAGCATCGACACCACCACCGGCATGTCTGCGCCACCAATCGGGATGATGATCAGCACACCCATCACAAAAGCAAGTGCCAGCATGGCGAAAAACGCGTTCCAGTTGCCCGTAAAGCTGAACACCAGCCCAAGACCCAGCATGATCAACCCCAGCACCAAATTCAGCATGTGCTGGCCGCTGAATGTGACCGGCGCGCCCTGAAACAACCTGAACTTGTACTTGCCGCTGAGCTTGCCGAACGCAATGACTGAGCCGCTAAAGGTAATGGCACCAATGGCCGCGCCCAGGAACAGTTCAAGCCGATTGCCAAACGGAATCGGC
>JANNCT010000190.1:0-5405 GCA_031386895.1 Polaromonas sp.
GCGACAACACCAAACCAAACGGCGCGTTGACGTAAAACGGCTGCGCTTCATCTTCACTGAAGGCATTGCCCGCCGTGGGGTAGCGCACCTGCCCCAAGCCAACATTGCCGGGCAGCGCACGCATGTTGCGGGTGCGAAAAACGTCGCGCACCATGCCTTTGGCTTTGTGCATAAAAAACTTGCGGTCTAGCTGCGTGACGATGCCTGCTGCGTCTTGCCCACGGTGCTGCAAAAGCAGCAGGCCGTCGTAGATTAACTGGTTGACCGGCGCCTGGCTAACGACGCCGACTATGCCGCACATGGTGTGTTGTTCATGACAATTTCAGGTTTAAATCAAATACTTTGCAAATTGCTCGGGCAGCATCGGTTTGATGGTGATCAAAGCGCCATTCAATACAGCAGCGCCTTTGGACTCTTGCCACCAGCTACTCGTTTTGAGCGAGGTCATGTTCATCACCACGGTGGCCGCCAGCAGCAAAATCAGGCCGCGCAAAATGCCAAAGCCTGCGCCCAATGTTCTGTCAATTGGCCGCAAGCCCACAGCCTGCACCAATTTTTTAATCGCTACCGTCAGCAAGCTGCACACTACCAGCACCCCGATAAACACCAACACAAAAGCCACTGCGTACCGCACAGGTTCGCTGGCCGACTGCAGCGGCAGCATGGCGGCTACGCTCGGGGCAAACCACTGCGCGGCAAAAAAAGACACAGCCCAGCCCAACACTGACAACACCTCGTACACCAGCCCGCGCCAAGCACCAATCAACATGGACAAAACCAGGACGCCCAGCAGCGCCCAATCGATTGTGGTCACAGCGTCAAGATGGCAGCTGGCAAGTCAAGCGACTTGATCTTGCTGGCGGCTTTTTCAGCGTCGGCCTTGCTGGCAAAGGGGCCTACGCGCACCCGGGTGCGCTGACCGTCTTTGGTTTGCGCCACCTGGGTGTAGGTTTTAAGGCCTGCTTTTTCAAGTTTTTGGCGAACTTCTTTGGCTTTATCGGCATCGGCAAAAGCGCCGACCTGAACGATCAGGCGCTCGGTGCCAGACGGTGCAGCGGCTGCGGCAGCCACGGTCCCCTGCCCGTCTAAAAGCGCTTTGGCGCGTGCGCCGTCGTCTGGTTTGGCGGCGGGCTTTGCTTCGGCTTTGGCTTCGGGCTTGCTGTCTGCTTTCGGCTCCGTTTTCAAAGGCGTTTGGATTTCCGCCTTGGCAACCTTGTCTGCTTCTTTTTTTATAGCTGGTAGCGCAGGTATCACAAGCGCTAAAGGCTTTTTATCTGCAATTATTTCTTCCTGGCTGTCCAGGCTGGCAGACGCAGCGACTTTGTCGGTTTTTTCAGCTTTTTCAGCTTTGGCAACAACTTCCGGTTTGGAGGCTGGCTTGTCTGGCGCTTGGCCAACGGCGTCTGACTTGGGCGGCAAAGTCAGCGGCTTGACGGTGTTTTTCCCGGGAATTTCAATCGGAATATCTGCCGCAACAGGGCGCGGCTGCGCATCAAACAAAAGCGGAAAACCCACCACACCAATCAGTACCAGCACCACTGCGCCTATCAGCCGGTGCTTGGCGCGTTTGCGGATGACATCCATGCTTTCAGGCTGCGCTGCGCCTGGAGCAGCGGAGTTGCTGGAGGAGCCTCGATTCAGGTTGAAAAACGACATGGTTTATGTGGGCTCGTTTCTTGGCTGGTAGTGAAAATGCGGCCGCAACTTGCGGGGTTTTTGGGCTCAAACAGCCAGGTGTTTGGCGTACAGGCGCGGCAGGCCGCCCTTCAAAATACCGCCCACTGTGTAGAACGATCCAAACACCACAATTCTATCAGCGGGGTCGGCGGCAGCGACCGCCGCATTCAGTGCCAATTCAGGCGATGTGTAAGCGTTGGCAGTTGCATCTTGACGCGTGTTGCTGGCGGCCCATTTGCCACGCAAGACCTCGCCCGGTGCGGCGCGCTCAGTAGGTAAATCGGTGAAGTACCACTTGTCAATCAGTGGGCCCACTCTGGCGAGCATGGGCGCAACATCTTTATCGGCCATGGCCCCAAAAACGGCGTGCGTGCAGGGGTAAAAACCCATCGCATCCAAGTTTTCAGCCAGCGCAGCCACTGAATGCGGGTTATGCGCCACATCCAGCACCAGCGTGGGCTGGCCCGGAACAATTTGAAAACGCCCCGGCAACTCGACCATCGAGAGGCCCACCCGCACGGCTTGGGCGGTTATCGGCAGCACATCACGCAGCGCAGCCAATGCCGCCAGCACGCCAGCGGCATTGACCAACTGGTTAGCTCCGCGCAAAGCCGGGTACGCCAAGCCGGAATATCGTCTGCCGCGCCCAGCCCAGCCCCACTGCTGCTTGTCGCCTGAAAAGTTGAAGTCAGTACCAAAACGCCACAAATCAGCGCCTATTTTTGCGGCGTGGTCCAACACGCTTTGTGGCGGCTGCGGGTCACTCACCACCACGGGTTTGCCGGGGCGCATGATGCCGGCTTTCTCGAACCCGATGGCTTCGCGGGTGTTGCCCAAAAAGGCCATGTGGTCCAGGTCGATGCTGGTGATGACGGCGCAGTCGGCATCAAAAATATTGACTGCGTCCAGGCGCCCGCCCAGGCCGACTTCCAGCACCACCACATCCAGATTGGCATCGACCAGCAACTGCATGATGGCCAGCGTGGTGAACTCGAAGTACGTCAGCGTGATTTCCTGTCCGTTTAGGGCTCTGGCGCCGTCAACACGGGCAAAAGCAGCTACTAAATCAGTAGCGTTGACGATGTTGCCCCGCACACGGCAGCGCTCTTCAAAATGCACCAGATGCGGTGACGTGTACACGCCGGTACGGTAGCCAGCCTCCAGCAAAATCGCTTCCAGCATGGCGCACGTCGAGCCTTTGCCGTTGGTGCCCGCCACCGTGATGATGGGGCAGGCAAAGCGCAAGCCCATGCGGTCGGCAACGGTTTTAACGCGCTCGAGCGTCATGTCGATGGCTACGGGGTGCAGGTGCTCGCAATGGGCGAGCCAGTCGGCTAAAGTTTGGGGCTGGATCATGTTGCACTTGATTGTCGCTGCAACTGCACGGCCAGGCTGAAGCACTGGTTACTATGAATAGAGGAGCTGCTTGCGCCCATATTGATTGGGCTGAAGGCACTATTTGCATCGATTTTAGGGATTCAATGGCACTAATAACGGTCTACGGTATTCCGAATTGCGACACCGTCAAGAAAGCCCGCGCCTGGCTAGGCGAGCAAAGCGCGGAGCACAGCTTTGTTGACTTCAAAAAAGCCGGCGTTCCAGCTGACCGGCTGCCTGTTTGGGCCGATGCCGTGGGCTGGGACAAGCTGATCAACAGCCGCGGCACGACCTGGCGCAAACTGAACGCAGCCGAACAAGCCAATGCCGATACTCCAGACGGTGCGCAAAAGCTGGCTTTGGCGATGCCAAGTGTCGTCAAACGCCCTGTCGTGGAGTGGGGAAACGCGGAAATTACCGCTGGATTCGACGCTGCACAATTTGCGGAAACTTTACACAGATTAGGTGGTTAAAAGCCATTTATCAGCCCTGTTTTTGAACCAAAACAGCGTAAATCGGTCATAGTTCTGGTCATTGACGTAACTCAATCAAGATCGACCGTATGAAAATCAAACTCACTTCCACATTCACCTTGTTCTCAGCTACTGCAGCCTCGCTGCTAAGCATGAACGCATCGGCTGCCGAAATAACTGGCCGCGTGATTTCCAGCACGCCGGTGGTCGAGCAAGTCGCCGTGCCGCGGCAGGTGTGCAGCGGCCAAACCGTGACCACTGAGGCCCCCAAATCAGGTGCGGGTTTTGCGTTGGGCGCGCTAGCGGGAGCAGCGGCGGGCAACGCGATTGGCAACGGTAGCGGCCGCGCGGTGGCTACCTTCATCGGCTTGGTGGGCGGCGGCTTGCTGGGCAACCAGATTGAAGCGGGCCATCAGCAAACGCAAAACGTGCAGCAGTGCAGCACGCAAACGTTTTACGAAAACCGCGCCAGTTACTACAACGTGGTGTACGACTACCAGGGCACCCAGTACACGGTGCAACTTCCGCAAGACCCAGGACCGTTCATCAAGCTGCAAGTCACGCCGGTGGGCGCGATTCAGAATCAGCAGAATCAGCCAAACCAGCAGCTTCAGCGGATTCAGCCGCAGGTCAATGTGCAGCCGCAGCCACAGGCCTACCAGCCGATCACCGTAACGCCAATGTATGTGCAGCAAGGACAACCGGTGTTCTTGGCGCCGGTGGTGGTGCAGTCTTCTTCAACGTATTACGGCCCGTCAGGTTATGCGCCCGTGTACCACCAGCGGGTGGTACCGAATGTGTCGCTGAACTTCGGCTACAGCCGGGGTTATGGCAATGGGCATGGCCACCGCCACGGCTACCGTTATTAAGCTTTTTATAGCCGATTAGGCCTGTAGCGCAATAATTACGGGCGCAAGCAGCTACTAATTAAATAGCAAACTTGGGTACGTTCAAGTACCGTTTTTCTGCACCAGTCGAATCACACTCGAAAAATCCAGCGCGCCGTTGCCACCCAGGCTGTGCGCAGCGTACAAACTGCGAGCCAGCCCACCCAGCGGCGTAGCGGCGCGAACAGCAGCAGCGTTTTCTTGGGCCAAGCCCAAATCTTTCAGCATCAAGTCCGTGCCAAAACCACCGGCATAGTTTTTAGAGGCGGGCGCTGTGGCAATCACGCCCGGCATGGGGTTGTATTTTTCAAGCGCCCAATTGCCGCCTGAGCTGCGGCGCATGATTTCAGACAGCACCGCAGGGTCTAAGCCATTGGCCACGCCCAGTGCCAGCGCCTCGGACGTCCCAATCATCAAAATACCGAGCAGCATGTTGTTGCAGATTTTTGCGGCCTGTCCAGCGCCTGCAGCGCCTGCGTGAAAGATATTTTGGCCCATTTTTTCAAGCAGCGGGCGGGCGCGCTCGAGATCCGCCGCCTCGCCGCCCACCATGAACGTCAATGTGCCTGCAATCGCGCCGCCGGTGCCGCCAGATACCGGCGCGTCAATGCAGGCGATGCTTTTTTTGGCAGCCTCAAATGTGACTTTGCGGGACGTAGCTGCTGCAATCGTGCTGCAGTCAATCACCAGCGTGCCCGCTGGCAGCGCGGCCAGCAAACCAGCTCTATTTCCAGCGCCATTGCCATCGCCGCAATACAGCGCGTCAACGTGCTGGCTGGCGGGCAGCATGCTGATAACCACTTCAGCGCCGCGCACCGCATCAATGGCCGATGTGGCAATACGCGCACCTGCATCGCCCAGCGGTTTGCAGGCGGCAGCGGTCAAATCAAAACCCACCACGTTGTGGCCTGCCTTGTGCAAATTCAAAGCCATGGGCGCGCCCATGTTGCCCAGGCCGATAAATGCGATGTTCATGAACGCTCTCCGTTGT
>JANNCT010000195.1:0-3044 GCA_031386895.1 Polaromonas sp.
GAGATGGTGATGCCGGGCGACAACGTGAGCATTACGGTCAAGCTGATCAACCCGATTGCGATGGAAGAGGGCTTGCGCTTCGCTATCCGTGAGGGCGGCAAGACCGTTGGCGCTGGTGTGGTTGCGAAAATTATTGCTTAAGGATTCAACATGGCCACCAAGCAAAAAATTCGTATTCGCCTCAAAGCATTTGACTACAAACTCATTGACCAGTCAGCTGCTGAAATTGTTGACACTGCCAAGCGCACAGGTGCGATTGTCAAGGGCCCAGTGCCTTTGCCAACCCGCATGAAGCGTTTTGACATTCTGCGTTCACCGCACGTGAACAAGACCAGCCGTGACCAGTTGGAAATCCGCACCCACCAGCGCCTGATGGACATCGTTGACCCCACCGACAAGACTGTCGATGCGTTGATGAAGCTCGACTTGCCAGCTGGCGTGGATGTGGAAATCAAGCTGCAATAAGTCATTTACAAACGAAACGCCAGCCCAGTACTTGCCACAACGGAAAGTGCCGGGCTATAATCCAAAGCTTCGCCCGAAATTACAAAATTTGGGGTGGAGTTTTATTAACTGTCTTCTACACAAAAACGCCTGCAGCCAATTGAAGTTGCAGCGGTAGAGGTTACGAAAGAAAAATCATGAGTCTGAGCAACTCCCTAGGGTTGCTGGGCCGCAAGGTGGGCATGATGCGTCTGTTCACTGATGATGGGGATACCGTTCCTGTCACAGTGGTAGATGTGTCTAACAACCGCGTGACCCAGGTTAAAACCGAAGCAAATGACGGCTACAGTGCACTCCAAGTTGCATTCGGTTCGCGCAAACCATCGCGCGTGACCAAGCCGGCCGCCGGCCACCTTGCGAAAGCAGGGGTTGAAGCTGGTGAAATCCTGAAAGAATTCCGCGTGACGGCTGACGTCGCAGGCCAGTATGCTGCGGGCGCTGTTGTGCCAGCCGCTGCTGTGTTTGCCGTTGGCCAAATGGTGGACGTGCAGGGTACGTCGATTGGCAAAGGCTTTGCCGGCACCATCAAGCGCCACAAAATGAGCTCACAGCGCGCATCGCACGGCAACAGCCGTTCGCACAACGTGCCGGGCTCGATTGGTATGGCACAAGATCCTGGTCGTGTGTTTCCTGGTAAACGCATGACGGGCCACTTGGGCGATGTCACCAAAACCACACAAAACCTGAACATCGTGCGCATTGACGAAGCCCGTCAGTTGCTGATGATTCGCGGCGCCGTGCCTGGTTCAAAAGGCGGTTTTGTCACGGTTCGTGCCGCGATCAAGGCCAAGCCTGTCGCAGCAGCAAAAGGAGCTAACTGATGCAAGTTGAACTCCTGAACGACCAGGGTATTGCTTCATCCAAAGTGGATGTGCCCGATACCGTTTTTGGTCGTGAATACAACGAAAGCCTGATTCACCAGGTGGTCGTGGCCTTCCAGGCCAATGCCCGCCAGGGAACTCGCGCTCAAAAAGACCGTGAACAAGTTCGTCACTCGACCAAAAAGCCTTTTAAACAAAAAGGCACTGGTCGTGCACGTGCTGGTATGACGTCGTCGCCGCTCTGGCGTGGCGGTGGTCGTATCTTCCCGAACATGCCTGACGAGAACTTCACACAAAAAATCAACAAAAAGATGTATCGCGCCGGTATGGCGTCGATCTTCTCCCAGCTGGCGCGCGAAGGCCGCTTGTCTGTGGTTGATTCGCTGACAGTGGACTCGCCCAAGACCAAGGTTTTGGCTGATAAATTCAAAGCCATGAACCTCAGCTCTGTATTGGTTATCGCCGACGTAGTCGACGAAAACCTGTACTTGGCTTCGCGCAACCTGGTGAACATTCTGGTGGTTGAGCCGCGCTACGCCGATCCGGTGTCGCTGGTGCATTACAAGAAAGTTCTGGTTACCAAGGCTGCCATGGACCAACTCAAGGAGATGTTCGCATGAGCGCCCTTAATCCTGCTACCCACAAAGTCAAATTCGACGAAGGCCGCTTGATGCAGGTTTTGGTTGCACCCATCGTGAGCGAAAAAGCCACGATGATTGCCGAAAAAACCAACTCAGTGACCTTCAAGGTACTGCAAGACGCTACCAAATATGAAATCAAAGCTGCAGTGCAGTTGATGTTCAAGGTAGATGTTCAGTCGGTTGCCGTTCTTAACATCAAAGGGAAGACCAAGCGTTTTGGCAAATCAATGGGCCGTCGCGATAATTTGCGCAAAGCCTATGTGACGCTCAAGCCTGGTCAAGAGCTCAACCTCGGTGGGGAGTCTGCGTAATGGCTGTCATTAAAATGAAACCCACCTCGCCGGGTATGCGCGGCATGGTGAAGATATCGCGTGACCATCTGCATAAGGGTGAGCCTTACGCGCCGCTACTGGAGCCTCAGTTCCAGAAGTCTGGCCGCAACAACAATGGTCATATTACGGTTCGTCACAAAGGCGGCGGCCACAAGCACCACTACCGCGTGGTGGACTTCAAGCGCAACAAGGATGCTATTCCGGCCAAAGTCGAACGTATTGAGTACGACCCTAACCGCACGGCACACATTGCTCTGATTTGCTACGCCGACGGCGAGCGCGCTTACATCATTGCCCCACGTGGTCTTGAAGTTGGCGCTACGTTGATCAGTGGTTCGGAAGCGCCAATTCGCGTTGGCAACACGCTGCCAATTCGCAACATTCCAGTGGGTTCAACCATCCACTGCATTGAGATGCAAATCGGCAAGGGCGCGCAAATTGCACGTTCGGCTGGTACATCGGCAACGCTGCTGGCTCGTGAAGGCACTTCCGCCCAGGTGCGCATGCGCTCCGGTGAAGTCCGCAAGATTCACATCGAGTGCCGCGCCACCATTGGTGAAGTAGCTAACGAAGAGCACAGCCTGCGTCGCCTCGGCAAAGCGGGTGTGAAGCGCTGGATGGGTATTCGCCCAACCGTTCGCGGTGTGGTCATGAACCCGGTCGATCACCCACACGGTGGCGGCGAAGGCAAGACCGGCGAAGGCCGTCACCCAGTCGATCCATGGGGTAACCTGACCAAAGGCTAC
>JANNCT010000012.1:0-13261 GCA_031386895.1 Polaromonas sp.
GGCAGCGCTGAAAAGCTTTGACGCGGCGCGGCCTGTGTACATTGAAAGCGAAAGCAAAAAAGTCGGCAACGTGGCCATACCCGAAGGCCTGATCACTGCCATGCGAGCCGCGCCCTGCCTGCAACTTGATTTGGGTGAAGATGAACGGGTTGAGTTGCTGCTGGAAGACTATGATTTTTTCGTCAAAGATATTGAGTTTTTCTGCGACCGCCTGAGTGCGCTGACGCAGGCACGCGGCAAAGACGTGGTCACTGATTGGCAAACCCGCTCACGCAACGGCGACGTGGCCAGCGTGGTGCGCGAGTTGCTGGTCAACCACTACGACCCGGTGTACTTGCAGTCAATGAAGCGCAACTTTGCGCAGTATTCAGCAGCCAAAGTAATTGCGCCTGCTGGCCGCAGCGTGGCGGCCATGCGGGCGCTGGCAGCTGAGTTGCTAGTGCCACTTTAAGAATACTATTAATTTGATAGCTGCTTGCGCCGGTATTTATTGGTCTATAGCCCTAAAGCGCACATAAAAACATCCTTTAAAAGGCACTAAAATGCCAAAAAAGGAGACATCATGGCGCACATTGAAACGGACTATCTGGTCATCGGCGCAGGCGCAGTAGGCCTGGCCTTTGCCGACACGCTGCTGGCTGAAACCAACGCCCACATCACCATCGTTGACAGGCACGGCCAACCCGGTGGCCACTGGAACGATGCTTACCCGTTTGTGGCGCTGCACCAGCCGTCGGCTTTTTATGGCGTGAATTCGATGCCGCTGGGCACCAACCGCAAGGACACTTTTGGCCCGAACGAAGGCTGCTATGAACTGGCATCTGGCGCCGAAGTCACCAGCTATTTCGACAAAGTCATGCACCAAACGCTGCTGCCCAGTGGCCGCGTCAGCTACCACCCGATGTGCGACTATGTTGGCGGCGGCAAGTTTGTCTCAATCTTGTCCGGGCAGGAAACCCAAGTCACCGTGCGCAAAAAAACCGTTGACGCCACCTACTATGGCACCACCGTTCCCTCGACCCACACACCCAAGTACGCCGTAGCTGACGATGCCTGGCTGGTCACGCCCAGTGGCCTGGCGCAACTATGGCAAGGCAAACAAAAAAAGCCAAAGCACTTTGACATCATTGGGGCGGGCAAAACCGCGATGGACGTCGGCGTGTGGCTGATCAATTCGGGCGCGCTGCCGGCCAGCATCAGCTGGGTGATGCCGCGCGACTCCTGGCTGGTCAACCGCTTGACCACGCAGCCTGGCATGGAGTTTTTCGGCCACGCAATTGGTGGGCAAGCAAGGCAGATGGAAGCCTTTGCCAACGCCACATCGGTCGACGAGTTGTTTGAACGGCTGGAGGCCTGTGACGCCATGCTGCGCATTTACCCCGACCACAAGCCCGGCATGTTTCACTACGCCACCCTGTCTAAGGGCGAGATTGAAGTGCTGCGCAAAATCAAAAACGTGATTCGCCTGGGGCACGTTCAATCTGTGGAGCATAGTGCGCTGCAACTTGCGCAAGGCCGCGTCGCGCTGCCAGCAGACACGGTGTGCATTGACTGCACGGCATCCGCAGTTGAAAAGCGCCCTACTGTGCCGATGTTTCAAGGCGACAAAATCATTCTGCAGATGGTGCGTATTCCGCAGCCAGCCTTCAGCGCAGCGCTGGTGGCGTATGTTGAGGCGCACTATGAAGACGACGGCACCAAAAACAAGCTGTGCGCACCCGTGCCATTGCCCGATGGTCTGGAAAGCTACCCGCGTTCAACCATGGTCAGCATGATGAACCAGTTTGCCTGGGGCCAAGACAAGGCGCTGCGGGCGTGGATTCACAATTCCCGCCTGGACGGCTTTGGCAAAGTCATTGCGGCGGTGGACCCGACGGATGGTGAAAAAATGGCGATTTTGGAAAAATTCAAAATCAACGCGAAAGGTGCCATGGGCAATTTGCCAAAGCTGATGGCGCAAGCTGCTGCTTGAGTCTGCTATTAATATAGGAGCTGCTTGCGTCCGTATTTATTGCGCCAGAGGACTTTTTTAATAAAAAATAGAGGCTGCTACAGGCTTTTTAGCGCCTGCAGCAAGTCAGCGCGCAAGTCGGCCACGTTTTCCAGCCCGACTGAAAACCGAACAAAGCCACCCGTATGCGCCCAGCCCAATGTGCGCACGGCAGCAATGTCGTACGGCACCACCAGGCTCATCGGCCCAGCCCAGCTGTAACCCAGTTTGAAGAGTTTCAAGCTGTCGCAAAAACCATCGACTTGCTGCTGGCTGATGTTGGGCTTGAACGCCACACTGAACAAACAAGCCGCTGCCGTGCAGTCGCGCGCCCAGGCCGCATGCCCTGGCGAGCCGGGAAGCGCGGGGTGAAACACCTTTTCGATTTGCGGTTGCGCTTGCATCCAGGTTGCCAACTCGCGCGTGGAAGTGTCTTGCGCCGCATAGCGCAGCGCAATCGAATTCAGGCCGCGCAATATCAGCTCAACATCGTTGCCCGCCACGCCGTAACCAGTGCGCATGTGGCACATGTGTACCAACTGGTGCAGCGCAGGGTCACGCGTAACGATGGAGCCCATCAACACATCCGCCCCGCCGCTGGGGTACTTGGTCAGCGCATGGGCTGAAATGTCGGCACCCAGGTCAAACGCATTGAACGCAATGCCCGCGCCCCAGGTGTTGTCTAGCGCCGTAACGATGCCTTGCGGGTGCGCGTTTTGATGAAGCTTGACCACCGCCACCAAAGCAGGCAAATCAGGAAACTCTAGCGTAATGCTGCCTGGCGCTTCCAGCCACACGAGGCGGGTTTTGGCGCTGAGCTTGGCGGCCAAATCTGCCGACCTCAATGGATCATAAAACCGGTGTGTGATGCCCCACGCAGCCAGCTCGCCGTCGGCAAAAGCCTTGTTCGGCCCGTAGGCGTTATCAGGTATCAGCAGCTCATCGCCCGCTTTCAAAAGCGCCATGCCCACCAGCACAACCGCGGCCAAACCACTGGGCACCAGCGTGCAATAGGTGCCGCCTTCAAGCGTGGCAATGCGCTCTTGCAGCGTAAAAGTCGTGGGCGTGCCGTGCAAGCCATAGGTGTAGCCGGTCTTGTGCTGCCAGTCGCGCTTGCGCAATGCGGCGACGCTGGGGAAGATGACGGTTGAAGCCCGGTAAATGGCAGGTGGTACCGAATCAAAACCCGCTGGGGGTTGGTACGGGTGGTGGATTTGTTGGGTGCTGGGCCCTGCAGGCGTTGGTGTGGGTTTGTCGCTCATCAGCAGATGTTATACGCTGACCTGCACAAGCTGTTTTGCCCGCGGCAGCTAGCGCAGCGCCTTATCAAAAAAGTCCGTCAGTTCACGGCTTAACTGCTTTAAAAACGCCTGGCGGTCAAAGCCTGGCGGGTTGGCGGCAATGTCGCCATCCTCAGATGCAATCGGCATGCTGGGCGCATCCATAAATGCGAAGTGCCAGGCCTTTTTTACTGTGCGTCTTTGGGCTGCTGGCAGGTGGCGGGCAATCCAGTCAGCATGAAAGCGCGGCACCAAAAAGCGGTCAAATTCAGCGTCATACAGCGCTGTGGGAATACGAATATTGCTAAGGGACTCCGCGCTAAACACAACACCCACCGGCGCCATGGCCACCACGGCTCGCACCCGAGCGTCGGCCAATGCAGGCATTTTTGAAATCGCCTGCGTTGGTGGCGGCGCAGTGCTTTCTGGCGGTGCGGTTATGCCAACGCTGCAAAAAACAGGGTCATCAGTACGATGGCTATTGCAATGTGCCTCAACGCGCGCTGGGTCGGGCTGAGCACCCGCCAACGCCAGCGCGGTGTATCCGCCCGCTGAATGCCCCAGCACGCCAATGCGTGGGCCTTTTGCATCTTTGGCAATGCGGTCAGCCCATGCAGGTTCGCGTAGCAACGCGTCAATCACGCGGGACGCCTGTTGCGGCCGCTGCGCGAAATAAGTTGCAGCACTGGTCTGGAGCAAGCTGCGGTCTTGCCAGTTGTCACCCGGATGGCGCAGCGCCGCAGCCAGGTAGCCGTGCTGCGCCAACGCTTGGGCCAAGGTGCTGTGCCCCAGCTCACTTCCGCCTGTGCCGTGGCTCAGCACGATCAAGCCCTTAAAGCTGGCATCGGGAGGGCCTTGGACAGCCGCGCTCACAGAAAATGGTCCCATCGCAATCTGGCGCGCAGTCGCTTGAGTTGGGTAGTAAATCGCCACCACAGTTGGCGCGTCGTTTGGCACGGCTCCAGCAAGGCTGAGCTGGCGCCAGCCAACCTCGCTAGCGAGTGCATGGGCAGCAGACAGCAGGGCTAAGAGAGCCACAGCAGCATGGCGCAAGCGGGAATGCGAATTGGAATACGAATTGAAGTACGACTTGAAGTGGGGATTTGAATGAGGAGGTTGGCGCATGGTGCTTTTCCTGGGTTGTGATGTTGTGGCTCCTGCAGCTTGAAGGAGTGAACGCACCCAATGGTGCCCAGACCGAAAACGCGCGGCAACAGCTATGCGACAGAGCACTCAAAACGCAGCGCCAAGTGACTTTGAAAGGTGGGGGTCAATCTTTGAAGCGTCTGCAGGGCTGTCGCTTTTAGCCAGGCAGGTTTCAAACAGGGCTACCGCAGCTTGCGGCTCAACTTGCAGTTGCTGCGCGATGCGCGCCACGGCCTGCAAATGCGGCGCGAGCAAGGTCAGCCGTTGTTGGTGGGTGCTGTGCTGTTGCTGCTCAGCCACCGTCATGCCCATGCCGCGATTGCGACACAGCAGGCCTTCCGATTCCAGCTGGCTATACGCCTTGGACACCGTCATCGGGTTGATCGCATGCTGCAGCGCCACACTGCGTACCGAAGGCAACTCAACACCTGCCAACAACTGCCCGCCAGCAACCTGACGGCGCACCTGATCGGCAATTTGTTTATAGATTGGAGTCGATAACGACGGATTAATTTGAAACATGGCGGCTATGTATATTAATTCAATAATACACCACGCAGTTCATTAAATATTGTTCAGACTGTGCGCGAGCGAGCGCAGTTGTGTCGTGCAGCCGCCGATGCCCAGCCAATTACATGTCGCTTTTGGTCGACCGCGCCACCATGGAAGGCATAGTGGTGTTTGCTTATGATGACCGTGACTACCTGGGCGTAGCCAAAATGGCGGGCTACCTGAAGGCCGGAAAAATGAAAAGCAAGGAAGACGTGGTGCAGGGTATTGAAAACTTTCCGGCCACGCTGCTGAAGCTTTTCAACGGCGAAAACTTTGGCAAGCTGGTGCTGCAGGTGGGCACTGCCAACACGTAAGTCTACCCACGCGCCGCATCAGGTTGGCGTGTAGCGAATCGAGCCGAACAGGCCTGATGGATTGTCACCCTCGGGCCCGGCGCCAAAATACAGCGCATCGCTGTCGCCCAGGCTGACGCCGTTGCCGAATTGCAGGCTCCAGATGCCCTCAATGGCCACAGGTACACCTTCGGCTTTGTCCAAGTAGCCAAGAAAATCGCCGGTCGAGGAGCTGAAGGCCGATATGTAGCCTGCTCCGCCAAAGTTTGCCACCAGTACGGCGCCAGAAAACTTTCCAAAGTTCTTGGGCGCAATCTCCACGCCCCACGGCGCATTCAGGCGCATGTTGTCGTTGTAAATGCGTACCAAAGCACCGCCCAGCGTATATTCCACCAGCTTGCCTTTGTCGGGCTTGTTGGCTGCGGCCAGCTCGGCTGCGGGGTCAAGTGAGTCTTCTTCTCCAGCAAAAAATTGTGTCGCATCTTCCGCGTCAGGCAAAGAAATCGCGTACGCCACAAACACGCGCGAGCCCAGTGTGGTGATGTTGAACGGCACCGGGTCGCCCGGCTTTGGGCGCTTGGCGGTGCCTTGGCCAATGGTGGCCCCGGTGGCAAACGGGTTGACGAAGCCTTGGGTAGGTTCAATCTCCCAATTGCCATTGAACTGCAAAATTTTCGGGTCAGCGCCAAAGTCAGCGACCCACATCTTGTCCCAGGTGTCGGTTTTCATGGCAACGCCGAAGTACGCTCCCGTTGGCGCGTCGCCCACCGGCGGGTAGACCTGCGCGGCTGCGCCGTCGTTGCGCAAAATCGCTCCGGTGTCGGTGCGGCGCTCACCCCAAGCGCCGATGTAGCCAGAGTCAGTCACAAACATGAATCGGGCTGAACCGCTGATCGCTGTCGTGGTGTCGCCGCCAGTGGCAACTGGCATGACCTGCCCCGTCGGCTGGAAGTTACTTGAGTCAATGCTGCCGCCGTTGTAGACCACGCCGGTGACTGCACCGGGTGTCGGGTCGGTCTCACCGCCAGTACCAGGAACTGTTACTTTTTTGAGGTTGTCCTGGCCCAGTACGCGAAGCGCCGGGTCAGCGTTTTTCTTGACGTCGCCGATAAATTCCCACGACGCATTGGCAGCCCCCACCCAAAAGTGCCCGCCCGCGCCTGCCGGGCGAATGGCTACGCCCCACGCGCCGATCATTTCAGGCAGGGTGATGGGTGCGTTGTAGCTTGCATTGGACGCGGCGAGGTTAGCGACCGAATACTTGTTTTGTGCTGCAGGAACCGGAGCTGGCGTGTCTGACCCGCCGCCGCAGCCGGACACGGCTACCGCAACTGCTGCTCCGGATCCTAAAACGATTGTTCTGCGTTGCATGCTGTGCCTCTTTCTGCTTAAGGTGGTGGCTAAAAGGCAAAGTCTAACAGTTAATACGAACTATTCGCGTTCGTGTTACAGAACCGCACACGCTTGCTATGGTTGCGTACAGGACTCAGCAACCAAACGTACAGGCCGGGTAAGACTTCTTACTGTGCCGGGCTACGTTTCGGGTAGGCCCGGGCCAACCCCACAAACATCAGAGCCCCCAGCACCAACGAGGCAGATGCAATCTCAAGCGCCACGTTAAAGCCCTGACCCACCGTGGCGCTGCGGCTGAGTAGCCACGCTGCCAGCGGCGGCCCGGCTACCTGGCCCAGACCGTAAACCGCAGTGAGCAACCCGGTATAGCTGGCAGCGGTGTGCGGCTTTAAGCGGCGCACCTCCTGCATGGCAAAAAACGTGATGGCTGTGAAGGGCAAGCCCAGCAGCAGGCTGCCCAAGGCAAAACCCAACGGCGTAGGCAGCCAAACGGTGAGGATGACGCCTGCTGCCTGCAGCAAATAGCTGGCAGCCAACACGTAGCGCAAATCACCTTTGAGCGATATGCGGGTGGACAGCAAGGCGCCTGCCACCACAGCAAGGCCAAACAGTGGCCAGAAGAGGTCCAGCCAGACCGAGCCGGGCATCACCTGTCGGGCAATCACCGGCAAAAAAGTAGCAGTGATGATGTAACCCAGCCCGTCCAGCCCGTAAGCAATGGCCAGCCAGCCCATGTGCCAGCGGCTGGCCGTTGGTGGCTTGTCTAAAGCGCGCGAGTCCATGTTCGCGGCCTGCAGCGGCGAAAAAGCAGTGTCCGCTGCTTTTCCAGTAGCAAAGGCGCGCCACACCAATGCTGTGAGCACGCACGCCAACACGCCAAAAATCAGCCAGCCGGTCTGTGCTTTCCAACCCAGCGCAACCATGCCGCTGGCCAGCACACCGCTCACTGCAATGCCCGCCCCCGGCCCGGTAAACATGATGCCGCCCAGGTTGCTTGAATGGCGCTCGGCCAATCGGGCCAGGCACCAGCCGGACGTAAACACAAAAACAAAAGCACTGCCAACGCCCGCTGAAAAACGCAGCAAAGGCCACAAAGCAGGCACATTCAGCGCCATGCCAAGAGTTAAAACGCAGGTGACCAGCAGACCGCCGCGCAGCCACGCGGTAGCTGGCACAGCAGGCAAAACCGTAAAACGCGCCCACACCATCGGCTGAAAAGTACACAGCAGCGCACCCACCAGATAACCCAGGTAATTGGCGCTGGCCAGCCAGCTGGCTGTGGGCAGATCAACCACGCCGTCTGCCAGCATCATGGGGAGCAGCGGCGTGAAGGCAAAGCGGCCAATGCCCATTGCGGTGGCCAGTGCCAGCGCGCCTGCCACCGCAATTGCCCATGGGCTTACCGCGCCGCACTGCAGCCTGTTTGCTGTCGATCCCACTTTCAGGGTTTCGGCGTTTCAGGTTTCAAGGCTGAGGGCAGCGTCAGGGCGATGCGGCGCTGCAAACGCGCGGCCTCTTCTGCATTTCCACTTTTTTCAGCCAGCGCCAGTTGCACGCCCAACCACGCCAGAAGCGGCCTGCGCCAGCCCTGGCTGGACGCAGCATCAACCGCAGCTTGCACCGCCGCCGGGCCGGCCCGGCCCGCCTGAAAGGCCACGCCTGCCGCAATCAATTTGGCCAACGGATCCGCTATTGAATCAATAGCTGCTTGCGCCCCATTTGTTTGGGCTTGAGCACTTATTTGCTGTGCTTTTGGTAAAAGATTGATGTCCTGCGGTGCAAGCTTGCCTGCAAGATAGTCTGCGTACGCCCGCTCTGCAGGCGGCGCATCCTGCCGAAGTTTTTCAAACCCCGCACATGGCTCCAGCACCAGGCTAGCGACGCGGCTGGCACAGCTCAGTAGTTCGGCTCTGGCCATTAAATCCACCCGGCCGGTGCTTGAAATTTCACTGCGGGCGCGTGCCATTTCGGCAGCCTCAATCCGGCTGTTGCCTTCAAGGTAAGCGGACACGGCGCGCTCAAGGGAGCTTTTCGCTTCAAGCTGCCAATCGGCGGGTTTGGGGCCAGATGCGCAGGCTGCCAGAAGCACCACCGCCACCGCCACTGTCACTGCCAGAGCTGGTTTAAAAATGCGCGTCATGGCAACTTCACCTCGGTGTCACGCGCAAAAGGCCACTTGCGGTTGATTTCATTGACCAGCCCGTCAATCTTGCGCAGGCTGGACTCGACCTCGCCGCGCAGCACATTCAAATCACTCGTGCCGTCTTTGACGTTGGCACCGATGGCTTGCGCTTCAACCAGTACCGCATCAACTTTTTTCAGGCTGCCTCTGGTGTCCGCCAGCAGCGCGTTGAGCTGCATCACGGTGGCGCGGGTTTCTGGCATCACGCCTTTCTCGCCAAACACCTGCGTGTCGGCCTTGACGGCCAGGCCATTGACCTTAGCGGTCAGGCTGTCGACTTTCAGCAGCAACGCATTGGTGCGGTCAAGCGTGGTAATGATTTTTTTCGCCTCGTCCTCTCCACCCAACAGCACCGTGAGTGCGCCACCGGGGCCGTTGAGTTTTGCGGTAATCGTTTGCAAATTCCCCATCGACGCGCCAAGCGCGCCTTGCGGGCTGGTGAGGCTGCTGATGCTTTCAATCAGGTCTTTGGCCGCTGCAATCAGCTTGGGCACTTCGGCACCCGCGTCGCCCTGCAGCACGGTGCGGGTTGCGCCGTCTTCCAGCAGCGGGTCGCTCAGCACGCCGGTGTAGGCCCGAATGTTGGTGCCGCCCACCAGGCCGCGCACCACCGTAAAAACGCTTGATTTGCGCAGCCAGTGCGCGTCTTTGCTGGCCACATCAACGACGATGCGCGCCTTGCCGTCGTCTGCCAGCTCAATGCGGCGCACGCGGCCAATTGGAAAACCCGAAAACGTCAGGTTCATGCCGACCACAACGCCTTCGGAATCCTCAGACACCAGCACCAGACGCTGGGTGGTTTCAAACAGGCCGCGCGCGTACATCACGTACAAAGCTGCCGCCAAGATCAGCGCCAGCATAAAACCCAAAAGCAGCACGGCCTTGAACTCCAGCCGCTCGGGTGGTGCAGGCAGCGCGGGGCTTTGACGCGCGTCGGGCGGGTACGGCAGGTCTGCTGTGTCTGGCGGAAGGTCGGGCTTGTCGCTCATTGCATGTTCTTTTTGTGGGGCGTTTTAATAATAATTGCCGACCAGCGACAGCACTTCAATCAACAGTATCACAGCAAACATGCGCACCAGTCCGCGCATTTCTGCACTGGTGCGGGTGTTGCTGGTGGCGTTGCCGTAAAGCGCAGAGGCCATCGGGATGAGCGACACGGCCAGGCTGAACAGCAGCGTTTTCATGACAAAAATAGTGGTGACGGCCGGGCCAAACACCTGGCCAAACAGACGCGTGTAGCCGGCAAAACCCGACACGTCGAAACCATAAATAGCAACGTACGCCACCACCAGCGCCACCACACAGCTGAGTACCGCAAGGGTAATGGTCGAAAAAATACCCGCCACCACGCGTGGCAGTACTTCACGGTGAATCGGGTTGATGCCTTTGGCGCGCAGCTTGTCAAGCTCGCCCCGCCCCTGCATTTCGGCCAGCTCTGCCCCATCGGGAATGGTGCAGCGCAGCGCTACAAAGAGTGCGGCGGTCAGCGGAATGAGTTCCAGCACCAGCACCCGAATCACCACTTGCAGCGCGTACTGAGACAAGCCGTAGCTCAGCGCGGTAGCCGTCACGATACGGGTCAGCACCAAACTGATCAATGCACACAAAACGGTAAAGCCCAGCAAAATGGGCGCGGTGTTGTCGTAAATGTGTCGCACCAGCACCATGCGGTTACCGCGCTTGTAACTTGACGGCGTGAGCACCAGCAACAGGAGCACTGCGCCCAAATACAGCAGTCGCCACCACTGGGCCAGCCACAGCTGGGCCAGATGATTGGCCCAGCCCAAAATGCTGCGCACAGAAGCGGTTCGGATCATGCTGTGATGATACCCGCAGCCTGTGCGGAACTGCGTAAAAAGCGATACCGAGCTGGTGCCAGTCGCTACCAAAGTAATAGCTGCTTACGCCCGTATCAATTGGGCTACAAGCACTTTTTACGCTTAACGTCGAAGGAAATGCTCAACGTGTCGGCATTGGCTTACGCACAAGCGGCTTGCCCGCCTGCTTGCCAGAACCGTTGTCGCGCGGCGGCAGGCCAGTGTGCTGCGTGAGCATTCGGCCCTTGGTCGGCTGCGCAGTCGCCGTGGCTTTGGCGGCAGAACCAGTCGAGTTTTTACGCCGGGCAGACTGGTACGTACCATCAACCAGCGGCTGAAACGTCGGTATCAAATGGTGCTTGCCGTTGCCAATCAAATCCGCCCGGCCCATGGTTTTAAGCGCTTCACGTAACAGCGGCCAGTTGTTGGGGTCGTGGTAACGCAGAAAAGCCTTGTGCAACCGTCGGCGCTTTTCACCGCGCACGATGTCTACCGTTTCGCTGTCGCGCGTGATTTTGCGCAGCGGGTTTTTGTTGGTGAGGTACATCGCTGTGGCAGTAGCCATGGGCGATGGGTAAAAGGTTTGTACCTGGTCGGCGCGAAAGCCGCTTTTTTTGAGCCATTGGGCCAGGTGCATCATGTCTTCGTCACTGGTGCCTGGGTGGGCGGCAATGAAGTAGGGAATCAAAAACTGTTTTTTGCCGGCCTCGAGGCTAAACTTTTCAAACAGCTGCTTGAACTTGTCGTAGCTGCCGATGCCCGGCTTCATCATCTTGGTCAGTGGGCCTTGCTCGGTATGCTCGGGCGCAATTTTCAGGTAGCCGCCCACGTGGTGGCTGACGAGCTCTTTGACGTACTCTGGGCTTTCAACGGCCAGGTCGTAGCGCACGCCGGAGCTGATCAAAATCTTTTTCACGCCTTTGAGCGCCCGCGCGCGGCGGTACATTTTGATTAGCGGATTGTGGTCGGTGTTCAGGTTTTGGCAGATGCCCGGGTACACGCAGCTTGGCTTGCGGCAGGCGGCTTCTATCTCTGGCGATTTGCAGCCAATGCGGTACATGTTGGCGGTTGGCCCGCCCAGGTCTGAGATGGTGCCGGTGAAGCTTTTCACCGAATCCCGAATCGCTTCAATTTCGCGAATCACCGAGTCTTCAGACCGGCTTTGAATGATGCGGCCTTCGTGCTCGGTAATGGAGCAAAACGTGCAGCCGCCAAAGCAGCCGCGCATGATGTTCACGGAAAAGCGAATCATCTCCCACGCAGGGATTTTGGTCGCGTGGTCGTGTGAGCCGTTTTCGTCTGCGTAGCTCGGGTGCGGGCTGCGTGCATAGGGCAAGTCGAACACGTAGTCCATTTCGGCCGTAGTCAACGGAATCGGCGGTGCGGTGATCCACACGTCTCTAGCCGTAACGCCCTCACCGTGGGCCTGCACCAATGCGCGCGCGTTGCCGGGATTCGTTTCGAGATGGAGCACCCGGTTGGCGTGGGCATACAGCACGGCATCGCTCTTGACTTGCTCGTACGAAGGCAGCCGAATAACCGAGCGGTCACGCGGCGGGACTTTGATCTTGCCTTGCGCAGTTTGCACCGTCGATGACAAGCTGGGATTGACGACAAACGTGAGCGGCTTGATGGCTGGGTTGCTGTTCGACGTTGCCGTGACAACAGGGGTCGATTTAGCCTTCGACGTAGCAGCCTCGGCAACCACTTTGGCTTCATCTTCCCGCGCGCAGGTGGTGCCCAGTTCTTTGGCGGCATCGGCCACCATTAGGTACGGGTTGACGTGCGCTTCAACCCGGCCCGGCGCGTCGACGCTGGTGGAGTCAATCTCAAACCAGCCTTGCGCGGTTTCGTCGCCTGAGCGACGAATAAACGCGGTGCCGCGAATGTCGGTCATGGTAGCAATGGTTTCTTTGGCCGCCAGGCGGTGCGCAATTTCAACAATTGCGCGTTCTGCGTTGCCGTACAGCAGCAAGTCGCATTTGGCGTCGACCACCACCGAGCGGCGTACCTTGTCTGACCAATAGTCGTAATGTGCAATGCGGCGCAGGCTGCCTTCAATGCCGCCCAAAATAATTGGCACTTCTTTAAACGCTTCTCTGGCACGCTGGCAGTACACCAGCGCTGCGCGGTCTGGCCGCTTGCCGCCAATGTCTCCAGGCGTGTAAGCGTCGTCAGACCGGATTTTGTGGTCAGCCGTATAGCGGTTAATCATCGAGTCCATGTTGCCAGCGGTGATGCCCCAAAAGAGGTTCGGCTTGCCCAGCACTTTGAATGGCTCGGCGCTTTGCCAATCTGGCTGGGCAATGATGCCAACCCTGAAGCCTTGCGCTTCAAGCATGCGGCCAATCACGGCCATGCCAAAGCTGGGGTGGTCAACATACGCGTCGCCGGTGACGATGATGATATCGCAGCTACCGCAAGTATTGGGCGGCCCGCTTCGGCACGGCCAAGTTTTTACCGACCACGCGCGCCGAGATGGACGCGCTCGGCTGGGACAGCTGCGACATCATCATCGTCACCGGCGACGCGTATGTTGACCACCCCAGCTTTGGCATGGCCGTGATTGGCCGCATGCTTGAAGCGCAAGGCTTCAGGGTTGGCATCATTGCCCAGCCAGATTGGCAAAGCGCCGAGCCATTCAAAGT
>JANNCT010000015.1:0-4818 GCA_031386895.1 Polaromonas sp.
TATCCGTCTAATCCTGCGCTCCTCAGCGCATACAGAAGGGATTAGGGATTAGGGATTAGGGGTGCAGGGGTGCAGGGGAGAAGGCAAGATTCGGGGATGCCCTCACCCCTGCCCTCTCCCGGAGGGAGAGGGAGTAAAACGGGAAGCTGTGCAATCAGAGTGAAGAGTACCTTTATCCCCTCTCCCTCTGGGAGAGGGTTAGGGTGAGGGCTCCCCGAACCCGAATCCGAACCCGACCCCGAATCACCTCCCCACCCCGTCCTGTCTGGGCTTGAAAAAGCTGGAGGAGACGGATTAAAAAATTTAGATGTCCGAAGGCCGCGAAGCGGACAAGTTTCTAAATTTTCCGGCTTCTTCAGCTTTTTCAAGGAACCGCAAAGCGGCCCAGACTGCGGGTCGCCTTTCTTTTGCTTACTTTTCTTTGGCGAAGCAAAGAAAAGTGAGTTGCCGCCGGGCAACCCCCGGCAAACCACGTGAAGGTGAAAATGCTACAAATTTAAGAGCTGCTAGCACCCGTATCTAGGGGCCATAGCCAAATTTAAACAAAAAACACAGAACTATCAGTAGTAACCAAATCCAAAGGAAACCGCTGCCCACGCAAATAATCCTCAAGACAAGTCAACAGCAAAGGACTTCGATGCATACCAGTGCACCCCCGAATCTCATCGGCCGTCAACCAAACCGCCCGAACAATCCCTACGTCCAGCGCTTGGCCTTCAACGTGCGCGCCCAGCTCGCCACAAAACGCAAAACGCAAGTAAGTAATGTCTTCTTGCCCGCCCGGCGCGTCGGCGCTGGCTCGCTGAAAACGCGACATGTACACACCGACCAGCGCTGTGGGGGTGAAGTGATAGGCGGTTTCTTCCAGCGTCTCGCGTGCGCAGCCGTCCGCAAGGCTTTCGCTCGGGTCTAAGTGGCCGGCCGGGTTGTTGAGCCGCAAGCCATCGCGGGTGTCTTCTTCAACCAGCAAAAATTTTTGAACGCCACCGAAGTCTTTGGCAATCACGGCGGCTACGGTCACGCTGGGTTTGAAGTGTCTGATCATAAAAATCGGTACTGATATCGGTACGGAGGCATTTTAGGTGCCGTTTTGGGCATAAAAAAGAGCTTTTAGTCAATAAATACGGGCGAAAGCAGCTATTAATTTAATAGCGTATTTCTCGAAGCCGAGCGGATTATCACACCAAAATGTTGCCTTTTCACCGCTGGTGCTGCCCTTGGTTTTCAGTCTGCGGCGCGCTGAACCCACTAAACTTGATTTTTCAAACCAGTTTTATCGTCTTCTGTTTTCACAATTCACGCACACGCTAAAGGACTTTCATGGCCAACCCCGCTGCAGCATCCGCCCCGTCGATAGGGCATTTCGTCAACGGCAGCGCTACCCTCAGCGCATCAAGCCGCAGCCAGCCGGTATTTAACCCCGCCACCGGCGCCATCACGGGCAATGTGGCTTTGGCCAGCGCCGCAGACGTCAACGCCGCAGTAGCCGCTGCGCACGCTGCCTTTCCGGCCTGGGCCGACACGCCGCCCATTCGCCGCGCGCGGGCCATGTTCAAGTTTTTAGAGCTGGTCAACATTCATAAAGACAAGCTCGCGCACCTTATCACCGCCGAGCACGGCAAGGTGTTTACCGATGCGCAAGGCGAGGTGTCGCGCGGCATCGACATCATTGAATTCGCTTGCGGCATTCCGCAACTGCTCAAAGGCGACTTTACTGACCAGGTCTCAACCGGCATCGACAACTGGACGCTGCGCCAGCCGCTGGGTGTGGTGGCGGGCATCACGCCGTTTAATTTCCCCGTGATGGTGCCGATGTGGATGTTTCCGGTGGCCATTGCTGCAGGGAACACGTTTATTTTGAAGCCCAGCCCGATTGACCCCAGTGCCAGTTTGTTCATGGCCGATTTGCTGAAACAAGCCGGCCTGCCTGATGGCGTTTTCAATGTGGTGCAGGGCGACAAAGACGCAGTTGACGCGTTGCTTGTGCACCCTGACGTGAAAGCCATTTCATTCGTTGGCTCCACACCGATTGCCAACTACATTTACGAAACTGGCGCGCACCACGGCAAGCGCGTGCAGGCCTTGGGCGGCGCGAAAAACCACATGGTGGTGATGCCCGATGCAGACCTGGAACAAGCGGTCGATGCATTGATTGGCGCGGGCTACGGCTCTGCCGGGGAGCGCTGCATGGCGATATCGGTAGCGGTGCTGGTCGGTGATGTGGGCGACAAACTGGTGCCTATGCTGGCCGCACGCGCCAAAACGCTGGTGATTAAAAACGGCGTGCATCTGGATGCAGAAATGGGCCCCATCGTTACCAGCATTGCGCACAAGCGCATCACTGGCTATATCGATGCGGGTGTGGAGGAGGGCGCCAAGTTGCTGGTCGATGGCCGTACTTTTACCGGCAAAGACGTCGGCAAAGACTGCGAAAACGGCTACTGGATGGGCGGCACGTTGTTTGACCATGTCACGTCGAACATGCGCATTTACAAAGAAGAGATTTTTGGCCCGGTGCTGGGTTGCGTTCGGGTCAAAGACTTTGCCGAGGCGGTCGATTTAATCAACGCCCACGAATTTGGCAACGGCGTGAGCTGCTACACCCGCGACGGCAATGTGGCGCGTGAGTTCTCAAGGCGCATTCAGGTCGGCATGGTGGGCATCAATGTGCCGATTCCGGTGCCGATGGCCTGGCACGGCTTTGGCGGCTGGAAAAAGAGTCTTTTTGGCGACATGCACGCGTACGGCGAAGAAGGCGTGCGGTTTTATACCAAGCAAAAATCCATCATGCAGCGCTGGCCGGAAAGTATTGGCAAAGGCGCGGAATTCGTGATGCCTACGGCCAAGTAGAGCTCCCACGGTTGCTCGCTTAGCGTAGCGCCCTGCCCCCCGAGGGGGCCGCTGCGCCTGCGGACTGGCTGAGCCAGATCCGCGGCCCCTGCTTGGTGGGTCGGGGACGGGGCCAGACCGGTTTTTTATGCTGGTCAGTCGTGGGGCGTCGGCGTGGCAAATTGGGGGGCGCACCTAACGAAGACTAAGGAATACCCAGTCAAACTGCGTGAAAATCTCATGTAAGCTCACTGACAGGAAAAATAGTCGTGTGCGGCGGGTGTCAAACCTAAACGCCTTTAAAAAAACCAACGTTATCTTGAGGAGAAACCCATGCTGATTGGGGTACCTGCCGAAATTATTGACGGCGAAACGCGCGTCGCTATCACGCCGGAAACGGCCAAAAAACTTAAAGCCCAAGGCCACACGATTCGCGTGCAGTCGGGCGCGGGTGTTGGGGCCAGCGTGCCAGACGATGCTTATGTTGCTGTTGGTGTCGAAATCACCGACGCGGCAGGTGCCTACGCAGCCGACATCGTGCTGAAGGTACGTTGCCCGCTGGATGCCGAAATGCCGCATGTCAAAGGCGGCAGCATCATGGTGGGCATGCTCAACCCGTTTGATGCAGAAGGCCTGCAGCGCATGGCCACCGCACAGCTCACATCGTTTGCACTTGAAGCCGCGCCGCGTTCCAGTCGTGCGCAAAGCATGGACGTGCTCTCATCGCAAGCCAACATTGCGGGCTACAAAGCCGTGATGATGGCAGCCGACGCCTACCAGCGCTTTATGCCGATGCTGATGACCGCTGCTGGCACAGTTAAAGCTGCGCGAGTGGTCATTTTGGGTGTTGGCGTGGCGGGCTTGCAAGCCATAGCGACTGCCAAGAGGCTGGGCGCAGTGATTGAAGCCAGTGACGTGCGACCCAGCGTGAAAGAACAAGTTGAGTCGCTGGGTGGCAAGTTCATCGATGTGCCGTATGAAACCGACGAAGAGCGTGAAGCCGCTGTCGGAGTGGGCGGTTACGCCAAGCCAATGCCGCCAAGCTGGCTGGCCCGCCAAAAGGCCGAAGTAGCCAAGCGCGTGGCCAATGCGGACATCGTCATCACTACCGCGCTTATTCCCGGTCGCCCCGCGCCTGTGCTGGTGACTGAAGAAATGGTCAAGGCCATGAAGCCGGGCAGCGTGATTGTTGATTTGGCCGCACCACAAGGCGGCAATTGCCCGCTGACCGAGCCGGGAAAAACCGTGGTCAAACACGGGGTAACGCTGATTGGCGAGACCAACATTGCGTCACTGGTAGCAGCCGACGCCAGCGCGCTGTATGCCCGTAACCTGCTCGACTTTTTAAAGCTCATCATCACCAAGGAGGGTACTTTGAACATCGACATGGCCGACGATATCGTGGCCGCTTGCCTGATGACGCAGGCAGGCGAAGTCAAGCGCAAATAACTTAAAAAGCCATTTGGAGAAGACCATGGAAGCCGTATCACCCACCATCCTTAACCTGATTATTTTTGTGCTCGCCATCTACGTGGGCTACCACGTGGTGTGGACCGTTACGCCTGCGCTACACACGCCACTGATGGCGGTGACCAATGCCATTTCCGCGATCGTGATTGTTGGCGCGATGCTGGCTGCCGCGCTGACTGAAACCCCGCTGGGTAAAACCATGGGCGTGCTGGCGGTGGCGCTTGCCGCTGTGAATGTGTTTGGCGGTTTTTTAGTCACGCGGCGCATGCTGGAGATGTTTCGGAAAAAAGAGAAAAAAGCGCCAGCAATTGAAGGAGCTTCTAAATGAGCATGAACGTCGTAACGCTGCTGTATCTAGTAGCTTCTGTCTTCTTTATTCAGGCACTCAAGGGCCTGAGCCACCCCACCACATCGCTGCGCGGTAACTTGTTCGGCATGGTGGGCATGGCGATTGCCGTGCTTACCACTGGCGCGTTGATTCTTGAATTGTCTGGCGGCAAGCTGGCCGGCATGGGCTAT
>JANNCT010000016.1:0-51020 GCA_031386895.1 Polaromonas sp.
GAAGTAAAGATGGATTAAAAACTGCCTACATAAAACTTTTAACCGTAACCAGAGCAGGTTTTCTGGCCTGGTTGCTGGTTTAGTCTGCTCTACAACGCGCTTCTTACAACCCGGCTGAAAATAAATAACCCGCCTTACTGCACCGTGATGCACATCACAGCAAATCAGATATCTTGTCCCAAGCCTCAGCTGGAATACGGCCAACATAGCGCTCAACCACTTTGCCCTCTTTATTTAGCAAGTAGGCAGCTGGCAACATGGCATGCTTGCCCAAATTGTCTTTGTAGCCCGGCGAGCCGGCCCAAATTTGCACGAAGCGCTGCTTCATGGGCACGGTGCGAGAGATGATGCGTTCGTAGTCCAGCGCATCCTGCATCACGGCGTCGGTGCTGATGGCAACCACCTCAAACGGTTTGCCCGCCCAGCCTTCATAGTTGGTCCGCAGCTCGGGCATTTTGTCGCGGCACACTGCGCAGCCTGTCGACCAAAACATGACCAGCACCACCTTGCCTTTGAGTGCAGCCAAACTAAATGGCTTGCCGTCAATCGTTTGCGCATCAATTTGCGGCGCTGCAATCGGGGCTGCGGGCTGTGCTGCTGCGCTGGCTGGTGCATTCGTTGGCGGCAGCGGTTTCGGCGCGCTTTGTTGCGCCAAAGCGGGCGCAGAAATTAGGGCGGCAATTGCCATTGCTAAAAGCAGCTTGTGAAAATTGGTCATGTTTTGCGACTTTGGTGTTGTTTACTGAAATCTTGGCACGCAATCTTTTTTACGCACCCGGATTGCTTTAGTCGGCTTCTGGTCTTATTTCTTACCCTGCAAGCATTTAGACTCCAGCGCATGAGCAGTTTTAACGACCAGTTGGTGGAACACCGCATTTACCTGCTCAGGTTTGCCCGCCTGCAACTGCGCAACGACGCCTGGGCAGACGATGCCGTGTCGGAAACCCTGCTGGCTGCGCTGTCCAAGCCGCAAAGCTTTGGCAACCGCTCGCAACTTAAAACCTGGCTGGTGGGAATTTTGAAGCACAAGGTCATTGATATTCTTCGCAAACAGGTCAGAGAAGTTTCTTGGGTCGGCGACGCAGACGAAAATGAAGGCGATGAGCTGGACAAAATCAGCTTCAAAGCCGACGGGCACTTTACTGACATGCCCTGCGAATGGGGAAATCCGCATGAAAGTCTTGAGCAACAGCAGTTTTTTGCGGTGCTTGACGCCTGTGTCGATCGTCTGCCGCCTGCGCAAGGCAGGCTTTTTTTAATGCGCGAATGGCTGGAGCTGTCGTCTGAAGAAGTGTGTAAGGAATTGGCGATGACACCGACCAACCTGTATGTGCAATTGCACCGTGCGCGCTTGCGCTTGCAAGAGTGCTTGAACATCAACTGGTTTGGCTTGAAGACAAGTCCCACCGTTTAAATTGAACCGACGCGTTGAGACTCTCCATGCCGAAATTGACCCTTCTTCGCCGCACTTGCAAGCAAGCCGCTGCGCTGGTGATCGCCAGAGAAGACCGAGCCTTGAACCTGCCGGACAACGTGGCCCTGAGGTTGCATATGCTGGCCTGCAAGGCGTGCCCAAAGTTTGAACAACAGGTGTTGACGCTGCGCGCGGCCATGGGAAAGTGGCGGAACTACGGCGACACAGACGATTCATCCCGTTAGGCAAACCTGCAATTCCTGATGGCGGTTTCAGCGAATATTTGCGAAAAGTGTAAAGAAAAATTACAAACTTTATAGGTACTTACGATAGTTGCGTGCCAATAAGCCACGTAGCGCATAATATACGGGTGTAAATTTTTGGATTTACTCGGGTTAGTGATCGGTTAGTTTCGCGCGCTACAGCGGTACGTTGAAGATTTGTTGTGCTAACGGGGCTCCATCGCTTTTGTCAATCGATCTCGATACAGATATCGATATTTTGTGTTTTTAGAGGAGTCCCTTAATGGGCAACAAACTTTACGTCGGCAATCTGCCCTACTCGGTCCGCGACGAAGACCTGCAACAGTCATTTGGCCAATTTGGCGCTGTTACCAGCGCTAAAGTCATGATGGAACGCGACACCGGTCGCTCCAAAGGCTTTGGCTTTGTTGAAATGGGCAGCGACGCAGAAGCGCAGGCAGCTATCACCGGCATGAACGGCCAGCCTTTGGGCGGTCGCAGTGTTGTCGTGAACGAAGCACGTCCGATGGAAGCACGTCCTCCACGTACCGGCGGCTTCGGCGGTGGCGGTGGCGGCTACGGTGGTGGCGGCGGCGGTGGTGATCGCTCAGGTGGCGGCGGCTATGGCGGCGGCGGCGGCGGACGCTCAGGTGGCGGCGGCTCCGACGGCGGCTTCCGTAGTCCATACGGCGGCGGCGGTGCTGGCGGCGGCGGTGGACGCTCCGGTGGTGGCGGCGGCGGTGGACGCGGCGGCTACTGATCTCAAAACGTTTGAAGCGCATGTTCAATGCGCTTTAAAAGTTCAGAATTTTCAGGTGGTTTTTAGCAGTAGTGCTGAAAGCTGCTTCAAACTAGGCTTCGAGACTTCGATTTTGAAGCCTTTTTTGTGGGCTATAAGTTCTTGCGAAATTAGTGCTCGGGCCCAATGAATACGGGCGCAAGCAGCTCCCGAATTAATAGCGCTGGCGTCGGCTAGTCAGCCGCCTGGCGCTTCTTGCGGGCACGGCCTGAAAACGATTTGTCAAACACTGAATTGGGCAGCAGCCGAAGCAGCTTGGCGACCACGCCCATTTGCCACGGAATCACGCTGTAGCTGCTGCCCGCTTCTATCGCTGAAAGAGCCTTGCCGGCAAATACGTCGGGCTGCATTAAAAACGGCATGGCGTAGCTGTTTTTTTGCGTCAAGGGCGTGTCGATGTAGCCCGGACAAATCGTGACGACCTTGACGCCTGTGCCGCGCAGCTCACCGCGCAGGCTTTCGCAGTATGCAATCACGGCTGATTTACTGGCGCAGTAAGCGCCGTGCCCCGGCAGGCCCCGGATGCCGGCCACACTGCCAATGCCCACCAGCGCGCCCGAGCCGCGCTGGACCATGGCCTCAATGAAAGGATGGAACGTCCCGGCCAGGCCGGTGTTGTTGGTGGCGAAGGTTTGGGCCATCACACCCAAGTCGCCAAGAAAAGTGGAGTCCATGCCGATGCTGATGCCCGCGTTGGCAATCACCACATCGGGTATGCCTTGCCGGGCCATGCACAGCTGGCCTGCAGCGACAATGCTGGCGACATCCGCCACATCTGCGCTATATATTTCATAGCTGCTTGCGCCCATATTCATTGCGTCAACCCACGATTTGACTTCATTGGTTCGCCGCGCTACCAGCGCCAGGCGGTAGCCCGCTTGGTAAAACCGTGCGGCCAGCGCCTGCCCGATGCCACTGGATGCGCCAGTAATGAAAACCAGCTTGGCAGCTTTGCCTGGCATAAGTTTGCTCATTGCGGTGGTGCTGGTTTGGCAGGCTGGGCAGCTCCACCCGGCATCAGCTGCGCCCTGACGCGGCCTTTCAGATCGGCAACGCCGCTCAGGCTGTCGTACGCAAAAGTTTCCGCTGAAAATTGATCACCGCCACGGATGAGCACGACCGGCTGATTGGACGTTACGCGCTCTTCATTGACGAACGCATGCAAATACTCACCCTGAAATTCCAGCCGCGGCACGCTCTGCCCGTCAGCGCCGATTGCGGCCTCACGCACCACCCGCGCATTGCCTGACAACTGCACCTGAGAGACGTCGGCGTTGCTTAACGCACGGTTGGCGGTTGACACCACCAGGCGGCCGCGGTCGCTGAGGTTTTGAATCCGGGCCTGGTCGATTTCCAGGGTGTCGGTGTCGGCGTAGTGGCGGGCTTCCACGCCGCTGACTTCACTTTTGAGCTGGCCTTTGTCATTGAACGACTTGACGTTGAACTTGCGCATGAAATAGTCGACCTCATGGCCCGCCGCTATGGGTGCTTTGGGCAAGGCAGTTTGCGGTGCGTTTCGCACCAGCCAATACGTGCCCAGCGCAAGGGCCGCCATGATAACCAGTGGCAAGTAAATAGACGCCCAGTCCCACAACCGCAGCAGCTGCCGCCACGGCTGGGTGGGAGCGGTTCTCAGGCCATCGGCCATCAGGCGTAGGCCCTTAGCAGCTCAGCGTAGCGCCCACTTGCCACCAGCAGGACATCGCAAAACTCGCGCGCCGCGCCGTGCCCGCCAGACGCGGCAGTAATGTGGTGGGCAATTGATTTAACTTCTGCGTGGGCGTTGGCAGGCGCGCAGCAAAAGGCCGCACGTTGCATCACGGGCAAGTCGGGCCAGTCATCACCAATGGCGGCGGCCTCGGTCCAATCAAGCCCAAGTGCGTCCAGCGTAGCTTCAGCAGCGGGGCGCTTGTCTTCCGTGCCGAAGTGGGCGTGGGTAATGCCCAGTGCGTTGAGGCGCGCGCGCAGCGCCGGGCTGTCGCGCCCGGTGATGACAGCAGGCGTGATGCCGGCTTTTTGCAGCAGCTTCAAGCCGTGGCCATCGAGTGTGTTGAAGCGCTTGAGGGTCTCGCCTTGCTCAGACATATACAGCCCGCCATCGGTCAGCACGCCATCAATGTCAAAAAAAGCGACCTTGATGCCTGCCGCTTGCAGCAGCAGTTCGGGCGGAAAATGAAGTGTCGGAGCCATGAATATTCAGATCACTTTTGCGCGCATCAGGTCGTTGGTGTTGAGCGCGCCGCACAACTCGCCCTGTGCATTGACCACCAGCACGCTGGTGATGCGGTGCTGCTCCATGAGCGCGACCGCGTCAACCGCCAGCGCATCTGCGCGCACGGTTTGCGGGTTGGCGTGCATCACCTGTTGCGCTGTTGCCATCCGCAAGTCGATGCCTTTTTCAACCAGCCTGCGCAAGTCGCCGTCGGTAAATATGCCCAACACATGCCGGCCCGTATCGACGATGGCCGATACGCCCAGGCCTTTGTTGCTCATCTCGCGCATCAACTCGCTGAAGGTCGCTTGCGGCGCCACACAAGGCACGTCAGCGCCACTGCGCATGATGTCGCTGACGTGGGTTAACAACTTGCGGCCTAAGGCACCGCCGGGGTGCGAGCGGGCAAAGTCCTCGGGTTTGAAGCCGCGCGCATCGAGCAGCGCAACGGCCAGCGCATCGCCCATGGCCAACTGTGCTGTGGTGCTGGCGGTGGGTGCCAAATTCAGCGGGCAGGCTTCGCGCTCAACACTGCTGTCAAGCGTGACGCGGGCGTGTTCGGCCAAGGATGACTGCAAGCCTCCGGTAATGGCAATCAGCGGCACGCCCTGGCGCTTGAGCATCGGCAAAATTGCGGTGAGCTCGGCGCTTTCGCCGCTGTTTGAAATAGCCAGCACCACATCGCCGGGTTGCACCATGCCCAGGTCGCCGTGGCTGGCTTCTGCCGGATGCACAAACATGGCGGGCGTACCGGTCGACGCCAAGGTGGCGGCAATTTTGCGGCCAATGTGCCCGCTTTTGCCCATGCCCATCACGACCACGCGGCCGCTGCACGACAACACGATTTGCACGGCTTCGCTGAACTCTGGCCCAACGCGGCTGGCCAAACCAAGCACGGCGGCGGCTTCAATTTCGAAGGTCTGCCGCGCCAGTTGCTGGGCCTGGCTGGCGTTGAACGAGGGCGCATCAGAACTCATGCATGCATTCTATCGAGCCGGGTGCGCGCGCCGACCTGGTTTTTCTTTAAACCGCATTACCATCAATCCATGAGCGCCCTTGAATTAACCCTGCTGTATTTGCTGGCCGCAGTGCTGGGGGTGACGCTTTTCAGGTGGCTGAAGTTGCCGCCCATGCTGGGCTACCTGGCAGTGGGCGTGGCCATCGGCCCGCACGCGCTGGCACTGTCGAAAAACGCTGATGGGGTGCGCCATCTGGGTGAGTTTGGTGTGGTGTTTTTGATGTTCGTCATCGGACTGGAATTTAACTTGCCCAAACTGAGGTCGATGCGCCGCCACGTATTTGGACTGGGGCTGCTGCAGGTCGTGATGACGATTGTTCTGGCCACTGGTGGCTCGCTATTTTTGGCTAGCATGGCGCCAACGCTGTGGGGCATGCCGTGGCAAACCGCGCTGGCGCTGTCCGGCGTGATTGCCATGAGCAGCACCGCGATTGTCGTCAAGCTGCTTTCAGAGCGACTGGAACTGGACTCTGAACACGGCACGCGCGTGATGGGTGTTTTGCTTTTCCAGGACCTGGCGGTGGTGCCGCTGCTGGTGCTGATTCCTGCGCTAGGGGCTTCACCAGACCAACTTTTCATGGCACTGGCTCTGGCAGGCGTAAAAGCGGTGGTGCTGGTTGGCGTGTTGCTGACTGGCGGGCAACGCGTGATGCGCTGGTGGCTGACGCTGGTGGCGCGCCGCAAAAGCGAAGAGCTGTTTGTATTGAACCTCCTGCTGGTCACGCTGGCGTTGGCCTGGCTTACCGAGCTTGCAGGGTTGAGCCTGGCCCTTGGCGCTTTTATTGCCGGTATGTTGATCTCGGAAACCGAGTTCAAACACCAGGTGGAAACCGATATCCGGCCGTTTCACGACGTGCTTTTGGGTTTGTTTTTTATCAGCATCGGCATGATGCTGGACTGGCAGATTGTGCTGCAGCGCTGGCCGCTGGTATTGCTGCTCGCTACGGTTCCGGTGCTGTGCAAATTGGCGTTGGTCACGGGTTTGGCGCGCGCACTTGGCGGCACTGCAGGCGTGTCGCTGCGCACCGGCTTGTATTTGGCGCAGGCTGGCGAGTTTGGATTTGTGCTGCTGACGCTGAGCAACCAGAGCGGCCTGGTGCCGCCCGACCTGCTCAACCCTATTTTGGCCAGCATGGTGCTGTCAATGCTGGCAACCCCGTTCATCATCATGCAAAGCAACCGGATCGTGATGCGGTTGGTGGCTAGCGAATGGCTGCAGCAGTCGTTGCAAATGACCAGCATCGCACGCAAGGCCATCAACACCAGCAGGCACGTGATCATTTGCGGCTACGGCCGTTGCGGGCAAAATTTGGGCAATATGCTGGAGCAGGAACAGATCCAGTACATGGCGCTGGACCTCGACCCAGACCGGGTGCGCCAGGCCGCCAGCGCGGGTGATTCGGTGGTGTTTGGTGATGCATCACGCCTGCAGTCGTTGATGGCAGCGGGGCTGGCCCGGGCCAGCGCGGTGGTGGTGACGTATCTGGACACTGCAAGCGCCTTGAAAGTACTGGCCAACGTGCGCGCCCATGCGCCAACGGTGCCGGTTATTGTGCGTACGGTGGATGACCACGACCTTGAAAGACTGCGGGCTGCGGGCGCTACCGAAGTGGTGCCTGAAGCCATTGAGGGCAGCCTGATGCTCGCCAGCCACGCCCTGGCGCTGGTGGGGGTGCCGATGCGCCGCGTGATTCGCGTGGTGCAGGACCAGCGCGACCAGCGCTACAACTTGCTGCGTGGTTACTTTCGGGGTGCAGATGATGACACGAACGAAACGCACGAAGAAGAGCGACTCGCAACGGTCACGCTTCCTTTGGGGAGCAGCTCGATCGGCAAGGCGCTGGTTGACACGCTGCTTGAGCGGCTGGGCGCCCGGGTCGTGAGCCTGCGCAGAAGCAACGGACACACGTTTGCGCCAGACGACACCGCGTTGCTTGAAAGCGGTGACACGCTGGTGCTGTCAGGCAAACCGGAGGCGCTGGCAATGGCCGAAGAAAAGCTGCTGCGCAGGCGCGGCGCCAAAGACCTGGCCGCTTGAGACATGCTTTTTTGAACCTTGTATGGGAGAAGTTTGCTGATGAAACGCCGTCAAGTCCTGCATGTCGCCCTGGCCAATGGGGTCGCATTGGTAGCCACCCCTTGTGTCAATGCACAGCCCTCACCAGACATTGCAGCCTTGCTAAAAGAGGGTGGCTGCGTGGTCATGCTGCGGCACGCCCAGACTGACGCGGGCGTTGGGGACCCGCCCAATTTTGAGCTGGACAAGTGCAGCACCCAGCGAAATTTAAGCGCCGAGGGCCGCGCCCAGGCAGTAGCAATTGGGCAGTGGTTTGCGAGCCGCGCGCTGCGTGCCAGCAGCGTGCAGTCCAGCGCGTGGTGCCGCTGCAAAGATACCGCGACCTTGGCTTTTGGGCATTTCAACGTGCTCGCGGCTTTGGGTTCAACGTTCGAAGAGCGCTTAAAAACCAGCGCCCAAACGCAAGCGCCCCGGGCGCGCCTGGCACGCATTGCGCCCGGCACCTTCGAAGTGTGGGTGACTCACCAGGTCAATGTTTCGGCGCTCACCGGCGAGTCGACGTCGATGGGGGAAGCATTGGTGCTTCGCGCAACGTCGCCTGATGGCGCTGTGAAGATCTTGGCGCGGACCCGGTTCGCGTAGCCTGGCGGGTGTTCAGCAGGTCTGTGCATCACCGCTTGCGGGAAAGCTCACCCTGCTCGAAGTTCAACACTCGAAGCGCGTGGCAGCCAAATTTGCTATTAATAAAGTAGCTGCTTGCGCCCGTTTTCATTATGCGAAGCACTCATTTTTATTGTATTGCAGGCGAAGGCCTTTTGCCGCGCCGCAGTTGGCGCAGCCGATTTGGCTCAGTTCAGCTCGCCATACTGTGTTGCGCTGAGCGCTGGCATGGCAGGCGAATCCGGGATTTCGGTGTCTTCAAACCCAGTCATGAGCGTGTATGACTGTGAGCCGTTGCGCGCCTTGCTGGCTGCGTCTGCCACTGGCAGGGCAACGGCGGTAACGGCGGTATTGGCGGTAACAGCAGCGACCCTGGTGCCTGGCGCGGCAGCCAAAGCGCGCTTGAAGGCTGCGACTTCTTCCTCCAGCAGCGAGTCGTGGCGGCGTTTTGCATCGACTACTGGTGGATTTGCCTGCGTTTTTTCAAAGTCGTCCACCACAGCAGGAGCTGCCACTGGCAGTGCCGCAGCTTGACGGGCCGATACGGCAGCGACTGGCGACGCTACCGGATCGGCTGCTGCTTTGCGGTCCACCCGCCAGTACACGGCAGTGACCGTGATTGCATAGACGGCTTTAGCGGTGTGAACCAAGGCTTCTTCTGTCTGCGAGAGTTTTGCGGCGCTGGCACCCAACTCTTGAGCCACATCCATCATGACCAAAAATTGGTTGCCATTCTGATCCAGCGACAGCACCTTGAACTTGTAGCTCGCCGACAACATGCCAGCACGCGTCATCGACTCCCGAATGGCCACGTAGAGCTGCTCACGACGCGCATGCCGTTTGACTTTGTACTCTTCTATAACCGGGCTGCTTGCAGCGCCAGCGTCTAACGCAGGGCGTGCTGACTTGCTGGCTTGTGGGACCAGTGCAGTTGCAGACTGACCGGTGCTGCTTCTCGCTGCGCCCACGACTGCAAGGTGGTTTACTGGAGTCGGCTTTTTCGAAAACCAGCGGAGGAAGGACATGGTGGAAATCTCAAGTTGGCAAAAGGTGGTACTTGCACGCTAAGCAGGGTCACCCGTTGAGTCTACCCACAGACGACGGATTACCAACTTCCGTTTGAAAAGATTTGCCTACAGCTTACCAAGCCGCTCGCTACATTGCGCAATAGTTCACACCGTCTCCGGCTCTGCTTAAGGCGAGAAATCTCTGGGTTAATCTGTAAACTTACGTAACGGCGACGCGTTTAGGTCGGTTGTAAAGCCGTTTGGCCATAACGCCGCCCATCGCCAAAGTGAGTTCCAGCGCAATCGCTGGGTGGCGGTGCGCCAGCTCTGAAAATCGCTGCACAGAAAGCGACCATACTTTGCAGGCAGTCGATGCTTGCACCGTTGCGCTTCGGTCTTGGTGCGCAAAAAATGCGCCCTCTCCGAGCACAGTGCCGGAGCCCACCATTGCCATGCGCACGCGCGCTTTTTCGTCTTCAAAATGCACCGCGAGCGTACCGCTTTCGATGAAATAAAGCGTCCTGTCTACAGCGCCCTGGGCCATCAATACCTGGCCACTGCGCAACTCTTCGGGCCGTAGATATGCTGCCAGCACCTCCAGCTGTGGCTGCGCAAATTTACACTGCAGCGCGTCAGTGGCCTGTGACGCGGACATCGCTTGCGCGAGGCCACTGATATCAAAACGGAGGGCGCCGGGAGTAAGAATATTCATAGTGCCCGAACGATACCCTCGCGGCAGCAATGCGTGCAACAAGTATTTACACTTACTTACATTAACGCCACTACGGCCCGCACGTTTGAAGCGCGCTTTTGTCGCGGCTACTTGCCGATGCAAAAACTGGAAAAAATCTTGCCCAATAAATCATCGGAGGTAAATTTGCCAGTAATTTCACTCAGGTGATGCTGTGCCTGGCGCAGATCCTCAGCAAGCAAATCCAGCGCGGGAACCGCCGCTTGTAACTGGGCCTGGGCCCGCACCAGCTCGGTGTTGACTTGGGCCAGCGCGCGCAGATGGCGCTCTCGGGCCATGAAAACACCCTCGGGAGCAGATTGCCAGCCGACGGTGTGCAGCAGCCGCTGCCTGAGCGCCGTTAAGCCGTCTCCAGTTTTGGCCGAGATCACCACGCCACCAGAAACGTCGTTGAAAGGTGCAGTATCAGACTTGTTCCAGACATCAATGACCGGGATGTTTTTAGGTACTTTTAGGTCGATAGCGCCCTTTATGTGGGCGTCAGAAGCTATGTAATCAATAGCATTTTGCTGGCTGATATCGTGTAAAAACAAAACGGCATCAGCGCTCTCGATTTCGGCCCACGCCCGCTCAATGCCGATCTTTTCGACCTCATCTAGCGCGTCGCGCAGCCCTGCGGTGTCGACCACATGCAGCGGAACGCCATCGATTTGAATCAGCTGGGTGACTTTGTCGCGCGTGGTACCAGCCTGCGGCGTGACAATGGCCAGCTCTGCGCCCGCCAAGGCATTGAGCAGCGAGCTTTTGCCTGCATTTGGCTGGCCAGCAATCACCACCTTGATGCCTTCGCGAAGGATTGCGCCTTGTGACGCGTTTTGCTGGATGCGGGCCAGTGTGTTTTGCAAGCGCGCCAATTGGCCATTTGCATCAGCCTTCTGCAAAAAATCGATGTCTTCCTCAGGAAAGTCCAACGTAGCCTCCACCAGCATGCGCAAGTGCGTCAGCTGGGCTAGCAGCGCATTCACGGCGGCCGAAAACTCACCAGACAGGGACCGCGCCGCTGAGCGCGCCGCAAGCTCGGAGCTGGCATCAATCAAATCGGCGATAGCTTCTGCTTGTGCCAGGTCGATTTTGTCGTTGAGAAAAGCCCGCTCGGTAAATTCGCCGGGCTGGGCCACCCGCAGTTCGGGCTGCGCCTCGAGGCAACGCGCCAGAATCAACTGCAACACCACTGGCCCGCCGTGGGCCTGAAGCTCTAAAACGTCTTCGCCCGTAAAAGAGTGTGGCGCCGGGAAATGGATCGCCAGACCTTTGTCAATGCCGTCGCCCGCCGCGTCGCGAAACGGCAGATAGGTGGCTTGACGGGGCAGCAATGCCTTGTTGCATATTGCTGCAATGACCCGGCTCAAGTCCCTGCCAGACACCCGGACAATGCCAACTGCCCCACGGCCCGGCGCGGTGGCAATGGCAACGATGGGGTCGTGGTGGCGGGCAAGCATGCGGCTGTGTTGTCCATCAAAAAGGCCGCTAGCCGGCCTTTTGAATTGACTTTTACTTACTTGAACTTTGGCAGATTAAACTGCGGCGGCACACCCATGCGCGTGTTGATCATCCATTGCTGCGCAATCGACAAAATGTTGTTGGTAATCCAGTACAGCACCAAACCGGCTGGGAAAAAGAAGAACATCACACTGAAAATCAGTGGCATGAACCACATGAGCTTGGCCTGCAGTGGGTCTGGTGGCGCGGGGTTCAGCGCGGTTTGCAGCATGGTGGTGAGCGTCATCACCACCGGCAAAATAAAGAACGGGTCAGGCGCAGAGAGATCTCTGATCCACAAAACCCAGGGAGCGCCACGCATTTCCACGCTGGACAGCAGCACCCAATACAACGCGATAAAAACCGGAATCTGAACCATGATGGGAAAGCAGCCGCCCATCGGGTTGACTTTCTCGTCCTTGTAAATCTTCATCATTTGTTGCTGCATTTCTTGCGGCTTGTCTTTCAAGCGCTCGCGCATTTCCATGATCTTTGGATTAATGGCTTTCATTTTGGCCATACTGGCGTACGCTTTTGCATTGAGCCAGTAAAAAGCAATTTTCAGCAATAGCACCAACGCAACAATGGACCAGCCCCAGTTCTGAAGAAAGCCGTGCAGCTTGTCGAGCAGCCAGTAAAGCGGCTTGGCGAGAATCGTCAGCCAGCCGTAGTCTTTGACAAGCTCCAAACCCGGTGCCAGCTTTTCCAGCATGTTTTCTTCTTGCGGACCAACAAAGAGTTTTGACTCAATCGAGCCGGTTGCGCCTGGTGCAATCGCTGCGAGCGGCGTAATCATGCCGGCGGCGTACAGGTTGTTGTCTACTTTGCGTTGAAACAGCTCGCGGTTCACGCCGTCGGCCAGCAACCATGCCGATGCGAAGTAGTGCTGCACCATAGCGACATAGCCGTTAGCGGCTTGCTTTTCAACGTCAACTTTTCCTTTTTCGATGTCCTTGAATTCGATTTTCTGGTATTTTTTAGCCTCGGTATAAATTGCCGGACCGGTAAATGTCGAGTAAAAAGAAGACTCACCCACGGGCGGGTTGCCATCGCGCACCAATTGCAGGTACAGCTGCGGTGATACCGACGCGCCGCTGGTATTGATGACGTCGTGGCGCACCGCAATGTCGTAGGCTCCGCGCTTGAGGGTGTAGGTTTTCACCAGTTTGACGCTGCCAACCTCGGCCGACTCAAACTTGACGAGCAATTCGTTTTGGCCGTCAGCCAACGTGCGGGCCCCCGGCACGGCGCTCATGGGTGTTTTGTGGGTCGGCAAAGGCAGACCGCCGCTGGCAGCGATCAAGCCGCTTTGCGCAACGTAGACCCTGGCAGCGCTCTCGTCGAGCAATACAAAGCCGCTGGTTTTGTCCGTTAAATCCTTGAATTTGTTGAAAGAGGACTTCACCAGAGCACCGCCCACGCTGTCAAACGTCAACGTGAAAACGTCCGTTGAAACTACCAGCCTTTCACGGGCTATCTGTGAAGCGAGCACCGGCGCGCCTGCCGGAACAGAGGATGCGACCGTGGCCGCTGCGGCTGCTGGCGTGGTGACGCTGCTGGCTGGCGGAGCTGACGCAGTGGAATCGATTGACTCCGCTATTTTTGGTGCGCCAGGGGCGGTGGCACCTTTCATTGGCGTGTTTTGGCTTGGAAAAAAAGTTGGCTTTTGCCCATTAAAAATTTGCCATTGGTCCCATAACAAAACCATGGAAAAACCAAAAATCACCCACAAAATGGTGCGGCGGATATCGTTCATGGCGTGGTCTTTTCGTTAGAGGGGGAAGAGGCTGTTGGCGCACCTTGCGCCCACAACCGGGTAAACAACGTGGTTACTGGTACTGGATCATGTCCACCCTGACACCAAGGCTGGCAACGTGCCAGGCGATAGGCAGTTAATGTGCTACCAACTACAGCGCCATGCTGCGTGAGTGCGTCAATAGCATAGACAGAACAAGTGGGGCTGAACCGGCAAGCGCTGCCCAGCCACGGACTTAACAGCAAACGGTAGGCTTTCACCATGCCGATCAATGCATTTTTGGGCAGCAGCAAAATGGCATGCACGAGAGCATTCATTCTGCTACTTTGCCTTCAATCCGCGTTCAAATAAGTCCATCAACTCTGCCCGAATGGCATATTGCAGCGCTGGCGAACAAGCGCTGGGAAATGCCTGACGTGAAAACTCTTGCCTGAGCCGAACCAGAAATGCCGCTTGGGGAAATTGCGGGTTCAAACTGGCGCCCGCTGCGTAAATCTGTCTCTTGATGGCATTGCGGGTAACGGCTCTTTTGGCCCACCGTTTTGGAACCATTGCTCCCAGCCAGGCGCCTGCAGTGAACAATTGCGGCAGCGGTTCCAGCACAGCGGTTTTTGTGGGCGTGCAGTGCATCGCAAAATGGCTTGTTTTAGCGACGATTGACCCAGCCAATACGGCTTGAAACTGCGGTCTGCTCTTGAGCCGGTGCATGAGAGCGTGCGATTGATCGGCATCCTCCAAGGTGCCTTGGAGAAATGACAAAACAAACGAATTCTCTGGTTTGCCCAGATGGCGACCTAAACAGCGAGCCGCTTACGGCCTTTGGCTCTGCGCGCGGCGATCACGGCGCGGCCGCCGCGGGTTTTCATGCGCGTCAAAAAGCCGTGTGTGCGGGCGCGTTTGACTTTAGAGGGTTGGTAAGTGCGTTTCATAATTAATCCAACTGGTAACTTTAAAAATTCCGGACTTCGGGCTCTCGGATATACCCATTCACTTCTTCTAGCCCACTTGTGCCGCCTGCCGGGTTGGAAAGATGAGCAGCTTTAAAGACTCTCCCGGCTTTTGGGGCAACCTTCGATTATCACCTATTTATGCTTTGTGACGCCAGCTTCCCGTTGGTGTTTAAAGGAAACGTTGAAGTAGCGCCCAAACTTGACGCGTTTCAGTCCCCCGCAGCCAGACGCCTCAGCCAGTGACGGTGAAATTTTGTGGATAACTTAGGCGAAAGGGTACAATACGCAGGCGTGAAACACAACAATATCCACAATCTCAAAGTGTCTTGGGACACTGTGCGGGCACCGCATGGGTGAGGCAAAACCGTCGCTCGACAGTCGCGACTTATGGCAAATTTGCGTTGATCTGCTTGCGCAAGAATTGCCTGCGCAGCAATTCAGCACCTGGATTCGCCCGCTGGAAGCAGATGTGACGCAAGATCTGTCCAAAGTCACCGTGCAAGTCGCCAACCGGTTCAAGCTCGACTGGATTCGTGCCCAATATGCGGGGCGCATTACGGCGCTGCTTGAAAAGCTTTTGGGGCACAGCATGGTTCTGGAGCTAGTGCTCGCGCCAAGGCAAGCGGCCGTCAAATCAAGCGCAGTAGTTCAGGGCTTTGACGCCCGGTCTTTCCCGGAGCCTTCCGGGCTCGGGACGGCAGACGACATTGCTGGAGCGCCATTTAAAAACCGCTTGAACACTGCTTTGACATTTGACACTTTGATAGAAGGGTCCGCCAATCGGATGGGTCGGGCTGCTGCACTGCATGTTGCGAGCAGTTTGGGGCAGCTGTACAACCCGCTGTTCATTTATGGTGGTGTTGGCCTTGGTAAAACCCACCTGATGCACGCCATCGGAAACAAGCTGCTTAATGACAACCCGCTGGCAAAGGTGCTTTACATTCACGCGGAGCAGTTCGTATCAGATGTGGTGAAAGCGTACCAGCGCAAGACTTTTGACGAGTTCAAAGAGCGCTACCACTCGCTGGATTTACTGCTGATCGATGATGTGCAATTTTTCGCCAACAAAGACCGCACGCAGGAAGAGTTTTTCAACGCTTTTGAAGCTTTGCTGACCAAAAAGTCGCACATCGTCATGACCAGCGACACCTATCCAAAAGGGTTAACCGACATTCATGAGCGTCTGGTGTCGCGCTTTGATTCAGGCTTGACCGTCGCCATTGAGCCGCCAGAGCTTGAAATGCGGGTAGCGATTTTGATTCGCAAAGCGGAGGTAGAACACGCGGTGATGCCTGAAGAGGTGGCGTTTTTTGTCGCCAAGAATGTGCGTTCAAATGTGCGTGAGCTGGAAGGTGCGCTGCGAAAAATCCTTGCCTATTCCCGCTTCAACCAGAAAGAAATCTCCATCCAGCTGGCAAGAGAAGCTCTCAGAGACTTGCTGTCGATTCAAAACCGGCAAATTTCGGTTGAAAACATCCAGAAAACAGTGGCTGACTATTACAAAATCAAAGTCGCTGATATGTACTCCAAAAAGCGTCCAGCCAGCATTGCGCGGCCCCGGCAAATTGCCATGTATCTGGCCAAAGAACTGACCCAGAAAAGTTTGCCTGAAATAGGCGAATTGTTTGGTGGTCGCGACCACACCACTGTGCTGCACGCGGTACGGAAAATGTCAGCTGAACGGCAATTGATGACAGAATTGAACCAGCAACTGCATGTTCTTGAGCAAACGCTGAAAGGTTAAACGCTTGTTTTGCATCCATTCATGTTGCACGCCCATGCCGCACTTACTCAAGGACAACTTTGGGTATAAGTTTTGCATAAGCACCAAGTTATCCACAGACCTGGCGATAACTGCGAAGTTATTCATTTTTAACAGCCGCTGCAACCTGCTGCTTCGCACGTGGTTAAACAGTTTTCAACTGCTTGATTAAAAAGGAGAAAATACGGTTATGCACAGAAACGCGTCGCCCTTACTACTACTACTAGTTTTAAATTAAAGAAATGAAGAAATAAAGAAAATGACCAGGGAGATCACCACATGATTGTTTTGAAAGCTACGCAAGACAAAGTCTTGGCAGTCCTGCAGTCGGTTGCAGGAATTGTTGAACGCAGGCACACATTGCCCATTCTTGCGAACGTGCTGATCCGCAAGACGGGTGAGTCACTGCAGTTGACGACGAGTGATCTGGAAATTCAAATTCGCACATCGGCTCAACTGGGCGGTGACGCGGGTAATTTCACCATCACGGTAGGCGCTCGCAAGCTGATTGATATTTTGCGATCCATGCCTGGCGATCAAACAGTGACCATCGAGTCCGCGCAGAACAAGTTGATCCTGAAAGGCGGAAAAAGCCGCTTCACCCTGCAGACACTGCCAGCCGAAGATTTTCCGCTGGTGCAAGAAGCCGCAAACTTTGGTCCAGCGTTTTCTGTGCCACAAAAGGTGTTGAAGGACTTGCTCAGCCAGGTGTCGTTTTCAATGGCGGTGCACGACATCCGGTATTACCTCAATGGCATTTTGTTTGTTGCCGAAGGCAAGCAGCTCAGCCTGGTGGCTACCGATGGCCACAGGTTGGCATTTTCGTCGGCAACGCTTGACGTTGAGGTGCCCAAACAGGAGGTGATCTTGCCGCGCAAAACGGTGCTGGAATTGCAGCGCCTTTTGAGCGACAAGGAAGGCGCGATTGAAATGCAGTTTGCCGGCAATCAGGCCAAGTTCAGCTTTGACGGTATGGAGTTTGTGACCAAACTGGTTGAGGGCAAGTTTCCTGACTACAACCGCGTGATTCCTAAAAATCACAAAAATATCATCACCATGGGACGGGTGCCTTTGCTTGCCAGTTTGCAGCGCACGGCGATTTTGACCAGTGAAAAATTCAAGGGCGTCAGGCTGAACATTGAGCCAGGCACCCTGCGGGTTGCCAGCAACAATGCCGAGCAGGAAGAAGCCGTGGATGAGCTGGACATCGATTACGCAGGGGACGCCATTGAGATTGGTTTCAACGTCACGTATCTGATTGACGCGCTGACCAACATGGACCAGGACATGGTGAAGATGGAGCTGGCTGACTCAAACAGTTCTGCGCTGTTGACTATTCCCGACAATGCAACGTTCAAATACGTTGTGATGCCGATGCGAATTTAGGCTTTTGAAGAAGCTGCCGAGAAAAGACCAAACCCGCTGCAAACCCAAACAAGCAGCGGGTTTACTTATTTAAGACCTTGTCAAGAGATTAAAGAAACCGCGAGATCAGACAGTTATGACCGAAGAAAACACGCCGATTGAACCGCAACAGCCCGTTAATAACGACAGCCTGGTCAATGTGAACAACGGTGCTGCGGGGGAAGACAGCTCCAATTTTCAGCCAAAGATTGACACCAATCAGGCCGGGGCGTCCGAGGCTTATGGAGAAGGGTCGATTCAGATTCTCGAGGGCCTCGAGGCAGTTCGCAAACGGCCAGGAATGTATATCGGGGATACATCGGATGGTACGGGGCTCCATCACCTGGTTTTTGAAGTTGTAGACAACTCGATTGATGAATCGCTGGCGGGCCATTGCGACGACATTGTTGTAACGATCCATTCAGACAATTCCATCAGCGTGACCGACAACGGGCGCGGCATTCCAACTGGCGTGAAAATGGACGACAAGCACGAGCCCAAGCGTTCGGCGGCAGAAATTGCCCTGACAGAATTGCATGCTGGTGGAAAATTCAACCAGAACAGCTACAAGGTGTCAGGCGGATTGCATGGCGTGGGTGTGAGCTGCGTGAATGCACTCAGCAAAATGCTCCGCTTGACGATTCGCCGTGATGGCAAAGTGCACGTCATGGAGTTCTCTAAAGGCTTTGTTCAAAACCGCATCATTGAAACTGTCAATGGTGTGGAGGTGTCCCCCATGAAGATCCTGGGTGACACAGACAAGCGCGGCACCGAGGTGCATTTTTTACCAGATCTCGAAATCTTCCAGACCAACTCAGACTTTCACTACGAAATTTTGAGCAAGCGGCTGCGTGAGCTGAGTTTTTTGAACAACGGCGTGAAGATTCGCCTCAAAGACGAGCGTACTGGCAAAGAAGACGACTTTGCAGGAGCAGGCGGCGTGAAAGGTTTTGTTGACTTCATCAACAAAGGTAAAACGGTGTTGAACCCGAACGTGTTTGCCGCTATGGGAGACCGCCAGAGCGATCAGGGCACCAACATTGGCGTTGAGGTTGCGATGCAATGGAACAGCGGCTACAGCGAACAGGTGCTGTGCTTTACCAACAACATTCCGCAGCGAGACGGCGGTACACACCTGACAGGCTTGCGCGCGGCCATGACGCGGGTGATCAATAAATACATTGACGACAGCGAGATTGCCAAAAAGGCAAAAGTTGAAGTCACTGGCGACGATATGCGGGAAGGTTTGTGCTGCGTGCTCTCCGTGAAAGTGCCAGAGCCAAAATTTTCAAGCCAGACCAAAGACAAGCTGGTGTCGAGCGAAGTGCGCGGCCCGGTGGAAGACATCGTCAGCAAATTGCTGCACGACTACCTGCAAGAGCGCCCAGCCGACGCAAAGATCATCGTCGGCAAAATCATTGAAGCAGCTCGTGCGCGTGAGGCAGCCCGCAAGGCGCGTGACATGACGCGACGCAAAGGCGTGCTTGATGGCATGGGCTTGCCCGGCAAGCTGGCCGACTGCCAGGAAAAAGACCCGGCGATGTGTGAAATTTATCTGGTCGAGGGCGACTCTGCCGGAGGTTCTGCCAAGCAAGGCCGTGACCGTAAATTTCAAGCCATCTTGCCGTTGCGCGGCAAGATTTTGAACGTTGAAAAAGCGCGCTATGAAAAGCTGCTCACCAGCAATGAAATTTTGACATTGATTACGGCGCTGGGCACCGGCATTGGCAAAGCAGGTGGCAGCACTGGCAACGATGACTTCAATGTGGCCAAGCTGCGTTACCACCGCATCATCATCATGACCGATGCGGACGTTGACGGGGCGCACATTCGTACGCTGCTGTTGACATTCTTTTATCGCCAGATGCCTGAGCTGGTCGAGCGCGGCCACATCTACATTGCGCAGCCGCCGCTGTACAAGGTAAAGGCTGGCAAGGAAGAGCAATACCTGAAGGACACAGGTGCGCTGGACACATTTTTATTGCGCATTGCCCTCAAAGACGCGTCGGTGCAAACCGGCGGCGAAGGCAGTGTGGTGCTGTCTGGCGACACGCTGGCCGAGCTGGCGCGCAAACACCAGCTGGCAGAAGCAGTGATTGCCCGCCTGCGTGGCTTTATGGATGCAGAAGCGCTGAAGGCCATCGCCGATGGCGTGCATTTGAACCTGGACACCGTCGCCGACGCTGAAATCGCAGCGGCTGCGCTGCAAAAGTTTTTGCCTACCGCAGAAGTGGCGGGTGAATTTGACGTGCGAACCGACAAACCCATTTTGCGCATCAGCCGCCGCCACCACGGCAACGTAAAAAGCAGCGTGTTAACACAAGACTTTGTGCACGGCGCGGACTACGGCATGCTGGCCGATGCTGCAGCCACCTTCAAAGACCTGATCAGCGAAGGCGCGAAGGTTATGCGTGGTGAAGGCGAGCGTCAAAAAGAAGAGAAAATTGGCGATTTCCGCCAGGCCATGAAGTGGCTGGTGGTGCAAGCGGAAAATGCCACATCGCGCCAGCGCTATAAAGGCTTGGGTGAGATGAACCCGGCGCAGTTGTGGGAAACCACCATGGACCCGACAGTGCGCCGCTTGCTGCGCGTGCAGATTGACGACGCGATTGAAGCCGACCGCGTGTTCACGATGTTGATGGGCGACGAGGTTGAGCCGCGCCGGATCTTCATTGAAACGAACGCGTTACGCGCCGCCAATATTGACACCTGAAAAAACTAGCCGCGCCTTTGTGTCATGGCGATCCAGGTAAAAACGCTATTATATTAATAGCTTATAGCGCCCGTGTTATGGGCGCTACAGCCCAATTTAACCAGTATTTCATGTTGCCGCCAATCTCAGTCCTACCGCAGTATTTAGTCCCCAAGCAAGCTCTGACTGCATTTGCAGGATGGGTGGCGGGCAAAGAACGCGGTTGGGTGACCACCGAAATCATTCGGCGCTTTGTGGCGAAGTACCAGGTCAACATGGACGAAGCACTTGATTCGGACATTGCCAGTTATGCCAGCTTCAACGACTTCTTCACGCGAGCGCTAAAGCCCGGTGCCCGGCCAATTGCAAGCGCTGATCTGGTATGCCCGGTGGACGGTGCCATCAGCCAGTTTGGCGCCATCGACAAAGCACAGATTTACCAGGCCAAAGGCCACAGCTATTCGGCCACTGCACTGGTCGGTGGCGACGCAGCACTCGGCGCGCGTTTTGAGAGCGGCAGCTTTGCGTGCCTGTATTTAAGCCCCAAGGACTACCACCGGATTCACATGCCTTGCGCCGGGCGCTTGACGCAAATGGTCTATGTGCCGGGAGACCTGTTTTCAGTTAACCCGACTACCGCGCGTGGCGTGCCAGGCCTGTTTGCGCGCAATGAGCGGGTGGTGTGCGTTTTTGAATCAGCAGGCGGCCCGTTTGTGCTGGTGCTGGTCGGCGCGACGATCGTTGGCAGCATGGCAACGGTGTGGCACGGCCTGGTGAACCCGCCGCGCTTGCCGCAAGTCAAAACATGGAACTACGCTGACCAACAGGTTGAATTAAAGCAGGGCGACGAGATGGGCCGATTTTTGTTAGGCTCGACCGTGGTCATGCTTTTTCCAAAAACATCGCTTTCGTTTAACCCAGCCTGGGAGCCGGGGCGTGCGATACGCTTGGGCGAGGCAATGGCTGCTTATGCAGTTTGATACGAATACATTTCAACGCTGAAAAGAAAAGAGCGCGGAGGACGCTGAGAAAGTCAGTGAAATATTTATTGAATTCCGCGTCCCCGTTTCTTGACTCCTCCCTTCCGCGTTAAATGCCCCCGAATTCAGGAGCCCCGAATGAACGCACCGCTACACAAAGAAATCCCTGCTGACATCCTGAACGCAGCCAAGGCGCTGAGCCAAGTCAGCGCGCAGTGGGACGACGACATCGTCAAGCAGATCAGCGAATACATCACCATCCCGGCCAAGTCACCGGGATTTGACGCCGACTGGAAGGCGCACGGCTATATCGACACCGTGATGCGCAATGCCGCCAGCTGGGTCGAGGCGCAAAAAGTCGAAGGTTTGAAGCTCGAGGTGATCCGCCTGGATGGCCGCACGCCCGTGCTGTTTTTTGAGATTCCGGCAACCCGCGCCGAATCAACGGCAACCGTGTTGATGTACGGCCACCTCGACAAACAACCTGAGTTTACTGGCTGGCGCAGCGACCTTGGCCCGTGGACGCCCAAGTACCAGGACGGCAAACTCTATGGGCGCGGCGGTGCGGACGACGGCTACGCGGTGTATGCCAGCATTGCCGCAGTGCAAGCGCTCAAAGCGCAGGGCGTCGAGCATCCGCGTATCGTCGGCCTGATAGAAACCTGTGAAGAAAGCGGCTCATACGACCTGCTGCCGTACGTGGATGCGTTGAAGAAACGCCTGGGCGATGTGGCCCTGGTCGTGTGCCTGGACTCCGGTGCGGGCAACTATGACCAGTTGTGGTTGACTACCAGCCTGCGCGGTATGGGAGGCGGTGTGCTTAAGGTCGAGGTGCTGGACGAGGGCGTGCATTCGGGTGACGCCAGTGGCGTGGTGCCGTCGAGTTTTCGCATCATGCGCCATGTGCTTGACCGCCTGGAAGACAGCGCCACCGGCCGCTTGCTGCCGCAGAGTTTTCACTGTGCGATTCCAGCTGACAGGTTAGCCCAGGCAGAAGCCACGGCAGCCACGCTGGGCGACGAGCTGTACAAGCGCTTTCCGTGGGCGCATTACGACTGCGAGGGCTCAAGCGCCTTCACGTTGCCGATGACGACCGACCCGCTGCAAGCGCTGCTCAACCGCACCTGGCGGCCCACGCTGAGTGTGACGGGCGCGGAAGGGTTTCCGGCGCTTAAAGACGCGGGCAATGTGCTGCGCCCCTACACGGCGTTCAAGTTGTCGATGCGTTTTCCGCCTTTGGTCGATGCTGCTGCTGCCGTGCAAGAGCTGAAAAAACTGCTGGAAGACAACGCGCCGTACAACGCCAAAGTCACTTTTGAAGGTGGCGGTGGTGCGACCGGCTGGAATGCGCCGGCCAGCACCGACTGGTTTGACAACGCGCTGAACGAAGCATCGCAAAACTTTTTTGGCGCACCCTGCGGCACGATTGGCCAGGGCGGCACCATACCTCTGATGAACATGTTAGCCAAGGGCTTCCCCACGGCGCAAATGATGGTGTGTGGTGTGTTGGGCCCCAAAAGCAATGCCCACGGGCCGAATGAATTTTTGCATGTGCCTTACGCCAAAAAGCTCACCGCTGCCGTAGCGCAAGTCATGGCGCGGGTGCCGGGGTAAGCCAGCCGTACCCAAAGTATGCGAGAGTGAGGCGATGTATATTCGCACACTTACCCTGCTCACCGCCAGCGACGGAGAAAATCTTGCCTTATACCGCTGGCCCCATGAAGATTCCTCCAAAGACGTTGCGCTCAGCCAGAATGCCCAGCGCGCAGTGGTGCTATTGGTGCACGGACTGGGCGAGCATGCCGGGCGCTATGAACACGTAGCCGGCATTTTGCGGTCGTGGGGCTTTGAGGTGCGCGCCTACGACCAGCGCGGGCACGGCCAGTCTGGCGGCAAGCCGGGCACCCTGCCCTCGCAAGACGCGCTGCTGAGCGACCTGGCCGATGTGGTCGACGAGACCCGCGCACAGTGCCCCAACGTACCGCTCATTCTGCTCGGGCACAGCCTGGGCGGGCTGGTGGTCAGCCGGTTTGTTTCGCTCCAAATCCGGCCGGTCGATGGCCTGGTGATGTCGTCCCCTGCGCTGGACGCGTCCATGGGCGTGCTTCAAAAGTTGCTGCTGGCGGTGCTGCCGAAGTTTTTACCCAACATCACCGTAAGCAACGGGCTCGATGTGCAATTTATCTCGCACGATGCGCGTGTGATTGCCGCGTACCAGGCCGACCGCTTCGTACATGACCGCATGTCGCCCCGGCTGGGCAAGTTTATTGCCGACGCTGGCCCGGCGGTGGTTGCCACTGCGGGCCAGTGGAGCGTGCCCACCCTGGTGATGTACGCTGGTGACGACAGGTTCGTCAACCCTGCTGGCAGTCGCCGCTTCATTGAGGCAGCGTCAAAGTCCAAGCGCGTTGCGCCGGGAACAGTGACAGGAAAGTGCTTCGAGGGGATGTACCACGAGATTTTTAATGAATTGCAATCTACGCCGGTATTCATTGAGCTGAAAGCCTGGCTGGACAAAAAATTTGTAAAAAGGCCTATAACCCAATAAATACGGGCGCAAGCAGCTCTTAATAAAGTAGCAACTAGTTGCCTGTTTTCTCGCTGTACCTTATTTCCAGCCGAACCCTCCCTGCGTTTGCCATGACTCCCCGCAAAACCGAACTTGACACACTTGCCATCAGCCTGCTGCTGGCATGCTGCGCGCTCTGGGGTTTGCAGCAGGTGTTGATTAAAGCCACCATCTCGGAAATACCGCCCATGTTTCAGGCGTCGCTGCGCCTGGTGGGCGCAACTGCGCTGCTGTGGTTATGGTGCCTGGTGCGCGGCGTTGCGCTGTTCAAGCGTGATGGCTCGCTTGCCATGGGCCTGCTGGCCGGTGCGCTGTTTGCCGGTGAGTTTGCGTGCATTTACGCAGGCCTCGTTCACACATCTTCCTCGCGGCTCACGGTGTTTTTGTATACCTCGCCGTTTTGGGTGGCGGTGTTGTTGCCGCTGTGGGTGAAGTCTGAAAAACTGCGCGGTGTGCAGTGGCTGGGGCTGCTGTGCGCCTTTGCCGGGGTGGTGTTTGCGCTGCGTGAGGGCTGGTCTGCGGCCGCAGGATCAACGCTGCTGGGCGATGTGTTGGGGTTGGTGGCGGGCTTGCTTTGGGGGCTGACGACGGTGGTGATCCGCTCCACCAACTTGAGCAAAGTGGCTGCAGAAAAGTTGCTGCTCTACCAACTGGGCGTAAGCGCTTTGGTGCTGCCGGTTTTGTCGGTAGCGCTGGGTGAGGTGTGGGTGTGGCAGTTCAGCGCGTTTGCCGCAGCGTCGCTGTTGCTGCAAACTGTGGTGGGGGCTTTTGCCAGCTACCTGGTGTGGATGTGGATGCTGACGCGTTACCCAGCCACCAAGATGAGTGTGTTTGTGTTTTTAACGCCAGTGTTTGCGCTGCTGTTTGGCGCGCTGTGGTTAAAGGAAGTGGTGACGCCAGGGGTGGTTTTTGCCCTTGGCGCTGTGGCGGTGGGGATTGTGCTGGTGAACCGCGTGCGCCCGGCTTGACGCGACGTGCGCTCCCGGCTCAGGGCGACTTGCGCGCCCGGGCTTCGGCAAAAGCCACGTACCAATCCAGACATGCCGGGTTGGCCATGGCTTCTTTGTTGACGACTTTTTCAAGCGGTGCCCCAAGCAGCAGTTTTTTAATCGGCAGCTCCTGCTTTTTGCCTGACAGTGTGCGCGGCACATCGGGCACGGCAAAAATCTCGTTCGGCACAAAGCGCGGTGACAGCGCCGATTTGATGGCATTGTTCAGTGTGGTTTTCAACGCGTCGTTCAGTTCAACGCCGGGGCGCAGCACCACAAACAGCGGCATGTAGCTCTCGCGGCCAAGGTATTCGAGGTCAACGACCAGTGAGTCGAGCACGTCAGGCAGCGCCTCGACCGCGCTGTACAGCTCGCTGGTGCCCATGCGCAGCCCGTGGCGGTTGATCGTTGCGTCGCTGCGGCCGTAAATGACGCAACTGCCTGTCGGCGCAATTTTGAGCCAGTCGCCGTGCCGCCAGACGTTGGGGTAGGTATCGAAGTAGCTGGATAAATAACGCGCGTTATTGATATCGCCCCACAGGTACAGCGGCATCGATGGGATGGGTTTTGTACAAACCAGCTCACCGACTTCGTCTGTCACGCTTTGGCCGGACTCGTTCCAGCTTTCAACCGCGCAGCCGAGCAGGCGGCATTGCATTTCGCCGGGCGCGTGTGGCAGCTCGCGGTTGCCGCCGATGAATGCGCCCGCAAAATCAGTGCCGCCTGAAATGTTGCAAAACCACATGTCGGGAGTCCCGATGGCGGCGAACTGGTCGACACCCCACTGCTGCGCTTGAGCGCTCAATGGCGAGCCTGTGGTGCCGAGTGCCCGCACGTGTGACAAGTCGCCACAGTGGCCGAGGTCAACGCCCGCCTTCATGCAGTTGGCAAAAAACGCTGCTCCGGCGCCGAAGAAGGTCACGCCGGTTTGGGCGGCAAAACGCCACAGGGTGGTCCAGTCGGGCTTTTCTTTCGTTCCTCCGGGGTTGCCATCAAAAATCACGCAGGTGGTGCCGTTGAGCAAGCCGCTGACTTGCGCGTTCCACATCACCCAGCCGGTGGAGCTGTACCAGTGGTAACGCTCGCCAAACGAATTGGCGGCGTAGCTGCAGCCCACGTCGTTGTGCAGCACCTTGTTGGCCAGCGCCACCACCACCACGCCGCCGTGGCCATGCACAATCGGTTTGGGCAGGCCGGTGGTGCCGCTGGAATACACAATCCACAGCGGGTGGTCAAACGGCAGCCAGAACGGTTCAAAAGCCGCAGTTTGAGCATCATTTTGGCCTGCCGCCCAATCAAATCGGGCGCAAGTAGCTACTAAATTAATAGCGTTTAATTCGCCATCAGATGCGCCTTGCAAAATGACGTGCTGCACCGACGGAAGGCCTTTGAGCAGCTCGGCCACGACACTGGCGCGCTCATGCAGGCGCCCGCCGTAGGTCACGCTGGCGCAGGCAATCAGGGCTTTGGGCGCGATTTGCTGAAAGCGGTCCAGCACGGCTGCCGTGCCCATGTCTGGCGCGCAAATGCTCCAGATTGCGCCAATGCTGGCCACGGCCAAAAAGGCAATGGCGGCTTCAGGAATATTGGGCAGGTAGGCGGCGACCCGGTCTCCGGGTTGTATGCCTTGCGCTTGCAGGTGCACCGCCAGCGAAGCAACGCGCTGCTTCAGTTCTGGCCAGCTCAGCTCGGCAGCTGCCGCGCCGCTCGCCAGGCTGGCCTCGTTGTGGCTAATGATGGCGGGCAGGCCGGCGGCATGGGCGGCGCTGGTGTGGCGAAAAACCTGCGCTGCATAGTTCACCTGCGCGCCCACAAACCACCGGGCCCCGGGCATCTGGTGGCTGGTTATTACACTGGTGTGTGGCGTGGGCGACTGCACGTCGAAATAGTCCCAGATGCTTTGCCAGAACGCTTCCAGCTGCGTGACCGACCAGGTGTGCAGCGCAGGGTAGTCGGCAAACACCAGGCTGCGGTGGCTGGCCAGCCACTCCTGGTAGAGGCGAATTTGCGGGTTGTGCGGGGCTTTGGCTGCGCGCAGCGCAGGTGGCGCGCTAAACGGCGTTGGCACCATCAAGCGTTGGGGTCTGCCTTGGCCAGTGCTGCTTTGGTGGCGGCCAGCTCGTTTTCGAGCTCGCCTCGCTCGGTGATCTCTTGGGCCAGCGCCTCATTGACGAGCGCGAGTTCTTGTGCGGTGTCGTGAATCTTGAGCTCCAGCGCATCCGTTTTTTGCAGCGCCTGGGCGAGCTCGCCGCTTTGGGCGTGGCCGGGGATTTCCTGCTTGAGCACAGCATTGATCACCAGCAGCTCGTCGGCAGACTTTTGAACAGCGTCTGTGGCGGCTTCGTTTTGTTCCAGCGCGCGCTCTAGTGGCGTGTCGGTGCTGGCTACGGTTGCCGGGCGCGATGGGGTGTGACGGGTTGCGGTCATGTGGATTACCTTCGATGTCCCGCAAGGATACCGGAATTTGACCAACCGATATAGTCGGATTGAACTTTTGGGAAAGATGCAATGCGCATTTGGAAGCAAGCGATAACTGTTAAATCTCTCACTGCCAATAGCGTGAACACCGCTGTGGCGCACCTGGGTATTGAGTTTTTGGAAGTCGGCGACGACTTCATCACCGCCCGCGTGCCGGTAGACCACCGCACCGTTCAGCCCTACGGTTTGCTGCACGGCGGCGTGTCAGTGGTGCTTGCTGAAACGCTGGGCTCGTGCGGGGCGGCTTATGCAGCAGAGCCAGGCCACAAAGTGGTGGGGCTGGACATCAATGCCAACCACCTTAAAAGCGCCACCAGCGGCTGGGTGACTGGTACGGCGCGGCCCGTGCACATTGGCCGCACCACGCAGGTGTGGGCGATTGAGCTCACCAACGAAAAAGCCGAGCTGACGTGCGTGTCGCGCATCACGATGGCCGTGCTTGCACCGCGCTGATTCAAGTCATTTGATGCTGTAGCGCAATAAATACGGGCGCAAGCCGCTATATTTATTATAGTGATGGCTGCCCAGGGTACCTACCGGCAAATAGGGTCGTTGCTGCCCAGTTGCAGGCCGAGTGCGGTAATGCCCGCAATGCGCGTGCCATTTGCAACCAGCTCCAGCGGTGCGCGGGTGATGTTGGCAAAGCCGGTTTCACCGGGGGTGATCGAAAGCTCGTTCCCATCTTGCCCAAGCACCACGGCGCCTTCGTTGACAAAAACATAGGTCCCCGACCGCACACTTTCGCCGGGCTGCCCCGCGCTTTGGCCAAACAGCTGCGAGTTGTCAACCGCTTCAGAACCAGGCGCGGCGGCCTCCAGAGCCAATGAGCCGCCGGTGACGGGCGTGCCGCCGCCTTGCAGTGTGACGGTAGTGCCAGCGTCCACCCGGGTGGTGGTGGCGCCGGCCGCACCGCTTTGCAAAGCCACAGATCCCGTGGTGACTGACACCTGCACTAATTCGCTGCCGACGCCCGGTTGCAGCGCGGCGCCGAATTCGGCTGCACCGTTTGGGCGAGCCAGTACCGACCCCAGCGAAAGCGTCATCAGCTCGCCGCGGGAGCGGGCAATTTGCCCGGCCATGATTTGAACCTTCCCGCGAACCAGCGCCAGCGCAATGCGCCCGGCGGCGGGGGAAGCCTCATCAAATTCAAAGGTGCGCACCACCAGGGTGCTGTTGGGGTCCAGCGCGATGCGCGTGCCGTCGCGCAGCACAAACAGCGCTGCAGATGTGCTGGTGCCGAGGGTCTCACCCGCCCGAAAAGGTGCTTTGGCCAACAAAACCCGGCTGGCGCCAACCACCGGCGCGGCACTCACCGGCGCTGCGGCAGCGGCCAGGCGGCCAGCCAATGCTTCGTTGGATCGCGCAACTTCGCGGCCAAGGGCGGGCGTTGCATCTCGCAGCACGCAATCAGCGTCGCATTCGCGAATGACAAAGTCCGTACCCCGAATGCCAACGGTTGCGGTAGACGTTGAAAACCGCACATTGGTGGGCCTTCTTTTGGCAACAAGGCCGGTCACCACGCGCATTGCACCAGTGAAAAGGCGCGCAATAAACCGCTCTTCGGCGGGTTGTTCGGCGTTAACGACAAACTCGTTGATCGTCATGCGCGAGCGCTGGCCGAGCTGCACGTTGGTGCCGTCGATGTAGCGCAGCGCCGCGCTGGAGCCAGCCTGCGTTTGCACCACATCGCCAACCCGCAATTCGGTATCAGCGCCTGCCAGCTGCGGTGCACCGCCTCTGGATTCGAGCGTGACCGTGCCCACTGCTGACAACATGCGGCCAATGCTGGGGTTGGCGGCAGCTTGGCCAAATGTCAGTGGCGTGGCGCAGACGAGGCACATCGCCAGGTAACTGGCGCGCGCATAGGTCGCATGCGACGTGGCGGCGTCGGCCGATTTAACGGCAGATTGGGATGCTTGCATCTGTGTCCTTGATGTCTGTACTGGGGCCGAGCGCGGGATCAGATCCCGCAATCGCGTTCGAAAGCGCGGTGAGCAAATCAGCGTCAAGCTGCGTTGGAAGCGGCACTGCAGCAGATGGTGTGGGTGCTGGCGGCGCAGGCGGTGGCGGCGGTGGCGGCGGTGGCGGCGGCGGTGGCGGCGGTGGTGCAGACGCAAGGCGAACAACACCTGGCCCGTACGTCAGCAAGCCTGCAAAGCCTGCTGAGTAAGTTGCGCTTTGAAATGCGCCGGATTGCACGCTGCCAGCGGTGACGATGTCGAAGGTATCGGCAGCAGCAGGCACGTAGGGGCCAGGCACACTGACAACGAGTTGCCCGTCCAGCGCGACATTGCCTGTTACCACCAGTTGGTCATACCCGGCGCCAGGCGTTGTACCCGCAAGCTCGATGTTGAGTGAGCCCGTTGCGGTTTGGGTGTAATCCCCGTTGATGGTGAGCTGGCCCGGTGACGCGCCCGGTGCAACCGTTCCGTTTTGATTGATCACATCGCCAACTACGGTCCCTTTTCCCTGGAGGGTTCCCGCGCTGTTAAAAATGATTCCGGCTCCCTGGCTGAACCGGGCAGTTGCTCCAGCGGCCACATTCAAAATGCCTCCGGCGTCGATGTATGGCGCTTCACCGTCAAGAAAACTTTGCTGGCCACCATTGATGTTGAAGACGCCACCGTTGGCAAAGCTGCCATCAAATGCGCTGTTGGCTGCACCAGTTTTATTCAATGTGCCGTTGTTGACGATAGGCGCGAGGCCTGTTGAGTTCAGGCGGCCTGCCTGCACCGTCACGCCAGCATTGATGGTGGTGGGGCTGTTGAGGGTCAAGCTGCCGCTGTTAAAGCCGCCTTCATTGAAAATGATGTCTCTGCCGGCTGTCAAAATCACATCGCCCGGCCGGGTGTCGGACCCCAGAATAATGTCGGCCGTACCGGTGTTGCGCAGGGCCAATATGCTGCCAGGATTGCCATTGTTTACAACGCTGGCCAGTGTGGTGTCGGTGATGTTGCTGGCGCCGATATCCAGATAGGTATCCAAAGCAGCGCTGATGGCAAGGCTGCCTGAGTTGGGGATCTGGATGTAGCCGTCGGTCGCGCCAATGGCAATCGATCCGATTGACCCGCTCGTTGACGTCAGGCGCACCGCTGAGCTGGCACTTACCGCGTATTGGGTAAAACTGGTTGGGTCATGCAGGATGCTGTCTTCGGTAGTGGCAGTAAAGTTTTGGGCAGTAAGAGAGTTTCCCGAGTGTGCGAAAGTCAAACCAGCCGTCAAATTGATGTTGTAGTCGTCATTGGCGGTGCTGAAACTGTTGACATTGCCCGCCAGGCGCAGAGCGTTGCCTGTCAAAGTGATTTGCTGCGTATTGCCGGTGTTGGTGGTGATGCCGCCGATGGTTGAAGGGCCGTCAAAATTCACACGGATACCGCCCGCCAGGCCAGAGCCGGTCGTGGCAATCACACCCGGGCTGCGGCCGGTTATGTTGATGGCATTGGTAGTGCCAACGCCAACACCTTCCAGCCGCCAGGAGCCGGTGTCGGTGTCGGTGCCGGTGTTGGTCTGGGAAAAGCTGAGAATATCCGGCCTCAAATTGTCGACATTTCCGTTGGCTGAAATAAAGTTGGTCTGGTTGCCCTTGACGGTGCCGCCAGTAAAAACAATATTTTTGCCGGGAGCGAGCGTGCGCAGCGTGACGTTTTGCCGGTCAATGGTTGACAGGAAATCAGCTGTACTGTCGATTACCAGATTGCCATCGGCGGCAAACAGGTCAACGGTCTGGGCGCTGATTGAATTGGCGAAATTCAGCGTGTATTTGCTGGTGAGCAGGTTACCGCCGTAGTGCGTGATGCGAATGTTGCTTGCAGCGGCCGAGTTGGTTGAAAGTGCGGTGACGGTGCCTGTGCCGGGCGTGACGCCTACGCCGCGCCCACTGCCGGTATTAAAACCGTTTGCCGCAGACAGGCTGATGGCCCCGTTGACTGACGAAGTGTCAAAAAATGTTCCGGGCCCGTTGCCTGGATTCAAGAACCTGTCAGCCGTGACCTCTATCGAGTTTGCGGTAATAACGCTTGGCCTGCTAGCAGCCTGGTTCAAGTCAGACTCATACAGGCCGTTGGTGGCAATCCGGATGTTGTCATTGCTGGTGATGTCGCCTAAAACCCTGATGGCGCCGGGAGCCCCATTGAGCTGGTTAATGAACACAGTTTGCGATGATTCGGCATCGGTTATCAGCTGGTTGCTGTTGTCCAGCCTGAAGCCGTCCTGCCTCACACGCAGGAAAATGTCGCCCTTGGCGCCTGCAGATGACGTGTCCACGCTCCAGGACGCTCGGTCAGTCGCTGACGAAAAGCGTATTTCGTTGCTTGACGTTCCAACCGCGCCGCCGGAAAAAATTATCAGGTTCTCGCCAAGAGCTGAACCCGTTACCACCACGTCGTTGGCTTGAGACCCCCCTCGCGTGACGCCGCCTTCTCCAGCGTTCAGGTTAACGCTGCTGCCAGTGATGGTGTTGCCCAGTGTGATGCCGTTGCCAGCGGTGAACACCACTTGGCCCTGCGAGGTAATCGGATTGTTCACAGCAATGTCGTTGTTGGCAATCAGCGTGAGAACGGTTTGTTGACTGTTGGAGCCAATTGACGTTACCACCGGGGCATTAACTACTATGTTGCCAGGTTGCGTGCCGGGCGAGCCTAGCGTACCGGTATTAATAGTTACAGAGACGCCGGAATCAAGCGCTGCCTCAATTTGCGTATTGAGTATTCTTGAAGTGTCGCCAGTGGGCGCAAATGAGTTTTGCTCGGCATTGTTTTGCCCGCCGGCCGTAGGAAGCACGATCTCGATGTTGTATGGATCCAGCAGCCACGTGCCAGGCGTACTGCCTGCGGCCCGCACGACTGCATCCGTCACGTCCAGCGTGTGCAAGCCGGACGTTTCAATAAAGCCGCCTGCTCCTGCACTCGCATTGGCGGTGTAGCGGCCTTGCGCCAGTGCGTCGTTTTGCGCCAGCACGGTGATGCGCCCACCAGACTGACCTGATGCGTCCAGCTCCGCGGTTGGTTTGACGGTGATGTTTTGGCCCAGCACGTCAATGCGCCCGCCGGTGCCGCCAGGGTTTTGCGCAGACAGCGTGCCGCTGACGCTGACGTCGCCTGCTGAATGGAGAACGATGCGGCCGCCCTCAACGCTTGCGCCGACAGCGTTGCCTGCGTCTGGAAGCGCCACGGTAAGTACGCCGCGTTGCAGCACCTGGGCGAGCTGCGCCGGGCTTGCATCTGAGCCCAGTTTTACGCGGATGTTGGGCGAATGGGCGTCGAGCAGCTCTACTTCGCGGCCTGCCGCCAGCACGACGCTGCCGCCAGCAGAGGCTATCGTGCCGGAGCTGTCTACCCGCGGGCCGATCAATGCCACCAAAGCACCGTTGCCTTGAATCACGCCTTCGTTGCTGACCGTGGCGCCGGGGCCGGCGGCCACAAACCGCAATTTGCCGCTTAGAAAATCGGCGTCGCTCATGCCCAGCGAGGAGGCGATAAAGCCGGCAGTGTCAATGCGTGCGCCGCCGCCAATTGCTATGCCGTTGGGGTTGATGACAAACACTTTGCCGTTCGACAACAGCTGGCCCAAAATCTGGGACGCGTCACCGCCGGTAACGCGGTTGAGCACGCTGGACGAAGCGCCGCTTTGCACGAAGCGCGTTACCTCGCCTGCGCCAATAGAAAAGCTGCCCCAATTGATGATGGCTTTGTCGGAGTTGCTGATGACCAGGCTCTGGCCTTGCCGGTTGAAGGTGGCCGTGCCCGCAGCGATTTGCGGCAGCGCAGGATTGGCAACCGTTGCCGTGACAAAGCAAGCTGCCATCGCGGCGCAAAGCACTTTGAGCACAAAGACTGGCTGATGGGGAGCGGTGGATTGGCGAAGGGCCTGCATGAAAAGGGGTCCTTAAAACAAGGCTTGGAAAACGCTTAAAAACTGACAGCTGCTGAAAAATGCACTGCGCCCCTTACGCGGGGCGCTTGCGTGTTTTGGTGGATGGCTTTGGCTAAATCAAGGCGCCATACACTTGGTCCCCATACTCCGCGAAGGCCTGCACCGGCGCTGGCAATAGAGGCGTTGGAAAGTTCAAATACCGCCGGGCGATTGCGGTGGGCGCTGGCCGCATCCAGAAAAACCACCCCGCGCAGACTGGTTTCCTGGCCGCCTCGACCGTCCTGACCTGCCAGCCAATTTGGACCCAGCGCTTCAATTTGCAGCCGCAAGCCAGAGTCACCTCCAATACCGCGCTCGGAAAATCCGCGCACGGTGCTGGCGCCACCGGCGGCCAGTTGCTCGCCAGACACCAGCAGGTCGCGTGTCAGCTGTGCGTCCACGGCCGCGTTCAACTGCCATGACCCAACGGGAAAACTGACGCCTGAGCCAAAGCGCAGCAACTTGTAGTGTGCTGTTGCGTCCAGGCGTGTAGCGGTAAAGCTGGCTTGACTGCCGCTGGAGCCGCCCGGCAGGTTGACGTGCAGGCTGGCATAGACGTTGGCGCTCAGCGCGTCTTGCGGGGTGGCTGCTTTGCTGGCAGATAGGCCAAGCTGTAGCGGATGCAGCTCAATCGGCACCGCCAGGTTCACTCCGCCAAACAGCAGCTGGCTGTCGTAGTGCCGCCAGTCGATGCCGGCAAAAACCCTGGGCTCCCAGCCGCCAACTCTGTCGAGCAGTCGCGTGTATTTCAGGCTTGCGGTGGTGCCCTGACCGGCAACGGTGAATACGTTGGCGATGCTTCCTGAGTCAACATTCGAGTAGGCCAGGGTGGCATCGATAAAGGCAGCGCTTTCAGGCAACGGTATGCGGTAACCCAGCCCGAAAATTTGCACTTTGGAGCTTGGCAGCAGGCTTGGTTTTTGCGGATCGTCTTCATCGTGCGGTGCCGAGGAAACCTGAACACTGATCTGGTGGTCCAGCCCCCACACGTCGTCGTGCCTGAAAGCCAGGCCGTAGCGCAAGTGCCCGGTTTGCTTGCTGCCAGTGTTGTCTATAAAGGCTTGCCAGCGGCTGCTGCTTTGTTCGTCGGTCAGGATCTCCGCGACGAGGTTGCGGGCCTTGCCGGGTGCGCCGGCTTCCAGTGCAAATGCGACCTGCGAGCGCCGGGAGCCGTTTTCGTTGGCGATGACCAGCTGCTTGTCGAGCGTGTTCAGGTTCGGTGTGCTTCCTTCCGTCAGGGCGGGCAGCGCCGAACGTGAATTTGCGGGGTTGCGGCTGGTGGTTTGATTGGTGTTCTGGCGGGTGTTTTTAAGCGCGACGCGGCTCAGCTTGGGCTCAACGACGTCCATGCGGATGACGCCGTCAGAATTTGACTGCGCGGGAATACGCACCGTGACCAGACGCCATCCCTCTGCATGAAAGCGAGCTTCTATCGCGGCGCGGGCAGATTCCAGTTCTGCAAATGTAATGTCCTTGCCCAAAAAGCCTTGTGCTGCGCCGCGCCATTCAGCGGGGGCAAGAAGGGTTGCGCCAACAAGCTGAATGTCGCTCAAGCGAAAGGTAACGCTCGCGGCCGCGTTTGGTGGTGCGGCGCTTGGCGATGTCGACGGCTGGGCATTGGCAACGATCGCGGCGAAGCCCAAAGCGATGGCCAGGGGTGCATGGTTGCTCAAGCTGAAACGGATAATAGACGCGTGCACTTTGCCCATGGCATTGACAATTCCTGTTGGCTAAAAATTAGTAAATTAGTGCCTACAGGATATACGTCATGTTACGTAAGGTCTACCCTGGCCACACTGCAAAGTGCGGATTCAAGGCGTAATTTCCAGAAAGCGTGATTTAAAGCGCACCAGATCAATCGCCGGCCCGTGCCATGCGCTCGCTTTTCCAGTACACGTCGTCTCCACCGTTCATCCGGTTAAGCACCCTGGACAGCACAAACAGCAAGTCGCTCAGGCGGTTCAGGTACTGGCGCAGCGTGTCTTTCAGCGGCTCTGACTCGCCCAGTTCAACGACTGCCCGCTCTGCGCGGCGTGCTACGGTGCGGCAGACGTGAGCGAGCGACGCAGCGCGGGAGCCAGCTGGCAAAATAAATTCAGCCAGGCGCGGGAGACAGGCATTGTGTTGGGCCAGTGCGCCGTCCAGCACCAGCAGCGCGTCGGCTTTGAGCAGCTCGTAGCCAGGAATGCTCAACTCCCCGCCCAGGTTAAACAACTGGTGCTGCACTTCTACCAGCAGGTCGCGCACCGCAGCGGGCATGTCCTCGCAAAGCAGCACGCCAATCGATGAGTTCAGCTCATCAACGTCGCCCATGGCATGTACGCGCAAACTGGTTTTGCTGACGCGGGTGTTGTCGCCCAGCCCGGTGGTGCCGTTGTCGCCAGTGCGGGTGGTTATTTGTGTGAGTCGGTTGGCCATTTTGGATTTTGTAGATAGATTGAATAGCGCCACCGCGTGTAGGCCTATGGAGTTACATGAGGCTAACAAATGTGACGCGAGTGCATATGATGTAGCTGAGGCAACGCATTGCAAAAGGACTGGAAAGCGCAGTTATTTTGCGGTGCAATGGTTGCTCCTTAACTTTGAAAGACTCCAAGCATGACAACCATCATCAAACGCAAAAAGCATTTTATTCCTAACTTTGAAGCCAGCAGCGTAGTGCTGGTGGCCGCATTGGCACTGGGTGCGTTGGGCGCAGTCACTGCATCCCATGCACAGACGCAAGCGCCTGCAGCATCCCCTGCACCGGCAGCCGCAGGCGGCGCAGGCAAAACGTCTGCCAAGGATCTGGATGCCGCTTTTGCGCGTGCTGACGTCAACAAAGACGGCAAGCTGGACAAGAAGGAAGCTGAAATGATGCCAGCAGTCGCTGAACGTTTTGGTCAGCTGGATGCTGATTCCGACGGCGCACTATCGCGTGAAGAGTTCAGCAAGGCCGCTGGCTCTTAAGCTCCCCTTTCTTTAACCTGAAAAGCCCGCCGCTCTTGCGAGAGTTGCGGGCTTTTTTGCGGGCGGGTGGCTGGGCAATGTTTCAGGTCAGGGTTTTTGCGGTCCTTTTGCGCTGTGCAGCGCCATAGCTTGCGTGTAAAAATGCTTGATGCTTCCAGCGCGCACCAATCGATCAGCGGCTGCCTCTGGCCAGACTCCTCTTGCAACCTGGTTGACGCCCCGTCCAACCCGACCGGAGAACCCTCTATGAACGCACCTTTGCCCCTTGGCTTGCTCCCTGAGATTGCCCAGCGCGCGACGCCTGCCGCGCTGGTTGACGCGCTCAAAGCGCGTTTTGCCGAGCGCTGCTCTACCGCAATGGTGGTGCGTGAGCAGCATGGCCGCGACGAGTCGTCGTTTGCCGCCCCACCGCCGTCTGCCGTGGTGTTTGCGGAATGTACGCAGGACGTGGCTGATGCAGTCAAGCTGGCAAGCCAGCACAACGTGCCGGTGATCCCGTTTGGCGTCGGCACGTCGCTTGAAGGACACTTGCTGGCGGTGCAAGGCGGCATCAGCATTGACGTGAGCCGCATGAACAAGGTGCTGAGCATCAACGCCGAAGACCTGACCGTTACCGTGCAAGCCGGCGTGACGCGCAAGCAGCTCAATGAAGCAGTCAAAAGCACCGGCTTGTTCTTTCCGATTGACCCCGGCGCAGACGCTACGCTGGGCGGCATGAGCGCCACGCGCGCCAGCGGTACCAACGCCGTGCGTTACGGCACCATGCGCGAGAACGTGCTGGCGCTTGAAGTGGTCACAGCCAGCGGCGAGGTGATTCGCACTGGCACGCGCGCGAAAAAATCATCTGCTGGCTACGACCTGACGCGGCTGATGGTCGGCAGTGAAGGCACGCTGGGCGTGATCACCGAAGTCACTGTCAAGTTGTACCCGCTGCCCGAAGCCATCAGCGCCGCGGTGTGCTCCTTCCCAACGATTGAAGCAGCGGTGCGCACCACGATTGAAGTGATTCAGATGGGCATACCCATTGCGCGGGTTGAGCTGATTGATGGCAACACCATCCGCATGGTCAACGCGCATTCAAAAACCGCACTTAGAGAGACCCCCATGCTGCTGATGGAGTTTCACGGCTCGCCAAACAGCGTGAAAGAGCAAGCCGAGCTGGTTCAGGAAATCGCCAGCAACCACGGCAGCGACGCCTTTGAATGGGCCAGCACGCCTGAGGAGCGCACGCGCTTGTGGGCCGCACGGCACAACGCGTACTTTGCGGCCATCCAGTCGCGGCCGGGTTGCCGGGCGATTTCTACCGACACCTGCGTGCCGATCTCAAAGTTGGCCGATTGCCTGCTGGACTCGATTGCCGAGGTCGATGCGACCAGTATTCCGTATTTTTTGGTCGGCCACGTCGGCGACGGTAACTTTCACTTCGGCTATTTGATCGACCCAAACATTCCTGAAGAGCGCCGTATTGCAGAAGAGCTGAACCACAAACTCGTCATGCGTGCATTGGCGCTGGAGGGTACCTGTACCGGCGAGCACGGCGTGGGTTTGCACAAGATGGACTTTTTGGTGACCGAGGCAGGTGACGGAGCAGTCAACATGATGCGCACCATCAAACGCGCGCTCGACCCGCAGAACATCATGAACCCGGGGAAGATTTTTACGCTGTGATGTGCGCTGCAATCTGCTTGACAGGCGCTATTAATTCAGAAGCTGCTTGCGCCCTTATTTAAAGGGCTAGAGCATGTTTTGTCGCATTTAAATCTGGTAAACACCGTTCAACGGGTAAAAAAGATGCCTGCCACTGTGAACCCCAGTGTTCTGTGCGCGCTTTGTGCCTGAAGCGGCGAACGACTTCGAGGGCATTTTTTGGGCGGCCCCAAGCGCTGGACAGGCACCAATTTCTACCCACAAAAAAAGCACCCTGAGGTGCTTTTTTCACTGTGGCGCAGCAGCTACTTTTTAACGGCTGGCTTGGGACGTGCGGCACCGGGCGCGGATGTCTGGCTTGGCGGTGCTGCGCCGTCAACTGCCAGCCTGCCGCCGCCGCCCAGGCCTTGGCCTTGCACGGTTTGCGGTTTGTATGCCTTCAGCGCTTTGACCATCTGGTTAAACGAATCGGTGAACGCGGCAATCACGACCTTGCCCTGCGGGGTGTTGGTGTAGCCGCTCACGCCGCCGCCGCCGCCGCCGCCAAACAACACCGCACCGACGCTGAAGTCGGTGTTGGAGCTGCTGCCCTGTGCTGCTGAAATCTGTACGCCAGAGCGGTTGTCGGTCAACATCAGCATGGTGTTGGCTTCGTTGGTGCGAATACCGCCAGCAATGGCGCCGAGCACACCCAAGCCGCGGCTGAGTCCGCCCAAACCGGCGCCGCCGCCGCTGGTGCCGCGTGCACTGACCAGCACCTCAGGCGTCATGCTGTAGTCGGCGGCCACAATTTGCCCGCCGCCCATGTTGCTGCCTGCACGGCCCTGGCCAGCAGCGGCAATTGCGCGCTCGCGCTCCATGTTTGCAAAGGCGCGGCCGCGCTCTACGACGATAAAGCAGTTGCTTTGTTGAATCATCAAGCGCAGCACCGGAACGGTGGAGCCCAACCGGTATTCGGTGGTGAACAGGCGATACCAGTCGGCAGAGGTTTCTTCCACCAGCGCGACGGTGCCGAGCGGGCTGGCGCACTTTTCAAGCGTACTGGCCGCGCCCTGGGTTGCGCCACCGGCAGCGGCGCCGGTGGTGGCAATGTTGGCTTTTTCCGAGCCGACGGTAGGAGCAGTGGCAACGCAACCGCCGAGCATCATGGCAGAAGCGAGTAGTAAAAGCTTGTAGGTCAAAGGGATCTCCTGGTAACAAAAAATGACTTGAGTGAGGTCTTAATTCAGAAAGCGCCGATTATTCCATGACCGGCCAAGGACATCCGTGGCAATTTCTCACGTTTTTGTGTACTGATACACATCAAAGTGCTACGCCGTGTTACCGAGCAGCCGCTGAATCAGCCTATTGAGCTTCTCTATTGCGCCGAACTGAATGGCGACTTCGCCAAGGTCTTTGCGCTTGCCGTGGCGCTTGTCGCTCCTTTTGATGCGTACTTCCAAAGCAGCCACCAGCAGGTCTGACAGCTCATCTTCGACCCGCCTGGCGTCGCGTGACTTTTGTTTGACAGCGCATTGGGGCTTGGGCGAGAAGTGGGCACTGACATTTTTTCGGTTGCGATCCGGTTGGCGGCGGTAATTTGGGTGGCCCGGTCAAGCGCTAGCAGGGTGTGCGCGCGGCCCGTGTCAATGTCGCTTCGGCCATCAACATTCAGGTCTTAGCGCTGGATGTTTCAATCAGTGCCATCGCTGGAAGCGGCTCCGTCGGGGCGCAGCAGGACAGGCACGTTTGTCAGTTTCAGTACTTGCTGGTTGGTTGGTGCGGCCGTCTTTCATTGGCTGGCAACAGAGCTTGGGACACTTTCAAAGTTTGGCCACTGCCTGTCCAACGGCGATATTAGCGTCCCTCAAGGCGTTGCTGAAGGCGTTGCTCCTGGCAAGACGCACTATGGCTGGCAGAGCATGCTGCTATTGCAACGACTTTGCGGGCTTTTTCCACAATGACTCCGGCATGCTCAGCGTAGTTATGTTCCAGCCTTCTATCTGCAGAATTTCGGTCAGGCACTCTTCCATCATCGCGTGGGTTTTTTCTGTGACCGTTGCAATTTTGGTATGCACCCGATCGTCTGACTTTGCGTCAATCATGCAGGTCATCTGGTATTCGTGCAGGTCTCGCAGCTCAAAAATAGTGCGGCAAACCTGGGCTGGACATGCGCACTGGTAGACCAGTGCCTGGTCAATGATTTTACTGATCTGAAGCGCGTCGTACTGTTTGTGCATGGTGGTTTTCCCGGTTTGTTCATGGGTTTGAACTGAAAGCGACGCAGCTGATTTCCTGCTCAAAACCCCGTACCGATACGCCCTCAATGTGCCGAGGTTCAGCGGTTGTAATTTTTGCTGCCGTGTTGACGCTTCGGGTGCTGATGACTTCCCCGGCATTGGCCATGCCGCACAGCCGCGACGCCAGATGGACAGTGGCGCCGATGACATCGTATTGCCGGCGCTGACCAGCCTGGCTCGAATCGCCAATCAGACCGGCCAGTACCAGCCCTTGGGCCACACCAGCGCCAAATGGCATTTTGTGGTCATGACTTAGTTTGGTCAACTCCAGCGCACAGCTCAGTGCCAAATAGGAGCGGCCCATACCCCGAAAGATCGCCATCACACCATCACCGGTGTACTTGACCACTGAGCCTTCAAAAAGATAAATCTGCTGGGCCTGATTGCTCAGCAGTTTGTTGAGCAGCTCAAAAAAGTCGTTGGGCGGCGTGTCCTGAATCAGTTGGGATGAGCCCCGAATATCTGTAAAAAGCACCGCCGCTTCAAAAATTTCAGCTTCGGTGTTATGCGTGCTGGAAATGACGGACATGGCTCCCTCCGGCACGAGGTTAGTCAGCCGCTCGGCTTTGATCGTCAACTCGCGTGAAGTTTCTTTGACCGACAAAAGCTCGTTAAGTGTTGTGAAAAAGCGGTCGTCCGTTAGCGGCTTTTCGATGACAACGTCGATACTCTTGGTCTGTTTGGCCCAAGCCCTGACGGTTTTCAAAGCAGGCCCCGGTGAAACCACTGCCACGAGGGCGGCTTGTGGCGCCATCAGTTTGATCGTGCCGCAAACAATGAGGCTGTCTGGCTTGTCAGAGTGGTAATTGAAAATCACCACGTCGGGTTGTGAGTCTTGAAAAAGCTTGGGAAGCTCTAGCGTGTTAGCGCCGAGTTGAACATTTTTGAAGCCCCGCTGTGCCAGCTCGTCGAGCATCACTGCCGACGTGTAGGGGTCTGTATCGACCAACATCATCTGCGACGTTTTCATTTTTCAATCTGTATTTGTTCGGGATGCTTCAGCATTTTTAAACACCCAAAACTCTCTGGCGTCTTGGTACTTGCTAATCAATACCTAATTGATAAACCCTGTTTTAACGCCCGATTTTATCAGATTTATCACTTTAAACTGCTAGCGTAAACCCCTGTAAATAAATGACCTCTGTCAGCGCTAGCTTGTCATAAAAGTCTCGGGAACTTTGACTGCTTGGCTGCGTAATTTTCAAAATTTTCAGGGGATGGTCTGCATGTGGGTGTTTTGCCCACGTAAGCGCTCAATCAACCCATTGAGCTCGTCCATCGAGCCAAAAGAAATCGCAACTTCACCGGTTTCCTCGCGTTTTGCGCCGCGCTTGACACTTTTTTTAATCCGCACTTCGACCTCGGCCATCAACAGGTCGGCCAGCTCTTCTTCAACCCTTCGTATATCCCGTGATTTTTCGTTGCTGGCTTTTTGTGGCTTGAGCGAAAACTGGGCGCTGAGTTTTTTGACCAGACTTTCAGCCTCGCGGACAGACATTTTTTTGGCTGCAATCTGATTGGCGGCGGTTATTTGGGTAGCGCGATCCAGGCCCAGGAGCGCCCTAGCGTGGCCCATATCGATGTCACCAGCCATCAGCATGGTTTGTACCGGATCAGCCAGATTGAGCAGACGCAACAAGTTGCTGGCGGCACTGCGGGAGCGGCCAACAGCCTTTGCCGCCAATTCGTGAGTGAGCCCAAACTCTTTGACCAAGCGTTGCAAACCATGGGCTTCTTCCAGCGGGTTGAGGTCTTCGCGCTGGATGTTTTCAATCAGCGACATGGCAGCGGCGGCTTCGTCTGGTACGTCGCGCACCAGCACCGGCACGCTGTCCAGGCCCGCCAGTTTGGCTGCTCTGAAGCGGCGTTCACCAGCAATGATTTCGTATTTGCCGTCGTTTGGCCCGGTGGTCAAGCGCCGCACCAGAATCGGCTGCATGATGCCTTGCGACTTGATGGACTCGGCCAACTCGTACAGCGCGCCTTCGTCCATGCGCGTGCGCGGCTGGTACTGGCCGGGCACCATGTCGCCCAGCCGCAGCGAGGCGGGCAAGCCGGGGCTGGTCAAAGTAGAGTCGGTACCGTCGTTGAATTCATTGGCGAAGTCGTTGACTTTTGGGCCCAGGAGCGCTTCGAGTCCCCGGCCGAGGCCTTTGGGTTTTTTGGTTGCCATGGTGTGGGTGGCCTTTCTTTTTTTATGCGATGCGGGTGAGTTGGGCGTGGGCCTCAGGCCAGTCCTTGAGGCCGCTGTCTGCGTTGATGTGGCCGCGCGCGCCGACCGGTTGAAACGTCGAGTCCCACGCCTGTGCGAACTGCTCTGCCCTGGCGAACGCGCAAAACGGGTCGTTGCTGGAGGCAAACACCACGCTTGTAAAAGGCAGTTTCTGCAGCGGTAATTGCTCAATTGCCCAGCCGGGCAGCATGTGCGCAATGTCTTCGCGCGCGGTGTCGGGCGGTGCCATCAGCAGCGCAGCCTTGACGAGGTGGGTGTTTCTGGAATGTGCCGCCCACGCCGCCACGGTCAGGCAGCCCAAGCTGTGGGCAACCAGGACAGCGGGTTCGCTGCAACTTAGCAACACATCTTCCAGTCGTGCCATCCAGTCGCCGCGCAACGGGCGCTGCCAGTCGTGCTGCTCGACACGGGTGTAACCGTGGGTGCGCTCCCAACGGCTTTGCCAGTGGTCAGGCCCGCTGTTTTGCCAGCCGGGAAGGATAAGAACATTGCTTGGGTTCACGTGTGGCAGGGGTAGTGTGCTATTGTTTTGGTAGCTGCTTGCGCCCGTATACAGGGGGCCAAAGGCCGATTTGGCATAAAAACTGGCAGTTTGGGTGCGCGTGGGGCTTGCATTACATCTTCTTGATGCGTTCAACCATCTCTTGAGCAAACGTGACAAACGCCTGGGCGCCTTTTGACGACGCATCAAACGCCACGCCGGGCAAGCCGTAACTGGGCGCTTCGGCCAGGCGCACGTTGCGGGGAATCACGGTGTTGAAGACCTTGTCGCCGAAGTGCTCTTTGAGCTGTTCGCTCACCTGCTGCTGCAGCGTAATACGCGGGTCAAACATCACCCTGAGCAGGCCAATGATGGCGAGGTCTTTGTTCAGGTTGGCGTGCACCTGCTTGATGGTGTTGACCAGATCTGTCAGGCCTTCAAGCGCGAAGTATTCGCACTGCATCGGCACAATCACGCCGTGCGCGCAGCACAGGCCGTTCAGTGTCAGCATGCTTAATGAGGGCGGGCAGTCGATCAATATGAAGTCGTACAGGGCATTGACCTCAGCCAACGCGAGTTTGAGACGTTTTTCGCGGCGCTCGACATCGACCAGCTCAACCTCGGCGCCTGCCAGCTCGCGGTTGGCCCCTAAGATGTCGTAACTGCAATGGCTGTCGACGAGCTTCTGGCTGGTAACTTTGGCTTCCAGAATCGACGCGGATTCAAGCAACACGTCGTACACGGTGTATTCAAGTTTGCGTTTGTCGACGCCCGAGCCCATGGTAGCGTTGCCCTGCGGGTCCAGGTCAATCATCAGCACCCGCTGACCGACTTTAGCCAATCCAGCGGCCAGATTTACGGTGGTGGTGGTCTTACCTACGCCGCCTTTTTGGTTGGCAATGCAAAAGATTTTCGCCATTTTCTTCTTATTCTTCCTGGTTATCGTTACTTTGACAGCGCTAGCTTGATGCCAAAGCCGACTAAAAACAGGCCTGCTATTTTCTGCAGCATCGACGTGAAGCGCGGGTTCGCACGAATGCGCTCGGCCATGTAGTGCGTTACCAGCACCACCGCGACGCAATACACAAAGCCCAGTACTGCGATGGTTGCCGCCATCACGCCAAACGTCAGGGCGCCCTGGTGCTTGGCCGGGTCAATAAATTGGGGAAAAAACGCGACATAAAACATGATCGCCTTTGGGTTGAACAGCGTGATCACCATGGTTTGCCGAAAGTAGTGCCCTGCCTTGATGTTCAGCATGGGTTTGTCACCCGGCCTGGCCATAAGCATTTTTACGCCTAACCACACCAGATAGGCAGCGCCAAGCCACTGTAAACCGTGAAAAATCACAGGGTGTGCCGACAATACCGCCGCCATGCCGGCCACCGTCAACCATAACAAAATCTGGTCGCCCAGCAGCAATCCAAACACCGAGGCGACACCGCCTGCCAAACCACCCTTGCCCGCCGAGGTGATCAAGGCCAGGTTTCCTGGTCCGGGCAGCAGCAGTAGCAACACAAATGCAACAACGAAAGCGCCGTAGTCGGCAACGCCAAAAAATGAGCCGAACATGCGCAATTTCCTGTGGGTAAGAAGGTGAGTTTACGACACGAAAATTCTGGCGCCGGGAATGACTTCGTTTTTACCCATTCTTCCGTATCCAGACCACACACCGCTCTGCGTCCAAGCCAGGCACGCGCAGTTGTTCCACGTGAAACACCTCAATGTTTGGGGGCAGCGCGGCCAGCTCTCCAACCGGATGCTTGCCCTTCATCGCCATCCAGACGCCGGTCGGGGTAAGCGCCTTTGCCGACCAATGGGTAAAGTCGACCAAAGACGCAAAGGCACGGGAGCAAATCAGGTCGAATGGCTGCTCGATGTTTTCTATCCGCGCATGGAGTCCTGCCAAATTGGGCAGCTTGAGTTCGAGCGCGACCTGCTTGATAAACGTCGCCTTCTTGGCGACGGTGTCCACGCAGGTTACGGCAATGCCGGGGCAGCAAATGGCAATCACCACACCTGGCAGGCCTGCGCCAGAGCCAACATCAAGCAGCCTGCCCTGCTCCATGTGGTGTTGCAAGGGCGCTATCACGGCCAGACTGTCAAGCAGGTGGTGTGTCATCATCTCAGCCGGGTCACGCACAGCCGTCAGGTTATAAACTTTGGTCCATTTTTGAATCAGGCTTAAATAGGCGATAAGCCGGTCGGCTTGCTGCTCGTCCAGTGAAACATCGAGTTGCTGCGCGGCGGCTATCAGCTCAATCGACGCGCTCATAGAACGATCGCCGGGCAGTTTTTTGCCAACCGACCGCGCTTTGCGGTAATTTCCGTGGACCAAGTCGATGTGAATCGAGTGGTCGCCTGCCCTGTGGCGCAAGGCTGGTCTCTCAATGCCGCAGGCCTGTCTGCACCTGCACATTTGTGCGTGGCAGCGTTTGCCATTGGCGAAGTTGCAGATACAACGATCAATAAGCCTGTGAGGCACAGAATGGGTGTCATACAAAATGAAATGTTAGTTTGGTTTCACGTGGAACAGACGGGCGGTTAAGCGTTGAGCGTCACGGGGTACTGTCCCAGCAATTGCCGGGGTTTCCTTTGGTGGCAACCCAATACCGGGCAACGCCGCCCATGCCCACGCCCTGCCCTCGGCGACCGCGCAGCCCGAAGCCGTCTCCCCCGTCGTACCGTTCTGCCATACGGTAGCCGGTGCCGAGCTCTTTTTCACAACGCGCGTCAGCAATTTCTTGTGACTGCAGAATTGCCCCCATGACCGGAGCCGTTGCGCCAACTGTGCCGCCCGTCCACGCACCAATGGGATTGGTATTTGGTGGTGCGGGGTTGGTGAAGCTTTCCGCCTTGAGGCAGAGAACAGGCAACACCACACTGCAAGATGTGTCACCCTGACCGGGGTTGCACGCTTCTTTGTCAGGCTTGTCGGTTGGCTTGGGGTCCCCGTCGCAGGTCAAATATGTAACATCAGGCAGTGTGTTGTCGCTTGGTGAGCGCGGCGCAAAGCTCAAGCCGTAGCTAATTGCACGGGGACTCTTTTCATTCTTTTCGATGGCCGTGGCTGGCGCGAGGTGGCTGTTGTTGACGGCGACTTCGCGCTTGGTGCGGTCCTTTTTCTTGTCATCGTTGCTCCGTTTCAGCCATATGGGCACCACCAGCATGCCTATCAACAACGCACCTTTTGGGCTGCTCTTCATCGTCAACATTCCAGATCAAAGGTTTTTAAAAAGTCGCGGGCTCCTAAGCTGCAACATCGACCGCTTGGCCTGTTGCGCTGCCAGCGGTGGCCGGAGTCGTGTTCTTCCACAGGTTTTTCTTCAAATGCACCAGCAAAAGCGACACGGTTGCAGGAGTTACACCTGATATGCGTGATGCCATTCCAAGTGTTTCGGGCCGGTGCTTGGCGAGCGTCTGGCGCGCCTCAAAGCTCAGGGCTTGCACTCGCAGGTAGTCTAAATCAGTTGGGAGTTTAAGATTTTCATAATGCGCTGCACGCTCTACTTCGACTTTTTGGAGGTCAATGTAGCCCGCATACTTGGCGGTGATCTCGATTTGTTCGATCACGCTTTTGAATCCCTCAAGCCGGGTAACTTCATCATTCACGTACTTGCCGTCGTCCAGACTCATCACCCCTGCGTAGTTTACGTCCGGCCTGCGCAGCAAGTCCGCCAGGTTGTATTCACGTTCAATCGCCTTGCCAAATACGCGTTCAGCTTCAGCCAGCGACAGGTTGTTAGGGTTCACCCAAATGCTGCGCAGTCGCTGTGTTTCACGTGAAACAGCATCGCGTTTGCGGTTGAATGCGTCCCACCGCGCATCGTCCACCAGCCCCAGTTCCCTGCCCTTTTCAGTCAGGCGCATGTCGGCGTTGTCCTCGCGAAGCATCAGGCGAAACTCAGCGCGGCTGGTAAACATGCGGTACGGCTCGGTAACGCCCTTCGTGATCAGGTCATCTACCAGCACGCCCAAGTAGGCTTCATCGCGCTTGGGTAACCAGGCCTCTTTGCCCTGGCATTGCAATGCAGCGTTGATGCCGGCGAACATGCCTTGGGCCGCGGCCTCTTCATAGCCGGTGGTGCCATTGATCTGCCCGGCAAAAAACAGGCCGGCAATGGCCCGGGTTTCAAAGCTGGTTTTCAGGGCGCGCGGGTCGAAATAGTCGTATTCAATCGCGTAGCCAGGCCGCAAAATATGCGCGTTTTCCATTCCCACCATTGAGCGCACCAGCTCGTACTGAATGTCAAATGGCAGGCTGGTCGAAATGCCGTTCGGGTAAATCTCGTGGGTGGTCAACCCTTCTGGCTCCAGGAAAATCTGGTGCGCATCTTTGTCGGCAAAGCGGTTGATTTTGTCCTCCACACTCGGGCAGTAGCGCGGGCCTACGCCGTCAATCTTGCCGGTAAACATAGGGCTGCGGTCGAAACCGCTGCGAATAATGTCGTGCGTGCGCGCGTTGGTGTGGGTGATGTAACACGGCACTTGTTGAGGGTGGGAGATAGCGCCGCCCATAAAACTGAATACGGGCACATCGCCCGGCGTGCCGCCTTCCATCCCATCACCGGGCTGCGCAATACATTTGCTGAAGTCGATCGTGCGGCCGTCAATGCGCGGTGGCGTGCCGGTTTTCAAGCGGCCCTGCGGCAGCTTGAGTTCTTTCAGCCGGGCTGACAGTGATACCGCAGGCGGGTCACCCGCCCTACCAGCGGCGAAGTTTTGCAGGCCCACGTGGATCTTGCCGTCAAGGAAAGTCCCCGCCGTCAGTACCACGGTGCGGCTTCTGAACTTGATGCCGACTTGCGTGACCGCGCCAACCACCCGGTCGCCCTCCACCATCAGGTCGTCCACCGCCTGCTGGAAAAGCCACAGGTTAGGCTGGTTCTCCAGCATCCGGCGAATGGCAGCCTTGTACAAAATACGATCAGCTTGCGCTCGCGTAGCGCGCACCGCTGGGCCTTTGGAGCTGTTGAGGATGCGGAACTGAATGCCTCCCTCGTCCGTGGCCAGCGCCATTGCGCCGCCCATGGCATCCACCTCTTTAACCAGATGACCCTTGCCAATGCCGCCGATGGACGGGTTGCAGCTCATCTGGCCCAGGGTTTCGATGTTGTGCGTCAACAGCAACGTCTTGCAGCCCATGCGCGCACTGGCCAGCGCTGCCTCCGTGCCTGCGTGGCCACCGCCGACCACGATTACGTCAAATTCTTGTGGGTAATACATTTAAGCCTTCCGTAGGGCCGCCCCAAGGACGACTTGCGCCCCCTTGGGGGGGGCTGTGAAGCGGCAAAGCCGCGTAAAACGTGGGGGACACGATTCAAATTTCTATCAGTTCGGTTTTCAAGCCAACGGTTTGTGCAGCCGCAGCCTGCCGTTTATCCGCTGTTACAAACAAGTCAACAAGTGCCGCCTGCGCCGTGCCAATATGCAGTGCATCAACACCGCGCAAGTTAGCCACTCGCATAACCGCAATTGCATAGCGCTCGGCTTGGCTTGACAGCGGCATAACTGCCAGCTCGTCAAAGTCGGCATGAATATTTGCCAGCACGCGTGCATATTCTTCGTGACTGAAAGCGCCTTCGCGCCATTGGCGGCTTAGTGCTGACACAACTTCTGTTTTGCAATGCACCGCTGCAGTCATCGCGCTGGCAGCAGCCTGAAGTTGCAACACGCGATTCAAGCCGGCCTCTCCGCTGTAGCGCTTGAACATCGCAGACGCGTCGAACAGCACGTTCATCACCAGCCGCCTTCGCGCTCTTCAATGATCATTTGCGCGCCAGATTTGCTGGGCGGCTTAAGGTATTGCAAAGGCTCAATCGGCAACTTCCAGCACGGCACTTTTTGCGTAGGCTGCGGCTGCATCGGCACCAGCTCGGCCACCGGCTTGCCATGCCGCAAAATGCGCACGGTTTCACCTTTTTCGACCAGGTCAATCATGGCCGCGGTGTTGGCGCGAAATTCGCTCAAAGGAACGCTGATCGGATGGGATTGCATTTTGTACAAATCAAGTTGTTTGGTACATTTTAGCGGACTCTGTACGTCACTTACAGGCCGCCTCGTTGCTTGTGTTGGAATGAAAACATGACTACAAAAAACAAAATTCTCATTTTTGCTGGCGGTACACGTCACTCGTCGCTTAACCGCCAGCCTGTCAGCGCCGTTGCTGGTCTCGCACAGGCTGAGGGCGCAACAGTCACGCTTTTAGAGCTGGCTGACCTTGATATACCGCTACACAACGCCGACTTTGAAGCCAAAGGCACGCCTGCCGATGTCCTCAAATTAAAGCAAATCATGTTTAACCACCCAGCGTGGATCATTTGCTCGCCCGAGTACAACGGCAGCCACACCGCATTGCTGAAAAACACCATCGATTGGGCGTCCAGCCCGGTCAAATCTGACACTGCGTAGCAACACTGATTTAAACCATTTGCAGGCAAAGTTGTCGGTATGCCCAGCGCGTCGCCCGGGCCCGTGGGTGGGCTGCGGTCGCAGAGCCACCTGGCGCCTTTCCTACTTAATCTGCAATGTTGGGTGGCGTCCAAGGCATTCGCGTTGGGGCGGGCCGCTAATGTATTCGATGCCACCGGGCGCCTCACCAATGCCGCGCACATTAGCCGAGTGCAAGCGGTGATCCATCGGGTGTTGCAGGCCAGCGAGCGCTTGGCAAACAGAGGGCGTTACCCTCACGAGCGAATCTGCGGCCACAAAAGCGCCTCAAAGCGCTACATAAATAATAGCTGCTAGCGCCCAATTATGTGGGGTGCAGGCCAGAACGAGTCTAATTCAGGCGTAAATTTCCGCCGGCAGAGCTTGCACCGGTTGTTGGTTGTTTGATATTGCCCCTTGGCGGTCAACTCAGTCAACGGCGAGTTCTCTCTTCAGGTCCTCGATCGCTTTTTAAACCCGTCACGTTCTTCGCACTGTCCGTCAAAAGCTGTATCGGCCAAATTCAATCTGTTGCGTAAAAGCAAATAACCAGGGCGGATTTCCCTTACCCGCCAGTCAGGCTAGCAAGTGATTTGTTTGGAGCGGGCGACTGCGAAGTGATGCGACCCACAAAGCGCCTTGAAAAATTAAAAGCGTGAGACTAACCGACTGCTCTACGTTGAGTCACTTGATTGACTCAATTGTTTGACTGACCTACTTGGCGGGGAGGTTTGAATAATTTGTCTTGTGTCTATAGACTTCAACAGAGTCAAACCAGTTGCTCATAATAAATCTGTTGCTAATCTGCGACATTTTATTTAGAAGCCTCAAAGTTTTTGATATCATGCGTAATTTAGTACTCAAAAGTGTTGAAAAGTAGGTTTAAAAGCTTTTTTTTCAGTGAAACAGGTAACGGACATAATGAAAACTGCAAAGCAATGCATCGGCACGTTAACGCAACAGCTCCAAAAGCTGTGGCAATTGGCTCTGCTACTTGCCCTTTTCGGTCTCGGGTTGCCATCTTTTGCGCAATCGAATCTTTTAACCAATGGCGACTTCAGTACGTTGCCAACACTGCAACCAGGCGACCAGATACGCTTGGGCAACAACCTCTTTTCGTACGCCTACACGCTGCCGGGTTGGACGTTTTCTATTGGCGAAAAGCCCAACCTTGTCAAAGTTAATCTAACCCCACCTAACAGTATTTCCTACTACCCATCTGGACCTAACAGTGACGTAACCAATCCCGGTGGAGTGGGGTACTACTTGGATATTGCGGGCGGTGCAAATGCAGCATACCAAACGTTTAATGTTCCATCATGCGGCCAAGTTGGCACAGCCAGTTACAGATTTAGTGGCTATTTCTCTGGCCGCGACGGTCAAACCGGCAAAGGAAGTATCAGCATATTGCAAGGCACTGGCATCTCGGGTGCGGAGCTCGCCAAAGTCAGCGTAGTAGCTGCAAGCAATATCGGGGGCGCTACCACCGGAGGTTGGTTCTTTGCGTCTTCTACAGTTGACTTGACAGCGGGTCAAACATATAGCTACGTTATTTTAATGGATAACCCTGTCAACTTCGACCAAGCTGTATTGGTGCCATTAACAACCCTAGGCTGCGCCGACATGAGCGTAGTTGTTGATATTCCTCAAGCGGCAGCACCAGTCGGCTCGACCGTCAACGGCACCGTCAGCTTTGCCAACACCAGCGCCAACGCGGCCAACGGCCTGACCTTGAGCCTGCAGCTCACCCCCGGCTTGACTGGTGTCAACGTCGTCAGTCCCGTACTGGGCACAGGCGCATACGACCCAGTCAGCGGCATCGTCACGTTCCCACCGGCAAACATTCCAGCCAACGTAGCGCCCAACACCACCATCACGGCGGCGATCAGCTTTACCCAGCCCAACAGCCCGGT
>JANNCT010000025.1:0-2794 GCA_031386895.1 Polaromonas sp.
CACCACCACGCCGTCAATATCCGCAATCACTACATCACCGGGATTCACTAACGCACCTGCACAAACGATAGGGATGTTGACCGAACCCAGCGTTGCCTTGATGCACCCTTTGGAATGAACAGCCTTGCTGACGACTGGGAAGCCCATTTTTTCAAGGTCAGTCACGTCGCGCACACCACCATCAATGATCAGGCCAACCGCGCCGCGCGCCTTGAACGATGTTGCCAGAAGGTCGCCAAAAAACCCGTCGGCATTGTCAGTGGTGCATGCCGCTACAGCCACGTCACCCGGCTGCAATTGCTCGGCCGCCACATGCATCATCCAGTTGTCACCTGGCTGCAAAAGAATCGTGACTACAGTGCCGCAAATGTTGGCACCTTTGTAGATAGGCCGCATGTAGGGCTTCATCAGACCAACACGACCCATCGCCTCATGGATGGTCGCTACGCCGAGTTTTGAAAGGCGGGCCACTGCCACCTTGTCAGCTCTGACGATATTGCGTTTAACGATTCCTAAAGTGGTCATGTCACAGCCCTTTGACTTTGAGCGCAGCCTCCAGACGCGGGAAAACCCGGCGCGTGTTGCCTTCGTAGATTTGAAATTTTTGTTCGGCGCTAAGCTGCGTTGACGATTCAATATAGCGCTTGGTGTCGTCGTAATAGTTGCCGGTTTCAGGGTCAATGCCGCGCACTGCGCCAATCATTTCGCTGGCAAACAAAATGTTTTTGACCGGAATCACCTTGGTCAGCAGGTCAATGCCCGGCTGATGGTACACGCAGGTGTCAAAAAAGATGTTGTTCATCAAGTGGTCTTGCAGCAACGGCTTTTTAAGTTCTTGCGCCAGGCCGCGAAAACGCCCCCAGTGGTAAGGCACCGCACCACCGCCGTGCGGAATCAAAAACTTCAGCGTCGGGAAGTCTATGAACAAATCACTCGTCAGGCATTGCATGAAAGCAGTGGTGTCGGCATTCAAATAATGTGCGCCAGTGGTGTGAAAACAGGCGTTGCACGAGGTGGACACGTGAATCATGGCTGGTATGTCGTACTCCACCATCTTCTCGTAAATCGGGTACCAGTGCTTGTCGGACAGCGGTGGTGACGTCCAGTGGCCACCTGAGGGGTCGGGATTTAAATTGATGCCGACGTTGCCGTATTGCTCAACGCATTTCACCAGTTCTGGAATGCAAGTTGTCGGGTCAACGCCCGGGCTTTGCGGCAGCATGGCGACGGGTACAAAATGATCAGGGAATAACTGGCTGACCCGGTAGCACAGCTCATTGCAAATGGCTGCCCAAGTCGACGACACCTGGAAGTCGCCGATATGGTGCGCCATAAAACTGGCACGCGGGCTGAAGAGCGTCAAGTCGCTGCCGCGCTCTTTCATCAGCCGCAGCTGGTTAAGTTCTATCGTCTCGCGCAGCTCGTCGTCACTGATCTTTAGGTCACTGACTTTGGGCATCATGGCGGGGTCTTTGATGCCAGAAATTTGCCGGTTGCGCCAGGTTTCCAGCGCTTTGGGGGCGGTGGTGTAGTGGCCGTGGCAGTCGATGATGAGTGGTTTTTCAAGGCTCATGTTGCGGTTCCGGTGGTTCTTTAAAGGTAATCTGGGCTGGCTCCATGCCGTGCCGTTGGATGGCTGCTGCAGCATCGCTGGACGCCATAAAACGCAACAGCTCTGCAACGCGCTCGTGCTGACCAGACGCCGTGCAAGCCGCTGCTGAAAACACCGTGGTGATGCCCACCGGATCGGGCAGCAGCCCCACCACGGTAATCCCGTCCAGATGCATCAACTCACTGAACTGCTGAAAACCCAGAGCCACTTCACCCCGCGCCAGCAGCACGCCAACTGGTACGCCAGGCGGTGCTTGCACAACGCGCGAGTGAACGGCCGCAAGCATGCCCCAGCGCTCCAACAATTTGACCAGCGCAACGCCGCTGGGCCCGGTTGAATAGCCAATCGTCGGGGCAACCTCGATAGCGCGGCGCAGTGCCTGTTCAGTGCTGATGTCTGGCACGGCCGCGCCTGCCTTGACTGCCACTGCTACGCCAGAGCGTGCCAGGTCCACCTTGCTGCCCGGCACGGCGTAGCCGCCAGAGATCAGGCAGTCAATCGCATCTGAAGCAAGCACAACGCCATCGAATGCTTCGCCCTCACGCAAGCGCCTGGCTGCGTCGACCCCGCCAACGGACTCCATCGACGCTGCAATGCCTGACGTACGTTGCCATTGCCCCACCAGTTCCGCCAAAAGCAGGCGGGTGGCCATTGAAGAAATCAGTTTTAGCATGACTTGATTTTGTGCTTTAAACCGATGATTTGAAACGCTGGTGCCAGCCTAACAGCTATAGAAAAAACCAATAACGAGTAATTGGCTATGCAAATACACTCAGGCCATGGATTTGAAACAGCTGGAGAATTTTGTGCGGGTGGCCCAGCCGCCCCAATACATTCCGGATTTTGCTGGACGCTGAAATGAATGCGATCGGCACCGCGCCCAACATCACGCTTAAAGTGGACGGGCTGAATGCGATTTTGAGCCTGGTCAGAGAAGGTTTGGGCCATGCAGTACTGCCGAGCTACACGCTCAGCAATTTCGGCGACCGGGAGCAACTCATGCTGCGGCGTATCAAGTCACCACGCATTACAAGTGCGCTTAGCCTGGTGCGTCCAACCCGCCGGCCCATTACCTAAACGCAAAAAGTGACCTTTGAAATCGTCAACGCTGTGGTCACCCAGGCCGTGAAGGCCTACCGCTAACGTCACGGGCAAGCGCGCAGGGCAAAATCATCCCATGGC
>JANNCT010000041.1:0-78848 GCA_031386895.1 Polaromonas sp.
GGGTTGGCGCGGCTGACGATCAGCTCCGCTGCCGTCTTTTGCGTCACCGCATACAGCAACAGGTTTTGCACCGTGGCAAAAAAGGTTTGTGTCGTCTCATCCGACTTGTCGTAGTCCACCGCCAGCGCAAACAGGTCGCGAACCTTTTGGTAGAAGCGCTTTTCCGAGGCCCGTATGTCCCGGATGCGCGCCAGCATCTCGTCAAAGTAGTCCGGGCGGCCGTCCGGGTTCTTTAGCCGCTTGTCGTCCATCACAAAGCCCTTGACCAGGTATTCCTTCAGCACCGTAGACGCCCAGCGGCGGAACTGAACTCCGCGCGGCGAGCGCACCCGGTAGCCCACGGCCAGAATGGCGTCGAGGTTGTAGAGCGTGACGGGCCGCTGTACCTTGCGCGTGCCCTCGGTTTGAACTGTCAAGGATTCCTTGACGGTTGCCGCTGTATCTAACTCTCCATCCTCAAATAGGTTCTTGAGGTGCAGGGAGATGTTTTGCTTGGTGGCGTCAAACAGCTCTGCTATTTCCAACTGGGTGAGCCACACCGTGCCCAGGTCGGCCCGCAGTTGAATTTGGCTCTTGCCGTCGTCGGTGGTGTAGAGGATCAGCTCGTTCATGGGGTCGTGGCCGGTGTGGCTGGGGGCGCGGGCGCTCCAAGAATGTCCGGCAGGTCAAACTGAAATGCTGTGGTGAAGTCTTCCAGAATGCGCCGGAACAGCTCTTTGTTGTCTTCGCCCATTTCGGTCGGTTCATGGATGGCGTACTTGCCATGGCTGAGCAGGTTCAAGGCACGGTTGTAGAGCACCAGATCTTCTTCGTTGTTCAGCGCCTTGAGGCAGAAGGAAATGTCCGCGTGCCCGAAGAACGACGCCGTTTTTTCCATGATGCTGCGCAGGGCGTTGAAATGAAAAGTGTAAAGCTTGCCGGTAACGGGGGCAGCGGCCAGTTGCAGCTCGGAGAGTGACGCAACGTGGTGGAAGAAAGGCGTGTCCTCGGTGGCGCGCAGCGTGTACCGTTGATCGAATTAATCGTGGCTCCAAGATCTCCAGCCACTTGCTTTTGATATCTGTCAGTTTGGAAAAGCTGAAAGACAAAGTTCGGTGTGTAGGCACGGAAAACCGTCATAAATGCACCATGTGTGCATAACGGCATGCCCTGCGGTATCAGAGCGCATTTGCCAATCAATGCTTTTGAACCGTTTCGGACACAAATCAGTATGTCCGCGGGCTGAGATAAGTTCGCCCCTTTGATGGCTTGGTCCACATAAACACAGTCATCAAGCGCAATTTCGCTATTTTGGACGTTCGATGAACGCAACACCAACAACCCAGACCCACGCACATCATCTGGGCTGTATGTGAGCCCAGAGACAAGTTTTCCCAACTTCCCTAGGCGGGTCTCCTCCCACTCCCCCGCCTCCCGAAACTCAGGAAACCGCAGTCGCGGTTGGGTTTTGCCTTCGCGGGGGAAAAGCTGCTGCATCAGCCCTTTTTTATGGGTCTTGAGCGCGTCCACTTTGCGGGCTTGCGCGGCGATCAGTTCGTCCAAGGAACTCAGACAATCGGCGATTTTTTGTTGTTCTTCAGATGCTGGAACGGGGATTTGCAATTCTGAAAACTGCTTGTAGCTGATCATTTTTCCGTCACGCAAACCTTCAAGGTTTTTCGTGAGGATTTGAATGAATCTGTCAGTCTTCAGGTAGTGTCTGAAATAAGTATCGCTTCCGCCACCACGCCGACGCAACACAACATACGCTGGACTGCATATGCCTTGGTACTGCGAATACTCAATGCCACCTTGAAACGAACGCAGACTGATGATGAAGTCTCCGACTTGAACAACTTTGTAGCTCTCGATGCTCTTCTCTGTCACCGAGACGTGGTAGTCGATCATGTGCCGGGGGATCGCCCCGTGTTCTTGCGTGATTGCCAACACGGGAAGTCCAGGTTCGGGCTTCTTGTCGCTAATCTGGTCAAACAAGTCAGCTCCGAACTGCTTTTGCCAACCCGCGGCCCCCCGAAACTCCGGAAACCGCAGCTTGGGCACCAAAGCATTCCCCTCACTCATTGCCCACCCCTTCATGCCGCACGAGCAACTCATGCAATTTGGCGGCAATCAATTTTTTATCAGGCAGTTGCAATTGATATTGCGCCACCAGCGCGGGTGAGAGGTTGCGCGAGAGGGCGTATTCCACCACCTCGTCATCTTTGTCGCGGCACAGCAACACGCCGATGCTGGGGTTTTCGTGCGGCTTCTTTACGTCGCGGTCTAGCGCCTCAAGGTAGAAATTGAGCTGACCCATGTGCTCGGGCTTGAACTGGCCCACTTTCAGCTCAAAGGCCACCAGCGCAGACAGGCCCCGGTGGTAGAACAGCAGATCAATATAGAAATCCTGATTGCCCACCTGCAGGCGGTGCTGCTCGCTCACAAACAGAAAGTCTTTGCCCGGCTCCAGTACAAAGGCTTTCATGTGCTGCACCATGGCGCATTGCAGGTCGTTTTCGCTATGCGGCTCGGGCAGCCCCAGAAATTCCAGTATGTAGTGGTCTTTGAACACGCCGCCTATGTCGGGATGCAAAACTCTCGCCGCTGGCGAGAGTTTTGCGGACTGGCTGATGCGCTCAAAAGTTGCTGCATCAATTTGCCGCTCCAGCTCGCGCTTGCCCAGTTTTTCAGCAATGGTTTGGTGTAAGTAGTACTTGCGTTCGGTCGGGCTTTTGCAGCGCGAAAAAATGATGACGTTGTGCGTCCAGGGTAATTCTCTCGCCAGTGGCGCGAGTTCTTCGTCGCCCTGATAGGTCTCATAAAACTGCTTCATACGCCACAGGTTTTTGTCACTGAAGCCTTTAAGGCCGGGGTCGGCCTGAGCAATGTAGCGCGCCAGCTCTGCCACCACGCCCTTGCCCCAGCCTGCTTGCTCCACCCGCTGGCTGATGATGCCACCGACGTGCCAGTACAGGGTTATGAGGCTGGTGTTGGCCTGTGCAAAGACCCGCTGCCGCGTTTGCTGAATGTGCCCCAGCACCTCAGCAAAGTCTGGGTGATAGACCGGTACAGGCTTATTGCTCATACGCGCTCAGGCCAGAAATGTCGCGGCCTTGAGCGCGTTTGGTCAGCAATGGCGCCAGCTCTCTCATCAAAGCCAATTCTGCCTCGGCTCTAAGCTTCCAGCCCAAGTCCAGCGGAGCCATCAGGTCGCTCAAGACTTCTCCATCAAAAATCATGCGCTGCAAGATGCTATCAACAAAGGTTTGCAAGGCGGCCGGGGCTAGTTGGTGGCGCGTAGCAATTTCGGCCAGCACCGTGCTATCTTTTTCTTTCTTGAACCGGGTGTAGCCCTCGCGGATAGCGACTTCGCTCAAGCCTTCACCTGCCTTCAGGGTGTTGATGTACGCAGCAATGTCGTCGCGCTCGTCCATGAACTTGGCATCGGCCAGGATCAGCCCGATCAGCTCGTCCTTGGTCATCTTCTGTTTGCCAGTGCCTTGGGAGTAACGGGACATCAGGCCCATGATGTAGTCGTAGTCGATCACCGCGCTAGCGAAAAGCACAAACTCAAAGTCGAGCTGGTCTACAGCGGCTGCGTCAGCGCCTTTGATATCTGCGCCTTTGTCCTGCTGGGCTTGTTGGTGCTTGAGGCGCTGGGCTGTCTCCAGGTACGCACCTCGAAAGCCTTGCAAATTTTCTGCGGGCAAGATGTGTTCAATGGCCGTAGCGTTGTCTTCTGTCAGGTCGGTGTACTGGTCAAGCTGGGTTTTAAGCCGCTGCACTTCTTTAAAGTTTTTGATGAAGGCAGCGCGCGCGTCGTCACCCTTAAGGCTGTGCACGGCATCGGGCGTGCAGGTCAGGCCCTGGCTTTGCATGAAGTCGGCCAGCACGGTGACGGCTGCGTCCAGCTTTTGGATAACTACTGGGGCTTGGTCTACCAGCCAGATTTTGCGAGCCTCTTCGCCCGACTTTTCGCCTGAGAACAGGGCAATGGCGGCATCCACGTTGGTTTGTTGCTGGCGAAAGTCCAGAATGTTTCCATAAGGCTTGGTGCCGTTGAGCACGCGGTTAGTGCGCGAGAACGCCTGTATCAAGCCGTGGTACTTGAGGTTTTTGTCTACGTACAAGGTATTCAGGTATTTGCTGTCAAAGCCGGTGAGCAGCATGTCCACCACGATCGTGATGTCGACTTTCTTAGCGGCGGGGTAGTCGGCATTGGGCCACTGCTGGTCTTTGATGCGCTTTTGCACGTCTTGGTAGTACAGGTCGAACTCATTGATGCTGTGGTTGGTGCCGTAGCGCGTGTTGTAGCTGGCCAAGATGGCTTTGAGGGCAGCCTTTTTGCCCTCGGGGTCTTGCTGGTTGTCCTGCTTTTCTTGCGGCAGGTCTTCTTGAATCTGCTTCACATCGGCATCGCCATCGGCTGGTGGCGAGAACACGCAGGCGATATTGAGCGGCACAAAGTCAGGGTTGGCTTCTTGTCTGGCTTGCTGCAGTTCGGCAAATAGCCTGTGGTATTCGATGGCGTCGTTGATGCTGGCAGTGGCCAGCACGGCGTTAAAGCGGCGGTTGGCCGTGGCCGTGTTGTGTTTGGCCAGAATGGCCTCGATCACCGCCCGTTTAGCCAGCGCCTCACCGGGCTTGGGCTGGGCAGATTTGGTGCCTTGCCCCTCGGGCTTGTAGTAGTCCACATGGAACCGCAGCACGTTGGCGTCTTCAATGGCGTGGGTGATGGTGTAGGCGTGTAGCTGCTTTTGAAAGATGTCTTGCGTAGTACGCAACTGGCCTTCCTCACCCTCAAACTGCTTGACCGTGGCGTTCTTCTCAAAAATCGGCGTACCGGTAAAGCCAAAGAGCTGAGCCTTAGGAAAAAAGTTTTTGATGGCGTCGTGGTTGTCGCCGAATTGGGAGCGGTGACATTCGTCAAAGATGAAGACGATGCGCTTGTCGCTTAGCGGTGCCAGTTGCTCTTTGAAGGTGGCCCTGCCGTCTTTCCTTTGCTGTTTATTGCGCTTGCTGTTTTCGTCCAGCGCCAAGCCCAGCTTTTGAATGGTGGTGACGATCACCTTGTCGGCATAGTCGTCAGACAGCAGGCGGCGCACAAGCGTGGCGGTGTTGGTGTTTTCCTCCACGCAGCCTTCTTGGAAGCGGTTGAATTCCTCACGGGTCTGGCGGTCAAGGTCTTTGCGGTCCACCACAAAGAGGCACTTTTCAATGTCGGGGTTGTCTTTGAGCAGCGTGGATGCTTTGAAAGACGTAAGCGTCTTGCCGCTGCCGGTGGTGTGCCAGATGTAGCCATTGCCGCAGTTTTGGTGGATGCAGTCCACGATTTGCTTTACCGCATACACCTGGTACGGCCGCATCATCAAAAGCTTTTGCTCGCTGGCCACCAGCACCATGTAGCGGCTGATAGTTTCGCCCAAGGTGCATTTGGCCAAAAACTTGTCAGCAAACTCGTCAAGCTGGCTGATCTTGTTATTGGTCTCGTCCGCAAACTGGTAGATGGGCAAAAAGCGCTCGTCCGCATTGAACGCAAAGTGCCGCGCATTGTTGTTGGCGAAGTAGTAGGTATTGGTACGGTTGCTGACGATGAACAACTGCAAAAAGCTCAGCAACGTTTTGGTGTAACCGTTACCAGGGTCGTTTTTGTAGTCAACGATTTGCTCCATGGCGCGGCGCGGGTTGATGCCCAGCGTTTTCAGCTCGATCTGCACGCATGGCACGCCGTTGATGAGGATGAGCACGTCATATCGGTGGTGGCTGTAGTCGGTGTTGATGCGCAGCTGGTTGACCACCTCGAAGGTGTTTTTGCACCAGTCTTTGATGTTGACCAGCGTGTAATTGAGTGGCGTGCCGTCTTCGCGCGTGAATGAATTGATAGTGCGCAGGGTCTTGGCTGCGGTGAATACGTCGGGCGTGACGATTTCATCGAGCAGGCGGGCGAACTCTCCGTCGGACAGCTTGACGCGGTTCAGCGCCTCAAACTTCTCGCGGAAGTTCTGCTCGAGCGAAGCTCGGTCACGAATGTCATCGCGGTATTCGTATTTGAGGCGTTGAAGTTTGCCGATGAAGCCGTATTCGATCTGCTCCTCCCGCACGACATGCTTTGTGGCTTCAGGCCGCGGGGGATAGTTGAACGGGGGTGAAGACATAGGTGACGGTTAACGTGTCGAATAGAGTTTTCGACTGGATTGAAGTAATTCGCCCTATCGTACCCACGTTTGTGACCGTTAGCCTTTGATTCCAGCACGGCACCTGCGCATATTCTCTGGCCGCAAAGAAAAAAACCCGAGCTAGGAAAGCTAGGGTTTTTATTGGGAATCGGATGCTGTTTTACCGCTTCACAGGCGGCAAGTCCGTACAACTTCCATGCGCGACCTCAGCCGCCATTCCAATCGATTCCCCAAGCGTGGGGTGTGGGTGAATCGTTTTGCCGATGTCGATTGCATCAGCACCCATTTCAATAGCCAACGCAATCTCACCAATCATGTCGCCCGCATGGGTGCCGACCATGCCGCCGCCCAGTATTTTGCCGTGGCCGTGTGCCTCGGGGCTGTCATCAAACAGCAGTTTGGTGACGCCTTCGTCCCGGCCGTTGGCAATGGCGCGGCCTGATGCTGTCCAGGGGAACAGGCCTTTTTTGATCTTGATGCCTTTTGCCTTGGCCTCGTCTTCCGTCAGGCCGACCCATGCGACTTCGGGGTCGGTGTAGGCGACGCTTGGGATGACTCTGGCGTTGAAGGCGGCGCTGGCGAGTTCTTTGTTGCCTTGCAGTTCGCCTGCGATGACTTCAGCGGCGACATGCCCTTCATGCACCGCCTTGTGCGCGAGCATGGGCTGACCAATGATGTCGCCGATGGCGAAGATGTGGGACACGTTGGTGCGCATCTGGATATCGACGTTGATGAAGCCGCGGTCTGTGACGGCTACGCCTGCCTTTTCAGCGGCGAGCTTTTTGCCGTTGGGGGTGCGGCCTACGGCTTGCAGTACCAGGTCGTAGGTTTGTGGCTCTGGTGCCGCAACGCTTGCGTTGCCTCCAGCTTCGCCCGGCTCAGAGCTTTCAAACGTAACTTCGATACCAGCGGGCTTCGCCTTGGCACCCACCGTTTTGGTTTTCAGCATGATGTTGTCAAAACGCGGCGCGTTCATCTTTTGCCAGATTTTGACCAGGTCGCGGTCAGCGCCTTGCATCAGGCCGTCCATCATTTCCACCACGTCCAGCCGTGCGCCCAGCGTGCTGTAGACCGTGCCCATTTCCAGACCGATGATGCCGCCGCCCAGAATCAACATGCGCTTGGGCACTTCTTTCAAGCCCAATGCGCCGGTGGAATCGACCACGCGCGGGTCGTCGGGCATGAAGGGCAAGCGTACAGCCTGGCTGCCTGCGGCGATGATGCAGTTTTTAAACGCAATAGTCTGGCTTTTTCCAGTTTTTTCCTGACCCTGCGCACCACTGGTTTCTTCAACCCGCAAATGGTTTGCCCCCACGAATTGGCCGACACCGCGCACCACAGTTACCTTGCGCATTTTGGCCATCGCTGCCAGGCCGCCGGTGAGCTTGCCGATAACCTTGTCTTTGTGGCTGCGCAGCATGTCGATGTTGACTTTGGGCGGGCCAAACTCAATGCCCAATGCGCCCAGGTGGCTGACTTCGTCCATCACTGCTGCTACGTGCAGCAATGCTTTCGACGGGATGCAGCCGACGTTCAGGCACACACCGCCCAGCGCGGCGTAACGCTCAACCAAAATGACTTTCAACCCTAGATCCGCCGCGCGGAAAGCAGCGCTGTAGCCGCCTGGGCCTGCGCCGAGTACCAGCAGGTCGCAGTCCAGATCGGCTGTGCCTGCGAAGCTGTTTGCAACTGGTGTTTTTGTAGCAACAGATGCTACTATTTCAGGAGCTGCTTGCGCCCGTATCTGTTGGGCTACAGGCTCTTTTGGCACCATATTAACGCCGGATTCAGCACTTTCAACACTTAAAACGACAGATCCTTGTTTGACCTTGTCGCCCAGCTTGACGTTGATCGACTTGACCACGCCCGCACTTGACGACGGAATTTCCATCGACGCTTTGTCGCTTTCAACGGTCAGCAAACTCTGGTCAACCTTGATGGTGTCGCCGACTTTCACCAGCAGTTCAATCACAGTGACTTCGTCAAAATCGCCAATATCGGGCACTTTAATTTCGAGCATGACTACACCTTCAGTTTCACTGAGTAAATATCGATTGGCCCGCCAGAGTTTTTGTCAAACTCGCAGCCTGCGTGCATGCCGGCCATGGCAACTTCTTTGGCGGTTTTGGATTTACCCCAAGCAGCATGCATGGCGCCCAGCGCAAAGCCGCGCCCTGTGCCGATACCCCAAAATTCCTTGAATTCAAAAATTTCGCGGTAACTGTACAAGCCGTAAATTCCACTGGCATTGGCTATCAGCACAGTAAACTGCATCGACTCATACGGGTCGTTGTCGTCTTCTTTGGTTTGCAGAAAAAAGTTGTCTTTCAGCAGCGGGTGCAGCTTTAAAAACGTATCAAACACCTCGTCTTTGGAACCCAGCTTCAAATCTTCTTTGGGCAACGCCGTGATAGCCTTGCGCAGAGCCGGAAAGTGCGCCACGGTGCCCGCCATACCAATGTGGCTGATGCCTTGCGGGCCAGTGACCTTGAAGATTTTGCTGTTGGCTTCGAAGCGGTGCGGCAAGCGCGTATCACCAAACGTGACCATGGTGTCTGCGGCCATCACGACCTGGCCAGATTTGCGCACAACGACTACTGTGGTCATAACAGAACCCGCCGGAAGTCGCTCAAAATTTGTCCGAGATAGGCATTAAAACGCGCAGCAGCTGCGCCATCGATAACTCGGTGGTCCCAAGTAAGAGACAGCGGCAACATCAGCCGTGGCTGAAATTCTGTGCCGTTCCACACGGGTTCCATATTGCTTTTGCACACACCCAAAATAGCGACTTCGGGCGCGTTGATGATGGGTGTGAAGTAACGCCCGCCAATACCACCCAGGCTGGAGATGGTGAAGCACGCGCCCTGCATTTCAGCCGGGCTGAGTTTGCCGTCCCGTGCTTTTTTGGCCAGCTCGCCCATCTCGGCGCTGATCTGCATCACGCCTTTTTTGTCGCAATCGCGAATGACGGGCACCATCAAACCGTTGGGGGTGTCGGCCGCAAAGGCGATGTGAAAGTATTGCTTGTAGACGATTGAATCACCATCAAGCGACGCATTGAAGTCTGGGAATTTTTTGAGCGCAGACACGCAAGCTTTGATGAGAAACGCAAGCATCGTTACCTTGATGCCCGACTTCTCGTTTTCTTTATTCGTCGCGACACGAAACGCTTCAAGGTCGGTGATGTCGGCATCGTCAAAGTTGGTGACTGCGGGAATGACGATGGCGTTACGCAGCAGGTTGGCACCGCTGATTTTTTTGATGCGGCCCATCTCCTTGCGCTCAATTGGGCCGAACTTGGCGAAGTCCACTTTGGGCCACGGTAGTAAGTCAATACCAACACCAGAACTACCTGATGCAGGAACTTTGGCAGCCTGCGCAACCGTTTGTACAGCGCCCGCCATCACCGACTTGGTGAACGCCTGCACGTCATCCATCGTGATACGGCCTTTGGGCCCCGCGCCTTTGACTTCGGCCAGCGGAACACCCAGCTCGCGTGCGAATTTGCGTACTGAAGGCGATGCGTGGGGCAGCGCGCCAGTAGGTGCGGTGGTGGGGTTGTGCGCGGGAGCGGCAACAGGCGCGGCTGCGATGGGCTGAGTGGATCCGGGATCAGACGAGGCGGAAACTGCTGGTGCAGGTGCCGGTGCAGGTGCAGGTGCAGGTGCTGGTGCAGGTGAGGCAACAGCAGCTGCCCCGTTCACCGCGGCCCCTTCCAGCACAGCAAGCAAGTCTCCAATATTGATCTTGTCACCCAGCTTGACTTTCAGATCTTTCAGCACGCCAGCGGCGGACGAAGGAATCTCCATGGAGGCTTTGTCAGACTCCACAGTGACCAGCGATTGCTCAACCTTGATGCTGTCGCCCACCTTAACCAGCACTTCGATGACGGTCACGTCTTTGAAGTCGCCGATATCTGGCACATGGATGTCGATTGGGCCACTGGAAGCAGGTGCAGGCGCAGCCGCCGCAGCGGGCGCTACTTTAGTTGCTATTATTTCAGAAGCTGCTTGCGCCCGTATTTCTTGCGCTGCAGGCACTTTTGATGCCAAATTCGAGTCTAAATCGGCACTTTCCAGGCTCAAAACGACAGATCCTTGTTTGACCTTGTCGCCGAGTTTGACTTTGACTTCTTTGACCACACCAGCTGCGCTCGACGGGATTTCCATCGAGGCTTTGTCTGACTCAACTGTCAGCAGCGACTGGTCTGCCTTGATAGTGTCGCCGGGCTTTACCAACAGCTCAATAACGGTAACTTCATCAAAATCACCAATGTCTGGAACTGCAATATCTATGGTTGCCATGGTGTCTCTTCTCCAATCAGTTGGGGACAGAGCAACAAATCGATTTGCGTATTTGTTGGTCTTTCCCGCAAAAATAAGTTATGCGTAAAGCGGGTTGATTTTGTCGACGGCGATACCGTATTTTTTAATCGCCTCGGCCACTTTGGCGACTGGCACGGTGCCTTCTTCGCTCAGCGCTTTGAGCGCCGCCACCACGATGTAATGGCGGTTGATTTCAAAATGCTCGCGCAATTTACTGCGGAAGTCGCTGCGACCAAATCCGTCGGTACCCAGCACCTTGAAGGTGCGCCCTTTGGGAATGTAGTTGCGAATCTGTTCGGCAAAAGCCTTCATGTAGTCGGTAGACGCAATGACCGGCCCCAGGTGCTTTTCCAGCTGCTGGCCAACGAACGGGACGCGGGCAGCTTCAAGCGGGTGTAGCAAGCTCCAGCGATCAGCATCTTGACCATCGCGCGCCAGTTCGTTAAAGCTTGGGCAGCTCCAAACGTTGGCGGCGACGCCCCACTCTTTTTCCAGCAGCTCTTGCGCTGCAATTGATTCGCGCAGTATGGTGCCTGAGCCCAACAACTGAACACGCGGCGCATTGGCTGCGGCGGTGTCTGCACCCGGCTTGCACAAATACATGCCCTTGATGATCTGCTCTTCAGTACCAGGCGTGAGGCCTGGCATGGCATAGTTTTCATTGAGCAGTGTCAAATAAAAATACACGTTGTCTTGCTTTTCCACCATGCGTTTTAGGCCGTGGTGCAAGATCACGCCAACTTCGTGTGCGAAGGTTGGGTCGTAGGAAATGCAGTTGGGAATCGTGCCAGCCATGATGTGGCTGTGGCCGTCTTCGTGCTGCAGGCCTTCACCGTTGAGCGTGGTGCGCCCTGACGTGCCGCCCAACAAAAAGCCGCGCGCCTGCATATCGCCCGCAGCCCAGGCCAGGTCGCCGACACGCTGAAAGCCGAACATGGAGTAATACACATAAAACGGAATCATGATGCGGTTGTTGGTTGAGTACGACGTGGCCGCTGCAATCCAGCTGCTCATGCCGCCCGCTTCATTGATGCCCTCTTGCAGAATTTGACCCTTGGTGTCTTCTTTGTAGTACATCACCTGGTCTTTATCAACCGGTGTGTATTTTTGGCCATCGGGGTTGTAAATGCCGATCTGGCGGAACAAGCCTTCCATGCCAAATGTGCGGGCTTCATCGACCAAAATTGGCACCACCCGCGGGCCCAGCGCCTGGTCGCGCAGCAACTGCGTCAAAAAGCGAACGTAGGCTTGCGTGGTTGAAATTTCACGGCCTTCCGGCGTTGGCTCCATCACCGATTTAAACGTGTCCAGCGCAGGCACGGTGAAGCTTTCATCGGCCTTGGTGCGGCGGTGCGGCAGGTAGCCACCCAGGGCCTTGCGCCGCTCGTGCAGGTAGCGCATTTCAGGCGTGTCGTCGGCTGGTTTGTAAAACGGAATGTCGGCCAGCTGGCTGTCAGGAATCGGAATACCAAAGCGGTCGCGGAAGGCCTTGATATCGTCGTCAGACAACTTTTTGGTTTGGTGAACGTTGTTTTTGCCTTCACCGATTTTGCCCATGCCAAAACCTTTGACGGTTTTGATGAGAAGCACCGTCGGCTGACCAACGTGTTTAACTGCTGCGTGAAACGCGGCGTAGACTTTTTGCGAATCATGCCCGCCACGGCGCAAATTAAAGATGTCGTCGTCGCTCATTTTGGCAACCATCTCCAGCGTTTTCGGGTTCTGGCCAAAGAAGTGTTTGCGCACGTAGGCACCGTCGTTGGCCTTCATGGCTTGGTAGTCGCCGTCGAGCGTATCCATCATGACTTTTTTGAGCGCGCCGTCTTTGTCGCGCGCCAACAAGGGGTCCCAGCCGTTACCCCAAATCAACTTCAATACGTTCCAGCCAGAGCCGCGAAACTCACCTTCCAGCTCTTGAATAATTTTGCCGTTGCCGCGCACCGGGCCATCCAAGCGCTGCAGGTTGCAGTTGATGACGAAGATCAGGTTGTCCAAGCGCTCACGTGCTGCCAGGCCAATGGCGCCGAGCGATTCAACCTCGTCCATTTCGCCATCACCGCAAAACACCCAGACTTTTCGGTTGGCGGTGTCAGCAATGCCGCGTGCGTGCAGGTACTTTAAAAACCGCGCCTGATAAATAGCCATCAGCGGGCCCAGTCCCATTGACACCGTGGGGAACTGCCAAAACTCAGGCATTAATTTAGGGTGCGGGTAGCTCGACAAGCCCTTGCCATCGACTTCTTGCCTGAAGTTCAGCAACTGCTCTTCAGTTAGCCGCCCTTCAAGGTAAGCACGCGCGTAAACACCGGGCGATACGTGGCCTTGTATGTACAGACAGTCGCCGCCGTGCTCTTTGCCAGGTTCATTCGACTCGGCATGCCAGAAGTGGTTAAAGCCCGCGCCAAACAAACTGGCCAGCGACGCAAATGAGCCAATATGCCCACCCAAGTCACCGCCATCCGCCGGGTGCAGCCTGTTGGCTTTAACGACCATGGCCATCGCGTTCCACCGCATGTAGGCGCGCAGTCGCTTTTCAATTTCAAGATTTCCGGGTGAGCGTTCTTCCTGGTCAGGTTCCAGCGTGTTGACATATCCGGTGGTGGCTGAAAACGGCATGTCAATACTGCTCTGGCGGGCGTGCTCCAGCAGTTGCTCGAGTAAAAAATGTGCACGCTCCGGGCCTTCGCTGTCGATGACCGCGGACAGCGCGTCCAGCCACTCGCGGGTTTCTTGTGCGTCCTGGTCCAGTGCGCTGTTCGCGCTGCTGCCTGAATCGGTGGGAATGGGGTTGGCTGCCATGTTGTGTCTCCTGCGATAACTTTGCACGTAACGGGTTCAGATGGAAATTTTTAGCCCGTTAAGTGCAATGTAGGTGTTTTTAAGCTTGGTTCTCTATTTTCGCACAATGAATTCAAATTTTCAAATTATGCGTACTGATTTCATATTAAGAAAAAAGAACCTGCGTGGCGAGACTTGTTGCCGCCTGATTTGATCCATTCACTTAAACTCACCTGTGCCCTATGGCCTACCTTCCACCACCTTCCCGCCTCATTGCCACCAACGCAGCACCCATGGCGCTGTGGCGTCGCTGGTGGCGCAAACAATCGCCAGCGCGGCAAGACCGTTTCATTACGTTGGGGCCGCTGCTGGCGGTGATTTTGTTTTTGTGTGCGGTGGTGGCCGCTTTTGGCTACCTGCGCCTTGAAGAAATTGACCGCGAGCAGCAAGCCGTCAAGCGCGATGTGGAATACGCGCAGCAGCGCCTGCGCCTGCGGCTGCTAGAGCGCCAGGAGCAGCTGATGCGGCTGGGCCGTGACATCTCAAACAACGAGGTCGATGCCGAAGAGTTTGTGGTGCAAACTGAAACACTGGTCAACCAGTACCCCGAGCTGCTGGCGGTAACCTGGGTGGATGCCCGGCGGCGGGTGAAGGCGTCGTACAGCTCGGCCAGTGCCAATTCAGCCCAGCTGCGCACGCCCGGCCAAACGCTGCAACCTGGTGAAACCGATGGCACTTACGACCTGGCGCGGGACCTGCGTCAGCCGGTGTATTCCCGCCCTTTTGACAGCAAACCCGACACCACCGCGAACACTTTGGAAGCCCGCAAGGGCGAGGCTGCCGCCCTGCAGTTGCTGGTCCCGCTGGAAGAGCAAACCAAATTTGGCGGCGTCATTCTGGCGGAATACTCAATTGAAGGCATGCTGCGCTATGGCGTTCCTTCAGAAGTCACGGCCAAATATGCGGTGGCGCTGGTGGATGACAAAGGCCGCTTGCTGGCAGGCAGCCTGGCGCCCAAACGCAACCGTGCGGGCCAGTTGTTGCCGTGGATTGAAGACGCGGCTGAATACGAAATTCCTGTCTCGTTGGTCGGCAACGGTCTGTTGATTCGGGCACAGGGCTATCGCGCTTCTCTGGGCGTGGTCGGTAGCGGGTTTTTCTGGCTCGTCAGCGCGTTAAGTGCACTCACCGTATGGATGCTGATAGGCACGTGGCGGCACACCCGCAGGCGCGTGCAGGCGCAGCAGGCGCTGGTGATTGAAACCAACTTTCGCCGCGCGATGGAAAACTCCATGCTGACCGGCATGCGGGCACTGGATATGAATGGCCGCATCACTTATGTAAACCCTGCGTTTTGCCAGATGACCGGCTGGAGCGAGGCCGAGCTGGTGGGCAGCGCGCCGCCTTTTCCTTACTGGCCTGCCGGTGAGCAGCAGTCGCTGCAGGCGCGGCTGGCCGATGAGCTGCAAGGCCGCTCGCCGCCGGGCGGCTTTGAAGTGCAAATAAAGCGCCGCACGGGCGCCGTGTTTGACGCGCGCATGTACGTCTCGCCCTTGGTTGACCCGCGCGGCCTGCAAACCGGCTGGATGACGTCGATGACCGACATCACCGAGCCCAAACGCGTGCGCGAAGAACTCACCGCATCGTATGAACGGTTCACCACGGTGCTGGAGGGGCTGGATGCTGCGGTGTCTGTAGCGCCACTGGGCAGTGAGGAGCTTCTGTTTGCCAACAAGTTGTACCGCTCATGGTTCAGCGCCGATGTGTCGGGCCATTTGCGGCTGATTGCGCAGGCCGGCATGCCAGCAGCCACCTCCAGCGGCGACGGGATGGATGAAGTCGACGGACTGGCCGGCCTGCCGACCGACTCACTGACTGCAGCGCAAAGCAAAAACGCAGAAATCTTTATTCCTGAGCTCAGCAAGTGGCTTGAGGTGCGCTCCCGCTACCTGACGTGGGTCGATGGCCGCCTGGCGCAAATGGTGATTGCAACCGACATCACACCGCGCCGCCACGCTGAAGAGCAAACCGCGCAGCAAAACGAACGGGCGCAAACCGCCAGCCGCCTGATCACCATGGGCGAGATGGCATCGAGCGTTGCGCATGAACTCAACCAGCCGTTGACAGCGATTAACAACTACTGCAACGGCATGGTCACCCGCATTAAAGGCGACAAAATCACCACGCAAGAGCTTTTGGTGGCGCTTGAAAAAACTGCCAAGCAAGCCAGCCGCGCCGGGCAAATCATTCAGCGTATCCGCTCGTTCGTCAAACGCAGTGAACCCAACCGCACATTGGCCGATGTGGGCACGATGGTCAGCAACGCAATGGAGCTGGCTGAAATTGAGCTGCGCCGCCACAACGTGCGCCAGAGCCACTACATCGCGGCGCGGTTGCCGCAAATCATGGTGGACCCGATTTTGATTGAGCAGGTGCTGATCAATTTGATGAAAAACGCTGCAGAGTCGATTGAACATGCCAAGCTGCCAGTTGCCCGCCGCAGTGTCGAGCTGCGGGTGGTGCCAAAAACCATCGACGACAAGGCGGTGGTGGAGTTTTCAGTGCTTGACACCGGCCTGGGTATGTCAGAAGAAGTTATGGCCCGGGTATATGAGGCTTTCTACACCACCAAACCCGAAGGTATGGGCATCGGGCTGAAGTTGTGCCGCAGTATTGTGGAGTCCCACCACGGCCGGCTGTACGCGGAGAACCTTTACAATGCAGGCGCTGTAGTGGGCTGCCGGTTTACCTTCTGGATACCGGTAAAACCACTTGTAGACACGGCAGCATTTGCACTTAATTCGGTTCCTGACAATTTGTCGTCGAAGAACTCAAGCCTGTCTTGAGCTGTATAGATAAAAGAGTTTGTTAAAGAAAGTTTGCTATGAGCTTGATACCGAAAAAAGGCACCGTGTACGTAGTTGACGACGACGAAGGCGTGCGCGACTCACTGCAGTGGCTGCTCGAAGGAAAAGACTACCGCGTGCGGTGCTACGACTCAGCTGAAACTTTTTTAAGCCGCTACGACGCGCGCGAAGTCGCCTGCCTGATCGTCGACATCCGCATGGGCGGCATGACGGGCCTGGAATTGCAAGACAAACTCGTTGAGCGCAAGTCACCGTTACCGATCGTGTTCATCACCGGCCACGGCGACGTGCCAATGGCGGTGACAACCATGAAAAAAGGCGCGATGGATTTCATCCAGAAGCCGTTTCAGGAAGAAGCTTTGGTCAATCTGGTCGAGCGCATGCTGGAGCAAGCCAGAGCCGCTTTTGCGGGCCACCAGCAGTCGGCCAGCCGCGACGCGTTGCTGGCCAAGCTGACGACGCGTGAAACCCAGGTGCTTGAGCGCATTGTTGCGGGCCGCCTGAACAAGCAGATTGCTGACGACCTGGGCATCAGCATCAAAACCGTTGAAGCGCACCGCGCCAACATCATGGAAAAGCTCAATGCCAATACCGTGGCCGACCTGTTAAAAATTGCCTTGGGCTCGACGACTCCGAAAGGCTGATTCACCTCTTCCAAATTGCTATATATTTTATAGCTGCTTGCGCCCGTATCCATTTGGCTAACGGGCGTTTTTACTTGTAAATTCAAAAAATAGCCATGACAGCCCAAATCATCGACGGTATCGCCCTATCCAAACAACTGCGACTGAACGTCGCCCAGCGCGCCGCCGCCCTGCGCGCTCGCGGTGTGACGCCTGGCCTGGCAGTGGTGTTGGTGGGCGAGAACCCGGCCAGCCAGGTGTACGTTCGCAACAAGGTCAAAGCCTGCGAAGACAACGGCATTTACTCAGTACTTGACCGGCACCCCGCCACTTTGAGCGAGGCTGACCTCTTGGCGCGCGTTGATGCGTTGAACAACGACCCCGCCATACACGGCATATTGGTGCAGCTGCCACTACCCCCGCACATTGACGCGCACAAGGTGATTGAAGCGATTGCGCCCGCCAAAGACGTTGACGGATTTCACGTGGCCAGCGCTGGCGCATTGATGGTGGGCCAGCCAGGGTTTTGGCCCTGCACGCCCTACGGCTGCATGAAGATGCTCGAAAGCATCGCTAACCACGAAGGGGGCAAAGGCTATGACCTCAAAGGCAAACACGCAGTAGTCATTGGCCGCAGCAACATCGTCGGCAAGCCCATGGCGCTCATGCTTCTGCAAAAAAACGCCACAGTCACTGTTTGCCACAGCGCCACTGCAGACTTGAAAGCCATGACGCTGCAAGCCGACGTGATCGTTGCTGCAGTGGGCAAGCGCAATGTTTTAACTGCCGACATGGTCAAGCCCGGCGCGGTGGTGATTGATGTTGGCATGAACCGCGACGACAACGGCAAGCTGTGCGGTGATGTCGATTTTGATGCTGTGAGCAAGGTCGCGGGCTACATTACACCGGTGCCGGGCGGTGTGGGGCCGATGACGATCACCATGTTACTGGTCAATACTTTGGAAGCTGCAGAGCGCTTGTAAGTCGGGAGCAGATATCTTCGACGCCAAGAAGAGGAGAGAGCGGAGGACGCTGAGCAAGAAAAGATAAATTGAGTACTTAGCTCCTCTCCGCGCCCTGCGCGCTCTCCTACCCTTCGCGTTGAACTCCTCGCGTTTCAGCTCGGCTTAAACCCCAAAGCGCAAACCCCGCACACAACCACTGGCCGAAACACATCGCGGTGCCCAGGCCGTGCAGCAGCTTTAAATTACCACCATCAGCGCGCGCGCTGACGATGCGCGGTGACAAGCCAAACTCCACCAGTACTGCCAGCAGCAGCCCAGTTACTATAAATTTAATAGCTGCTTGCGCCCGTATATCTTGGGCTACAGCTTCTTTTTGGTTGTAAATCAGAAGTAAAAACATGGCGCAGGCAATACTAAGCCAGGTTTGTGCAGTAAAAAGTTTGGCCGCCATCTGCCCTGCTGCTGCCGGGCTGGGCAAGTGTGAAAAGAGCATCGGCACGACCATAAAACCCAGCGCAGTCAGGCTGCCCCACCAAAGGGCGGCAATCATCACGCCAAAACGATAGCGCATTGCGCAGCTCAGATGTACATCACCGCAATAATTTCATAGCGCTTCAAGCCGCCCGGCGCTTGAAACTCCACCGTGTCGCCCTCGTCTTTGCCGATCAGCGCGCGCGCAATCGGTGAGCCAATATTGACGCGTCCAAACTTGATGTCGGCCTCGTCCTCACCCACGATCTGGTAGGTGACTTTGTTGCCAGAGTCTTCGTCTTCCAGCTCAATGGTCGAGCCAAAAACAACCTTGCCGCCCGCATCCATTTCAGACGGATCAATGATTTGTGCGACCGACAATTTGCCTTCTATTTCCTGAATCCGGCCTTCGACAAAGCCCTGCCGGTCTTTGGCGGATTCATACTCGGCATTTTCGCTCAAATCGCCCTGCGCACGCGCCTCAGAAATAGCGTTGATGACCCACGGGCGGTGAATCGTTTTGAGTTCGTGCAGCTCAACCTTGAGTTTTTCAGCACCGATTTTTGTGATGGGAACAGTAGCCATGTTTATTCGTTTCTCTAAAAGCAAAACCGCCACCAGTTGCCTGGTAGCGGCGATATTTGTATTTTCCCAAGTTTAATGCAAACCTACCTGCAATTGCGCTGGTGGCGTACCCGCATTTCCAAGCTCAAGCCGCGGAACTGGCTTTGCCAGGCCGCAGGCGGGCGGCCCCCTCGGGGGGCAAGGAACTACACGAAGTGAGCGACCGTGGGGGCAAGTTGCTCATGCATTTCCTGAACTGAAATTACGCCCAGGTTGTCCAGGTGCTTCATGCCTTCAACCGCAGCTTCCGCACCCGCAATCGTCGTGAAGGTTGTCACACGCGCCAACAAAGATGACGTGCGGATTTGCCGTGAATCGGCAATTGCATTGCGGCGCTCTTCTACTGTGTTGATGACCAGCGCAATCTCGTTGTTTTTGATCATGTCGACCACGTTTGGCCGGCCTTCTGCCACCTTGTTGACGACTCGGCATGCAATGCCCGCCGCAACGATGGAAGCGGCAGTGCCTTTGGTGGCCACAATGTCAAACTTCATAGCGCTTAACGCCCGTGCCACTTCGACTGCACGCGGTTTATCGTTGTTTTTAACCGTCAGGAAGACCGTACCAGCCGTCGGCAGTTTGGTACCTGCGCCCAGCTGCGACTTGACAAAAGCCTCGCCAAACGTTTTTCCAACGCCCATCACTTCGCCGGTGGACTTCATCTCAGGCCCAAGAATGGTGTCAACGCCCGGAAACTTCACGAACGGGAAAACCGCTTCTTTAACGCTGAAGTACGGCGGCGTCACTTCCTTCGTGATGCCTTGCGACGCCAGCGATTGGCCCACCATGCAGCGCGCCGCTACTTTGGCCAGCTGGATGCCGGTGGCTTTGCTGACGAACGGAACCGTACGGGAGGCGCGCGGGTTGACTTCCAGCACGTAAATGAGGTCTTTGCCATCCACGTGCTGAATCGCGAACTGCACGTTCATCAGGCCGACCACATTCAGGGCGGTGGCCATGGCGGCGGTTTGGCGCTTGATTTCCAGCACCGTTTCGGCACTGAGTGAGTACGGCGGCAATGAGCAAGCTGAGTCGCCGCTGTGCACTCCTGCTTGCTCAATGTGCTCCATCACGCCGCCAATAAAGCTTGCGCCTGTGTCGTCGCGAATGCAGTCGACGTCGCACTCAATGGCGTCGTTCAGAAAGCGGTCTAGCAACACGGGCGAGTCGTGGCTGACTTTGACGGCTTCACGCATGTAGCGCTCGAGGTCGCGCTGCTCATGCACAATTTCCATTGCGCGGCCACCCAACACGTAGCTAGGGCGTACCACCAGCGGGTAGCCCAGCGCAGCGGCTTTTTCAAGTGCTTCAGGCTCTGTACGCGCGGTGGCGTTTGGCGGCTGCAGCAAAGCCAACTCGCGCAGCAGTGCCGAGAAACGCTCGCGGTCTTCAGCGGCGTCAATCATGTCTGGCGACGTGCCAATGATGGGCACGCCGTTGGCTTCCAGGTCCAGCGCCAGCTTCAAAGGCGTTTGCCCGCCGTACTGAACAATCACACCGAGCGGCTTTTCTTTGTCGACGATTTCCAGCACGTCTTCAAGTGTGAGCGGCTCAAAGTACAAGCGGTCTGACGTGTCGTAGTCGGTGGATACGGTTTCCGGGTTGCAGTTGACCATGACGGTCTCGTAGCCGTCTTCACGCATTGCCAAAGCGGCGTGCACGCAGCAATAGTCAAACTCAATTCCCTGCCCGATGCGGTTGGGTCCACCGCCCAGCACCATGATTTTTTTGTTGGTGGTGGGTTCGGCTTCGCACTCTGAGCCAACGGCCTCGTAGGTTGAATACAAATATGCAGTGTTGGTGGCGAACTCGGCGGCGCAGGTGTCAACCCGTTTGAAAACTGGACGAACGCCGAGTTCTCGGCGGGCCGCACGTATGGCGGTGTCGGTGGTTTTAAGCTGACGCGCCAAGCGGCGATCTGAAAAACCTTTTTGCTTGAGCGCACGCAAAGTCGCGGCGTCGATTTTTTCAAGTGACGTGGTTTCCAGTTCAAGTTCGATCTTGACGATCTGCTCAATCTGCACCAGAAACCAGCGGTCAATTTTGGTCAGCGCGAAGACTTCTTCAACGCTCATGCCCATCGCAAACGCATCGCCCACGTACCAGATGCGGTCGGGGCCGGGTGTGCCAAGTTCTTTCTCCAGCACTTCGCGGTCTTGGGTTTTTTCGTTCATGCCGTCAACGCCAACTTCCAGCCCGCGCAGCGCTTTCTGAAACGACTCCTGAAAGGTGCGCCCCATCGCCATGACTTCACCGACCGACTTCATCTGCGTGGTCAAGCGCGCATCGGCTGTTGGAAATTTTTCAAACGCAAAGCGTGGGATCTTCGTCACGACGTAATCAATGCTGGGCTCAAACGATGCCGGTGTTGCACCACCCGTGATCTCGTTGCGCAGCTCGTCCAGCGTGTAGCCAATGGCCAGCTTGGCGGCGACTTTGGCAATCGGGAACCCGGTGGCTTTAGAGGCCAGCGCCGACGAGCGGGACACGCGTGGGTTCATCTCGATGACGACCATGCGGCCGTCATCAGGGTTGATAGCAAACTGCACGTTGGAGCCGCCCGTGTCGACGCCGATTTCACGCAGCACCGCGAGCGAAGCGTTACGCAAAATCTGGTATTCCTTGTCGCTCAGCGTTTGCGCTGGAGCCACGGTGATGGAGTCACCTGTGTGCACGCCCATCGGGTCCAGGTTTTCAATCGAACACACGATGATGCAGTTGTCCGCCGTGTCGCGAACCACTTCCATTTCGTATTCTTTCCAGCCCAGCAGCGACTCTTCAATCAGCAGCTCACTGGTGGGCGATGCCTCAATGCCGCGCTTGCAAATCGTCTCAAACTCTTCAGCGTTGTAAGCAATGCCGCCGCCCGTGCCGCCCAGCGTGAAGCTGGGGCGAATCACCGTCGGAAAGCCGAGCGTTTTTTGCACTGCCCAAGCTTCTTCAAGCGTGTGCGCAATGCCCGACCTGGCTGAGCCCAGGCCAATTTTGGTCATCGCGTCTTTGAACTTCAGGCGGTCTTCGGCCTTGTCGATCGCCTCGGGTTTTGCACCAATGAGTTCAACCTCGTACTTCTCAAGCACGCCGTTATTCCATAAATCCAGCGCGCAGTTCAGCGCGGTCTGCCCACCCATGGTGGGCAAAATCGCATCGGGTTTTTCTTTGGCAATGATTTTTTCAACCGTCTGCCACGTGATGGGCTCGATGTACGTCACGTCGGCCGTGGCCGGGTCGGTCATGATGGTGGCCGGGTTGCTGTTGATCAAAATGACCTTGTAACCCTCTTCCCGCAGCGCCTTGCAAGCCTGCACGCCAGAGTAGTCAAACTCGCACGCCTGACCAATGATGATAGGGCCTGCGCCAATGATGAGGACGCTTTTGATGTCAGTGCGTTTAGGCATTATTTGCTCCCGCCGTGTTGTTCCATCAATGCTGTGAAGCGATCGAACAGGTAAGAAATGTCATGCGGCCCAGGCGATGCTTCTGGGTGGCCCTGAAAGCAGAACGCCGGTTTGTCCGTCCAGGCCAGGCCTTGCAGCGTGCCGTCAAACAAACTGATGTGGGTGGCGCGCAGATTGGGCGGCAAGCTTTTGTCGTCAACTGCAAAGCCGTGGTTCTGGCTGGTGATGCTAACGCGTCCCGTGTCCAGGTCTTTGACCGGATGGTTGGCGCCGTGGTGGCTTTGCTGCATCTTGTAGGTTTTAACTCCTGCCGCCAAAGCCATGATCTGGTGTCCCAGGCAAATGCCGAAGGTGGGAATGCCAGTTTCAATAAGCTCTCGGACCGCTGCAATGGCGTAATCACATGGCTCAGGGTCACCGGGGCCATTGGATAAAAAGATGCCGTCGGGTTTGAGCTTGAGCACGTCTTGCGCACTGGTTTGCGCGGGCACTACGGTCACGCGTGCGCCGCGCTGGGCGAGCATTCGCAAGATGTTTTTCTTGATGCCAAAGTCATACGCGACGACGTGAAACTTCGGCGTAATTTGTACGCCGTACCCCGAGCCCAGCTTCCATTCGGTTTGCGTCCATTCATAGGTCTGCTGGCACGACACGACTTTTGCCAAATCAAGGCCTGACATGTTGGGCGCGGCTTTGGCCAAAGTCTTGGCCTGATCGATTGCAGAAGGAGATACAAGCTCACCCAAAGCCAGCGCCAAAATGCAGCCGTTTTGCGCGCCATGCGTGCGCAAATGGCGGGTTAACTGGCGGGTGTCGATATTTGCAATCGCAACCGTGCCTTCCTTGACCAGGTATTCATTGAGCGTCATTGACGAACGAAAGTTGGACGCCAGCAGCGGCAGGTCTTTGATGATCAAGCCTGCGGCGTGAATTTTTTCGGCCTCAACATCTTCGGCATTGATACCGTAGTTGCCAATGTGCGGATAGGTCAGCGTGACCAGTTGCTGGCAGTAGCTGGCATCGGTCAAGATTTCCTGATAGCCCGTCATGGCGGTGTTGAAAACCACCTCGCCGACCGTGTTGCCTGTAGCGCCGATGGATGAACCGATGAAGACCGTACCGTCTGCCAGCGCCAAAATTGCGGGTGTGTGGGGCAAGCTCCCCTGAAGAGACAAAAGCACTGGAACTCCCGAAAAGTTTACTTCTCGTCCAAGCCTGCGCGGTGTCAAATTAAGACTTTGCAGACTGCTTTTGGTGGTGTTTTTGCTGTGAAGCGCGCCTGGACGAAGCTGTGATTAAAAAAGCCTCTGATTATAACGTTGACGCCTAACGCTAACCCTTAGAGAGGCGCTGAACAAGTCCCCTGCGGCGTGCGATCAGCCGGCCTCGGGCGGTCTGCTGCGTGAAATTTCTCGCAAATAGCCAGCTATTTGGCTGCAAAATTTTCCTTGCAACCCAACCCGATACGGCTGTCGCCCATCCGCAAGGACTTATTCAGCGATTCCTTACTTCACAGCGATTGCGCTGGCATGCAGGCAAATCGCGGCGGCCGCGGCAACGTTCAGCGACTCTTCTCCGCCGGGCTGGCCAATGCGCACTTTAAAAGCAGCCTTGTCCATCAGAGCCTGGCTGACGCCCTGCCCTTCGTGTCCCATGACCCACGCACAGGGGCTGGGCAATCTTGCACTGCCGAGCACTGCGCCTTCGTGCGAGCTGGTGACCACCAGCGGCACGGTAAAAGCATCAAGCGATGTTGCATCAACGCCTTCAATCAGCTGCAATGCAAAGTGCGCGCCCATGCCGGCCCGCAGCGCTTTGGGCGACCACAACGCAGCCGTGCCTTTGAGTGCAACGACTTGCGCAAAACCAAACGCAGCGGCGCTGCGCAAGATGGAGCCGACATTGCCCGCGTCTTGCACGCGGTCAAGTATGACGGTTGCAACCTTTGGCTCGAGGGCTGCGGCTTCAGGCAAGTCGAGCACAAAAGCCATGCTGGCTGGCGACTCCAGGCCACTGATCTGCGCAAACAGATGATCTGAAACTACTATGTTTTTTATAGCTGCTTGCGCCCATTTTGATTGGGCTATAGGCCAAAAAGACTCTGAATAAAGGGCTATTTGCGGCTTTAAACCGCGCTCCAGCGCGGCCCTGCACAGGTGGTCGCCTTCCAGCCACACGCGACCCTGTTTGCGGTACGCTGTGCTGCCTGCGTTGAGCTTGCGCAGCTCGGCTATCAGCGGGTTGTCCCGCGAGGTGATCAGCGTGGGGTCTGCGGTCACAGCGCACTGCCGAGCACCGCTGCAACTGGCGCAAAAGACCTGCGGTGTTCAGGGCAGGCTCCGTGCGCGCGCAACGCGGCGAGGTGGCTTGCAGTGCCGTAACCCTTGTGCCCGGCAAAGCCGTACTGCGGGTACTGCAAATCCACTTCAGCACACCAGCGGTCGCGGTGAACTTTTGCCAGAATCGACGCTGCTGATATGGCCGGAATCAGCGCGTCGCCTTTGACAATCGCCTCCGCCAAAATAGCAATGACCGGCAAACGGTTGCCATCTACCAGCACTTTGTTGGGCTTCAAGCGCAACCCCTCAACGGCGCGCTTCATGGCGAGCATCGTGGCTTGCAGGATGTTCATCTCATCAATTTCTGCAACCGTGGCCTGGGCAATCGAGCAGCACAACGCCTTTGCGAGTATCTCGTCGTAGAGCTTTTCACGGCGCAGAGCAGTAAGTTTTTTGGAATCAGCCAGGCCTTTGATGGGTTTGAGGTCGTTCAAAATCACAGCAGCGGCAACCACTGGACCCATCAGCGGGCCGCGTCCGGCCTCGTCAACGCCTGCCATCAGGCCCAGAGAATCCCAGACCAGCGGGGCCTGTTCAAGCTTCAAGAATTTTTTGGATCGCATCGGTTGCCAATTTGGAGGTGTCACGCTGCAACTCGCTGTGCAAAGCGGTAAAGCGCTGTTCAAGTGCCTGTATTTTGGCAGGCGCCGATGTTTTAGCGTCGACCCAGCCCAAAACAGCTGTGGCCAATGCTTCGGGCGTCGCTGCGTTTTGAATCAGCTCTGGCACCACAAAATCCTGACACAGAATGTTTGGCAGCCCAACCCACGGCTGCAGCTTTTTGCGTTTCATGATGTGCCAAGATAGCCAGTGCATGTTGTAGGCAATCACCATCGGGCGCTTGAACAGCGCGGCTTCCAGCGTGGCGGTCCCGCTGGCAATCAACGTCACGTCGCATGCTGCAAGGGCCAGGTGCGAATGCCCATCAGTGAACTGCACGGCACTGTGCACGCCCGCCTGCACCGCCAACTGCTCAATGCGCCCACGCAGCACAGGGATGCAAGGCACTATGAATTTAATAGCTGGTTGCGCCCGTAATATATGCGCTACAGCCTTAAAAAACCTTAAACCGAGGTACTGAATCTCTGAAGCCCTGCTGCCCGGCAGAATTGCCACCACAGTGTCTTCATCACGCAAACCCAGACGCGCCCGCGCGCCAGCACGGTCAATTTGCATCGGGATAACGCTGGCCAACGGGTGACCCACGTACGTCGCAGCAATACCGTGCTTTGCAAGCAGCGCGGGCTCAAACGGAAAAATACACAGCACATGGTCAACGCTGCGGTTGATTTTTTCAAGCCGCTCTGCGCGCCAGGCCCACACCGACGGGCAAATAAAGTGAACGGTTTTGATGCCGCGTAGCTTGAGTGCAGCTTCCAGGTCAAGGTTAAAGTCAGGCGCATCCACACCTATAAATATGTCGGGCTGGTCTGCCAGCAGCCGCGTCTTGAGTTGGCTACGAATACCGACAATTTCACGGTAGTGGCGCAGCACTTCTACATAGCCCCGCACCGCGAGTTTTTCGCTTGGCCACCACGCGTTGAAACCCTGCTTTGCCATCTGCTGGCCACCAATGCCGAATGATCGCAGGCCTGGCCAGCGCGACTTCAAACCATCGATGAACAGCGCCGCGAGCAGGTCGCCAGATGTCTCCCCAGCCACCATTGCCACACGAATGGAGCCCCCCACATTTGCCACTGCGTATGCTGCACCGCCCCCCACGGGGTCTGATCTTCCCGGGGGCGGCCCGTCGGAAGACCGCGGCGCATCATGCATATGCTGCTACCGAACAATACCGCGCTGGGGCAGCGTTTGCTCTAAAAAAGAGCGCATTAGCTCCACATCTTGCGCAGCCTCTGGGTATTGTTCGGCCAATGCTGCAATATGTACTTGCGCTTGCGCCAGCGTTAAATCTTCGCGGTACAAAGCCTTCTGCATAGCCTTGACAGCTGCAATGCGTTCGGGTGAAAAACCGCGCCGGCGCAAGCCCTCATAGTTCATCGATCTCGCTGCTGCGGGCTGGCCCTGCGCCATGACAAAAGGGGGCAAGTCAGCAAACAGCAGCGAGCACATGGCTGTCATGGAGTGCGCGCCCAAACGCACAAACTGGTGCACTACCGTAAAACCGCCCAATATCACCCAATCACCGACGTGTACGTGTCCTGCCAACTGCGAGTTGTTGGCAAAAATGGTTTGGTTGCCCACTTGGCAATCGTGCGCCAAATGCACGTAAGCCATCAACCAGTTGTCATCGCCCACGCGGGTGATGCCAGTGCCACCTGGCGAGCCGATATTGAAGGTGCAAAACTCACGAATCGTATTGCGGTCGCCGATGACTAATTCGCACGGCTCACCCGCATACTTTTTATCTTGCGGAATCGCACCGAGTGAGGTGAACTGAAATATGCGGTTGTCGCTGCCAATCGTAGTGTGGCCTTCAATCACGCAATGTGGCCCCACCGTGGAGCCAGAGCCAATTTTGACGTTCGGCCCGATCACGGAGTACGGACCGACCGTGACAGAGCCGTGCAGCTCGGCCTGCGGGTCAATGATGGCGGTTGGATGTATTCCCATGCCTGGCGCTTAAGCAATCGTGCGCATGGTGCACATCAGCTCGGCCTCGCACGCGGTTGCCTCGCCCACGCGGGTAATGCCTTTGAACTTGAAAATGCCCGCCTTCATGCGCTCTAACGTCACGTCCATGATGAGCTGATCACCCGGCTCGACTGGCCTTTTAAAGCGCGCAGAGTCGATACCCGCAAAGTAATAGACGGTCTTGTCATCGGGCGCTTGCCCCAACATATCGAACGCCAAAAGCGCCGCGGCTTGCGCCATGGCCTCCAGCATCAATACACCTGGCATGACCGGGCGATGCGGAAAATGGCCCATAAAAAACGGCTCGTTGATGGTCACATTTTTCAGTGCTTTGATCCGCTTGCCTTTTTCAATTTCCAGCACACGGTCGACCAGTAAAAAAGGATAGCGGTGCGGCAACTGCTTGAGTATTTGATGAATGTCCATATTGATGTTTCTTTGTTTTCGTTGCTTTGCGCCGTGCTAGCTTGTTGCCTTGTTTGTCAGAGGCTTTTCGGATGGCTTTTCGGATGGTTTTTCCAGGTGCTTTAACCTGTCCCGCAGCGAGTGAAGTTGCTTGACGGTGGCCGCATTTTTTTCCCACGCAGCATTGTCGTCAATCGGGAAAAATCCGGTGTAGTTGCCGGCCTTGGCAATTGAACGCGTCACAACTGACGCTGCTGAAATATGCACATGGTCTGCCAGCTTAAGGTGGCCCAGCACCACCGCGCCGCCGCCGATAGTGCAGTGCGCGCCAATCACAGCGCTGCCTGCAACACCAGCGCAGCCTGCCATGGCGGTATTGGCGCCAATGCGAACGTTGTGGCCAATCTGTATGAGGTTGTCGAGTTTGACGCCGTCTTCAATCACGGTGTCGCCCAACGCACCGCGGTCAATACATGTGTTGGCCCCAATTTCAACGTCGTTGCCAATGCGTACCGCGCCCAACTGTTCAATCTTGACCCACTGACCGTTGTCTGGCGCAAACCCAAAACCGTCGGCGCCAATCACCACACCTGAATGGACTATGCAGCGCTGGCCTGCCGCGCAGCCAGCCAGCAGCGTGACGCGCGGTGCGAAGTGCGTGTTTGCGCCAACCGAGGCGCCTTCGCCCAACACGCAGTGCTCAGAAATGTGCGCACCGCCAGCAACCACTGCACGCGCACCCACTACTGCGAACGCACCAATTCTGGCGCTTGCATCCACGGTTGCGGTTGGGTCGATAAATGCGGTCGGATGCACCATAGGACCAGAAACTTGCACTGCGTGGTGCCGCTTCCAGAGCTGGGTGATGTGGGCAAAATACAGATAAGGGTCATCCACAACAATGTATGCACCGCGCTTGGCTGCGGCTTGCTCCGCAGCAGGCGCTACAACAATGCAGGCCGCCTTTGAGGCGGTCAGTTTGTGAGAGTATTTTGGGTGACTGAGGAACGAAAGATCGCAGTCCCCTGCCTTGTCTAACGGAGCCAGCCGGTCAATGTGTGCTTCACCATCGCCAACGAGCCGTACATTGAACTTGCCGGAAAAAGCATCAACTATTTGCTGGAGTTTGAGCGTCATAAAGCACTCGAGACGGCGCGGCCGCCAGCGATACAGACCTTACTTTGCGCCCGCTGCATTCAACGACTTGAGCACTTTGTCGGTAATGTCGTGCTTGGGGTTGACGTACACAGCCTCTTGAACGATGAGGTCGTACTTTTCAGCTTCGGCCAACGACTTCACAACGCGGTTTGCGCGTTCAATAACCTGCTGCAACTCTTCGTTCTTGCGGTTCGTCAGGTCTTCCTGAAACTCGCGCCGCTTGCGCTGAAAATCTCGTTCCTGGTCAGCCAGCTGCTTTTGGCGTGTCAGGCGCTGGCTCTCTGCCAGCGTCGGTGCTTCACGCTCGAACTTGTCGGCTGAGCCTTTTAGCTGGGCACCAATGTCGTTGATTTCCTTTTCACGCTTGCCAAACTCCTGCTCGAGTTTTGCCTGGGCGGTCTTTGCAGAGTTCGCTTCCCTGAAGATCCTGTCGAGGTTGACAATGCCGACCTTAAACTCTTGCGCGTTCGCCATGGCGCCCGCTGTAGCAAGCAAGAAAGCCAATAGCAATTTGGTTGAAATTTTGAACATTAGAAAGATGTGCCGATCTGAAATTGGAATCGCTCTATTTTATCCCCTTCTTTTTTACGCAGCGGATTCGCCAGCGCAAAACGAAGTGGGCCGACAGGCGACAACCAGCTGATTCCGATACCGTAGGAAGAGCGGAGTTCTTTAAAGCTGTATTTTTCGTTTTCGCCGAATACATTGCCCATGTCAAAAAATGCGTAGGTGCGCAAAGTCCGGTCATTTCCGGTGCCAGGAAACGGCGCGATCAGTTCGGCATTGAACGTCAGCTTTTTAGGTCCGCCCAAAGCAAGTCCGGCTGAATCACGTGGGCCCAAAGATCCTTGTTCAAAACCACGAACCGACCCAAGCCCGCCCGATGATGAATTTTTAAAAACTGAAAAAGGTTTGCCACCTAGCCCCTGGCCCCAACCGAACTCAGCGTTCAGCGCAATGGTGAACTGCTTGTTCAGCGGAATGTACTCTTGACGCTGGACGGTTGCTTTCAGGTATTTCGCATTGCCGGCAATGCCCCACTCGCCATAAGCGCGCTGGTACCGGCCTGTGGTTGGAACAATCGAGCTGTCACGGCTGTCACGTACCCAACCAACCGTCAGCGGCAGCGAGGTGGTGGTAAAGCCGAAGAGGTCAGAGTAGTTTTTATAGGTAATGGGCAGCGCATTCGCGCCGGGTTTGATCGTCAAACGCTCAACACCTGCCCCGAAGTACACGGTATCAATTTCATTGAACGGCACGCCAAAACGGATGCTTGCGCCGCTGGTGCGCAAACCGTAATCGCCGCCCTGCCCGTCAAGCGGTCGGCTGGTACGCAAGTACACGTCAACCGCCCGGGATATGCCGTCAGCGGTGAAGTAGGGGTCGACCGTGCTCAGCACCAGCGACCGATTGGCTTTGCTGGTGTTTACTTCAAGGCCCAAATAGTTGCCAGTGCCAAAAATGTTTTCCTGCTTGATACCAAAGCTCAAGGAAAGCTTGTCAGCACTGGAAAACCCGGCGCCGAGCTGCAAATTCCCGGTAGGTTTTTCCACAACGGTGACTGCCAGGTCGACCTGGTCAGCTGTGCCGGCAACTTCTTGTGTGTCAACGTTTACGTCGGTAAAAAATCCCAACCGGTCAGTGCGATCACGAGAAAGTTTGATCTTGTCGCCGTCATACCATGACGATTCAAACTGCCGGAATTCGCGGCGTACCACTTCATCGCGGGTGCGGGTGTTGCCACCAATGCTGATGCGGCGCACGTACGCACGGCGCGCAGGCTCTGCCTGAATGACAAACGCTACCTGGTTGTTGGTGCGGTCAATCTCCGGCACCACTTCGACTTTGGCAAACGCGAATCCGAACGTACCGAAGTAATCGGTGATGGCCTTGGTGGTTTGCGCTACAGAATCTGCGTTGTAGGCTTGTCCGGGCTTGATCGTGACAAGCGATTTGAACTCGTCCTCGCGGTTGAGGAAATTGCCTTCGAGCTTGATGCCAGAGACCACAAACCGCTCACCTTCAGAAACATTGAGCGTGATGCTGACGTCCTGCTTGTCGGGCGATATGGCGACCTGGGTGGAGTCGATTTTGAACTCCAGGTAGCCACGCGTCAGGTAGTACGAGCGCATGGATTCGATGTCCGCGTTGAGCTTGGCGCGTGAATAGCGGTCTGACTTGGTGTACCAGCTCATCCAGCCGCCGGTGTCCAGGTCAAACAATCCACGCAGCGTGGACTCGCTGAACGCCTTGTTGCCAACGATACGAATCTCTTTGATCTTTGCAGTGTCGCCTTCCACCACATTGAAGGACAAGTTCACGCGGTTGCGCTCGATCGGCGTGATGGTGGTCAAGACTTCTGCGCTGTACATGCTGCGGTTGATGTACTGGCGCTTTAACTCTTGCTCGGCCTTGTCGGCCAGCGCTTTGTCAAAAGCCTGGCCTTCTGAAAGCCCAACCTCGCGCAGCGCTTTTTTCAGTGCTTCCTTGTCAAACTCTTTAATGCCGACAAAACCCACATCGGAAATGGTGGGGCGCTCTTCAACAATAACGATCAAGACATCGCCATTGACTTCCAGGCGTACGTCCTTGAAAAGACCTAAACCGAACAGGGCGCGAATGGCGTTTGAGCCCTTGTCGTCGTTGTACGTTTCACCAATCCGAAAAGGAAGCGATGCAAAAACTGTTCCCGGCTCAATACGCTGCAAGCCTTCCACGCGAATGTCACGCACTGTGAAAGGATCCACTGCAAAAGCCGACTGGGCCATGCACAAGGTAACGGCGACGGCACAGACCGCATGAAGTCGAAAACTATTGAATTTTTTTTGCATTGGTTTGCGTTGGCCCAGGATTCAGGAAACGTCGAAAGTGGGAAGCGGCATTTGTAAAGCTATGTCCGCAAGCCAGGTGTGAGTTTATAAACCACCAAAAAGGCGGGTGACGTCGTTAAAAAGTGCAACCGACATCATGGCAAGCAAAGCCGCTACACCGCCTCGTTGCAGCACCTCCATTGAGGTGGTCGATACGGGCTTGCCAGTCGCAGCCTCCCAAAGATAATACATCAGGTGCCCACCGTCCAATACCGGCAGCGGCAGCAAATTGAGCACACCCAGACTGACGCTGATAGCCGCCAAGAAAAGCAAATAAGCGCTCAATCCCAGGCTCGCTGATTTGCCCGCATAGTCAGCAATTGTCAATGGCCCGCTCAGGTTTTTAAGTGATGCCTGCCCGATCAACATTTTTCCCATCATCTTGAGCGTCAGTACAGATGAGTCCCAGGTTCTTTGCACGCCTTGCCACAGCCCGTCGAACACGCCGTATCGCACGGTGACAAACGCAGCCGCACCACCAACACCCGCATCGATTCGCGGCACGGTTAATTTGCCCTCGGTGGCCATACGCGGCGTGACCTGAACGTCCAGTGTCTTGCCTGCTCGAAGCACGCGCCATGTTTGCGGTGCAGCGCTGGCAGAAGCTGCTGTCGCTGGGATGGGATTGCGAATGGCAAACCGCAGTTGCTGGCCGTCTACAATTTTCATGGAATCAAGCTGCACTACCAGGTCACCAGCCTGCAGCCCGGCTTTGTCGGCCGGGCCACCGACCAGAAGATTGCTCAAAACAGGCTCTGTCCACGGCCCAATAATCCCGATGCGCCTGAACATCTGCGCGTCGACTTCGTTCACATCAAAATTTTGAAAATTCAAAACCACTTCACGCACCGGCGCGTCAACAGAACTTTGCGCGTTTTTCGGCACAGTTGAACCGTCTATAACGGCCAGGCGCACGTTGCGGCCATTGAGCGCACCCTGCATCAGACGCCAGCGTAAATCTTCAAATGATCGAACCGTCTCCAGAGACTCGCCATCAAAACTGGCGCTCTGCACCAACTCCTGACCGCGAAGGCCTGCACGCTCTGCAACTGAGCCGACTGTAGGACTTGCCAATACGGCCTTTGGCTCCTCCAGGCCAATCCAATTCAGGGCGCTGTAGATAAAAATTGCCAGCAGCAAGTTGGCAATCGGCCCAGCTGCAACCACAGCGGCGCGAGACTTTAGCGGCTGGTTGTTAAACGCCAGGTGCCGCTCTGAGGGGTCAACCGGGCCTTCGCGCTCGTCCAGCATTTTGACGAATCCTCCCAGGGGCAGCAGGCCAATGGAGAACTCGGTGGGTTTGCCTTTGAGTCGCCACGTATAAATCGGCTTGCCAAAGCCAATTGAGAATTTAAGCACCTTGATGCCGCACGCCACCGCCACGCGGTAATGACCATATTCATGAATGGCGATCAACGCACCCAGCGCCACTAAAAAAGCAATAACGGTTGTCATATCAAATCTCCATCTTCCGCGCAAAATCGGCGGCCATTGCACGCGCTTGTCCATCAATAGCCAGCAGGTCATTGATGCCGCTGACATGGGATAGAACCAAGCGGTCTAAAGTTGCACGGTTGACAATGTAAATCTGATCGAACCGGATCTTTTTCGCCAAAAAAGCGGCCACGGCGATTTCATTGGCGGCGTTCAAAACAGCAGTTGTGCCGACCGGCGCTGCCAGCACCTCCCACGCCAATTGCATGCACGGAAATCGATTCGGATCAAGCGCTTCAAAGGTCATGGCTGCCAGCGCTTTGAAGTCCAGCGCTTTGGCACCGGAGGCCAGCCGACCCGGCCAAGCCAGCCCGTAGGCAATGGGTACGCGCATGTCGGGTGTGCCCATTTGCGCAACCACGGATGTGTCGAGGTATTGCACCATCGAGTGGACGGTGCTTTGCGGATGGATCACCACTTCAATTTGCGCCGGCTGCAGCCCGAACAAATACTTGGCTTCGATGACTTCCAGCGCCTTGTTCATCATGGTGGCGGAGTCGACTGAAATTTTGCGGCCCATCACCCAATTCGGGTGGGCGCAGGCTTCTTCAGGCGTTACATTGCGCAGAGTCGTCAAATCGCGCGTACGAAACGGCCCGCCAGACGCGGTCAGAATAATTTTCTCAATGCGTTCAGCCCACGTCGCTGGGTCGTCGGGCAGCGACTGGAAGATGGCCGAATGCTCACTGTCAATCGGCAGCAGCTGTGCGCCAGCCGATCGCACAGCCTGCATGAATACTTCACCGCCGACCACCAGCGCCTCTTTGTTGGCCAATAGCAAACGTTTGCCGGCTTTCGCTGCCGCCATGCATGCGCCCAGGCCCGCCGCACCCACAATAGCCGCCATCACAGCGTCAACATCGACGTGTGACGCTATCATTTCAAGAGCTGCTTGCGCCCGTATTACTTCGGTTTTAAGACCTTTCTGTTTGATTTTTTGGCTTAGTACTTCAGCCTGCACATCATCGGCCATCACCGCAAAGCGCGGCTGAAATTTAACGCACTGGGCTAAAAGCAGCTCGGTTTGGGTGGCTGCGCTGAGAGCAAACACTTCAAATTTATCAGGGTGCATGGCAATCACGTCCAGCGTATTGACACCGACTGATCCGGTCGAACCCAAAACCGTGATGCGCTGCTTTCTCATCGTCATGTTGCAATACTTAGTTCAGTTCAGTTCAATTCAATCAAAGGCTGACCAGCATCATGGCCAAAGGCAGCGCTGGCAGGAGCGCATCCACACGGTCAAGCACGCCGCCGTGGCCCGGTAGCAAATTGCTGGAATCTTTGGCACCCGCAGCGCGTTTGACGAGTGATTCGACCAAGTCACCGGCAACACTCATGGCCACCATGAACAAACCAGCTACGGCCAAAAACACCCAGCCGTGGCGCGCTTGCAATTGGGCATACAGATTTCCGTTCGAACGCGAGGCCCAAAAGGATGCCATGGCGAGCACGCACGCAATTGCGCCCCAAACCCCTTCCCAGGTTTTGCCAGGGCTGATGCTGGGCGCAAGCTTGCTTTTGGTAAAACGTCCCCCAAAACTACGGCCAGCGAAATAGGCGCCAATGTCAGCGACCCAAACCAGCAGCAACACTGACAGCAAAAACTCAACGCCCCGCACGCGCGCCTGCGCTAGGGCTAACCAAGCCAGACACAAGGCAACTACGCCAACCGCCAATCGCAGTGTTTGCGGAATCTTGAGCCAAACAGACGGGCCACGCGCCAGCAACCAGCCACCGGCCAAAACCCAGGCAGCGCCCGTCACAACCCACAGCACCGGCATCGCCATGCCAATAACTCCATAAAACCATGCTGTAGCGCATATAAACAGAGCGCAAGCAGCTATAAAAAGTGAAGTACTCTGGCTGAAGCCATTCAGCTTTCCCCACTCCCACGCGGCCGCACCAATTAGCACGAGTGCTACTGCGTTAAAGGCAACCGGGTTGGGGTAGAACAGCGCTGGAAGCAATACAGCCAGTAAAGCCACGGCGGTAACAATGCGCGTTTTGAGCATCAGGCGGCTTTTGCGTTGTGATTAGTACGGCGAGCAACTTCAAGTGGCTCGTCAAGCTGGGCGGAGGTCAAGCCAAACCTCCGTTCGCGGGTTTTAAAGACGTCGATAGCTTCATCGAGCGCTGCCGCATCAAAATCCGGCCACAATTTTTTGGAGAAGTGCAGCTCGGAATACGCCGCTTGCCACAGCAAGAAATTGCTGATGCGCAACTCACCACCAGTGCGAATCAACAAGTCAGGGTCAGGCACATGGGCCAGCGCCATGGCGCGGTCAAGCGACACTTCAGTGACGGGCTGGCCACTGGCTATCAGCTTTTGAGCCGCTTGTGCAATATCCCATCGGCCACCGTAGTTAAAGCAGACATTTAGCACCAGACGCTGGTTAACGGACGTGTCCAGCTCGGCCTTAGCGAGGCCAGCCTGCACCTTGGAAGACAATTGCTTGCGGTTGCCAATGAAGTGCATCCGCACTCCGTTGGTTTGCAAACGGGGAACCTCGCGCGACAGGGCCATCGCCAAAAGCTCCATCAAGCCGGAGACCTCATCGACCGGTCGGCTCCAGTTTTCAGAAGAAAAAGCGAACACTGTAAGCACACCAACGCCGCGGTCTACACAGGCCTGAACACATGCCTTGAGCGCATCAACGCCTTGCCTGTGCCCTGCAATACGCGGCAAAAACCGCTTGGAGGCCCATCTGCCATTACCGTCCATCACAATTGCGATGTGGTAAGGGACGGCATTCGAAATAGGCATCGACATTCGGGCGGCTCCTGTCTGAAAGGTCAGCAATGGTGGCGCGCAGCGGCCAGGTTTTACACCGCCATGATGTCGGCTTCTTTGCCTGACACCAGCTTGTCAACTTCAACAATGCAGCGGTCGGTGAATTTTTGCACTTCATCGTGCGAGCGGCGTTCGTCGTCTTCTGACGCCAGCTTGTCTTTCACCAGCTTTTTAACGCCGTCATTCACATCGCGGCGCAAATTGCGGATCGCTACCTTGGCGTGCTCGCCTTCAGCACGCACCACCTTCGTCAATTCTTTGCGGCGCTCTTCGGTCATGGCGGGCATCGGCACCCGAATCAAATCGCCTTGTGAAGCCGGGTTCAGACCCAGATCGGAATCGCGAATGGCTTTTTCAATTTTCGCGCCCATGCCTTTTTCCCAAGGCGACACGCTGATGGTGCGCGCGTCAAGCAGCGCAACGTTGGCCACCTGGCTGATAGGCACCATCGAGCCGTAGTAATCCACCTGCACAGTATCAAGCAGGCCAGGATTGGCACGGCCAGTACGAATTTTGGTCAAACTGCTTTTAAACGACTCTATCGACTGCTGCATTTTTTGCTCGGCAGTTTGTTTAATCTCGGCAATGCTCATTTCTATCTCCCAAATTTCTACGCTAGACGTCAGTTTAAAACCTAATCCGTACAACCTTCAAACGTGAACCAGCGTGCCTTCGTCTGCGCCCATCACCACACGCTTGAGGGCGCCGTGTTTAAAGATGCTGAACACTTTGAGCGGCAGTTTCTGGTCCCGGCACAGCGCGAATGCAGTCGCGTCCATCACTTCCAGGTTTTTGCCCATGGCCTCGTCGAAAGTGATGCTGGTGTAGCGCGTTGCGGTCGGGTCTTTTTTGGGGTCGGCCGAATAAACGCCGTCGACCTTGGTGGCTTTCAACACAATTTCCGCGCCCATTTCAGCGCCGCGCAACGCAGCCGCCGTGTCGGTCGTAAAAAATGGATTGCCAGTACCCGCAGCAAAGATAACGACTTTGCCCTCTTCAAGGTACTGCAGCGCTTTGGGACGCACGTAGGGCTCCACCACGCGCTCAATGGCAATGGCTGACATCACGCGGGCGGTCAAACCTGCCTTGTCCATCGTGTCACCGAGCGCAAGCGCGTTCATCACGGTAGCCAGCATGCCCATGTAGTCAGCCGTTGCGCGGTCCATGCCCACTGAGCCACCCGCTACACCACGGAAGATATTGCCGCCCCCAATCACTACTGCTACCTGCACGCCCATCCGGGTAACTTCAGCAATTTCTTCGACCATCCGCACAATGGTGGCGCGGTTGATGCCGAAGGCGTCGTCCCCCATCAAAGCCTCACCTGACAGTTTTAACAAGATTCGCTTGTAGGCTGGCATGGGAGAGCTTTCTGATATTGGATTGAAGATAAATTTTACGGCCTCGGCAGAGGCGATGCGTTGGTTCAGGCTGCCTTGGCGGCAGCGATTTGTGCCGCTACTTCGGCGGCAAAATCGTCGACTTTTTTCTCAATGCCCTCGCCCACCACATAAAGCGTGAACGCCTTGACCGTAGTAGCTTTTTCTTTAAGCATTTGCTCAACCGTTTGCTTGTCGTTTTTAACGAACGACTGGTTGAAAAGGCTCACTTCCTTGAGGTATTTCTGAACCCCGCCTTCAATGCGCTTGGCAACGATTTCTGCGGACTGCACGGGCTTGCCCGCAGCGGTTGCAACGGATGCGTCTTCAGCCGCCTTGGCAGCAGCAACTGAACGTTCACGCGCTACCAGCTCGGCAGGTACCTGGTCGCTGGACAACGACACCGGCTTCATCGCAGCCACGTGCATGGCAACGTCTTTGGCAGCGGCTTCGTCGCCGTCGAACTCCACGACTACGCCAATGCGTGTGCCGTGCAGGTAGGCTGCAGACAAGCCAGCAGCAAAGCGCTGGAAGCGGCGCACAGACATGTTCTCGCCAATCTTGCCAATAAGACCCTTGCGCACGTCTTCGACCGTCGGACCAAAGCCGTCGAGGGTCATTGGCATTGCCGCAATTGCAGCAATGTCAGCCGGGTTGTGCGCCACGATACCGCTGGCAACGCCACTGGCAAACGCCAGAAAACTGTCGTTTTTGGTGACGAAGTCGGTTTCGCAATTGATCTCAACCAAAGCGCTGACATAGTTGGCACTGTGGTGTGCAACTACGCCTTCAGCAGTGACGCGCGACGAAGCTTTGCCAGCTTTGTTACCGAGCTTGACGCGCAAAATTTCTTCGGCTTTTTCAAAATTGCCTTCGGCCTCGGTCAGCGCTTTTTTGCACTCCATCATCGGGGCGTCGGTTTTGGCGCGCAACTCGGCGACCATGCTTGCTGTAATTGCCATTTTTAATTTCTCCATTAGGTAAACGGCTATCCGTTTTCGATTAACTTGTAAAAAAGGGGCTACCTGAGCCCCTTGATCGCATGGTGCGCAAAGCGCATTGCGTCTTAGGCGGCTGTAGGAACTTCCACGAATTCGTCGGAGCTCTCAGGCTGCACCATCTTCACGACTTCACTCGAGGCGTTGGCACGGCCTTCGATAATTGCGTCAGCAATGCCGCGTGCGTACAGTGCAACAGCTTTTGACGAGTCGTCGTTGCCCGGAATCACGTAATCGATGCCGATAGGTGAATGGTTGGAGTCGACGACACCGATCAGTGGAATACCGAGTTTCTTGGCTTCCAGAATCGCGATCTTGTGGAAACCAACGTCAATCACAAAAATAGCATCCGGCAGCGCTGCCATGTCCTGAATGCCGCCAATGTCTTTTTCAAGCTTTTCGATCTCGCGCTTGAAGGTGAGCTGCTCTTTTTTGCTGATGGTGTCGAGGCCAGCTTCTTGCTGGGCCTTCATTTCCTTCAGGCGCTTGATCGATGTTTTGACGGTTTTGAAGTTCGTCAACATACCGCCCAACCAGCGTTGGTCAACAAACGGCACGCCTGCGCGCTTGGCTTCCATCGCCACAGTCTCGCGCGCTTGGCGCTTGGTGCCCACCATCAAAATCGTGCCGCGATTAGCCGACAACTGCTTCGCGAATTTCATCGCGTCGTTGTACATCGGCAGCGACTTTTCCAGGTTGATGATGTGAATACGATTGCGATGGCCAAAAATGTACGGTGCCATTTTTGGGTCCCAGAAGCGGGTTTGGTGTCCGAAGTGGACGCCAGCTTCCAACATTTCGCGCATTGTGGTTGACATGTAAATACTCCAAAAGGTTGTGTCTAAAATCAGCGCTTATCGTCAGAAAATGCTTCTGGCAACACCTTGAATGGCTAATTTGCGATTTACTTCGCAGTTCGGGCGAAATGCCTGCCGCAAAGCTTGTCGAGTATAGCACCCTCACGGGCCAATTTCACCTCGCCCTATGACCGTTGCTGCCTTGGAAAATATCACGCAGCGCGCCTTAACTGCGTGGTCAGGTACCTGCCAGTTAGGTGCCCGCGCACCGGCCAGATAAAACGCTACCAAAATAATAGCTGCTTGCGCCCGTATTTATTGCGCTACAGATTGAATTGATCAAGAATATGAACACGAAAAAGTTAGTTAACGCGTTATTGCCAAAGCTGGGGCAACAGGTATGAAAATCGCCATCATTGGCGCGGGCATCATTGGCATCACTACGGCTTACGAACTGGCTGTTGACGGGCATGAAGTGACGGTTTTTGAAAGGCGCGGAGCCGCCGCAGAAGAAACCAGTTTTGCCAACGCGGGCGTGGTCGCGCCAGGCTGGGTGACGCCATGGGCAGCGCCCGGTATGCCGGGCAAAGTGCTGGGTAACCTGATGAGCCGCCACGCTGCCGTCAAGCTCAGCTGGCCGTTGTCTACAGGCGACTTGGCGTGGATGTGGAAATGGTGGCGCGCCTGCAAGCTTGAGACTTACCTTGCCAACCGTGCACGCCTTCAGCGTTTGGCGTTTTACAGCCGTGAACGGCTGCACCACATCACGGCTGAATTGCAGCTAGACTACGACCGCGCAGGCGGCTATACCGTGCTGCTGCGCACTGAAAAAGACAGTCGAATGGTGCAGCCCGGCCTGGTGGTGCTGCGCGATGCAGGCGTGCATTTCAGCGAAATCGATGCCGAGGCGGTGCGCAAAATAGAACCGGCCATCAACCCCGACACTGAATTTTTAGGCGGCATCCACCTGCCGCAAGATGAGGTTGCAAATTGCCGCCAATTCGCACTGATGCTAAAAGACGTTGCCCGCGGAATCGGCGTCAATTTCGAGTTTAATTCGACTGTGGCGCAATTAAATCGGGCGCAAGCAGCTATTGTTTTAATAGTAAACAGCAACAGCGGCCAGGATGAATCCCGCAGCTTTGATGCAGTGGTGGTGTGCGCAGGCCTGGCCTCAAGCGCGCTGCTCAAATCGCTTGGCTTGCGCATTTCGATGGCGGCGGTGTACGGCTACTCCATCAGCGCGCCGATTCGTGAGCCACTGAACGCGCCGCGCAGCGCGCTGATGGATGAGCGCTACAAAGTCGCCATTTCGCGCCTGGGCAACCGCGTGCGGGTAGCGGGTGGTGCCGAGTTGGGCGGATCTTTAACCGGGCGGCGCGCATCGTCCATTCAGACACTTTACAAAGTCTTGCACGACTGGTTTCCGGGCGCAGTGCAGCATGCCAACACCGGAGCCAGCGTGCAGCTGTGGAAAGGCGCCCGCCCGATGCTGCCGGATGGCCCACCCATCATTGGGGCCAGTGGCACGCCGGGCGTGTGGCTGAACCTCGGGCACGGCTCCAGTGGTTGGGCCCTCAGCTGCGGCAGCGCGCGGGCCCTGGCCGACCAAATTGCCGGGAAAAAGCCCGACATTGACATGAGCGGACTGGACATTGGACGTTTGCCTTGATGCCTGCACGCCAACGTCGTCCGGGCGCGGTACAGTGCCTTTGCGCTACACGTCGTAGCGCAGCAACTTTTTGATTGGAGCCACCATGGGCATGTTCAGTTTTATCAAAGAAGCAGGCGAGAAATTGTTCGGTACGGGCGAAGCCAAGGCAGCGCAAGCCGCTGTAGCCGCGGCACCCACCCCAGAAAACATTGCCGCCATGAGCCAGGCCGCAGGTGATGCCATTGCCACATACGTTCGCGCCATGAAGCTCGATGTAGAAGGCCTGGACGTTGGTTTTGACGCAACGACTGGGGTTGCAACCGTGGCAGGCATTGCGCCCGACCAGGCCACCAAAGAAAAAGTGCTGCTGTGCTGCGGCAATGTGGCCTCAGTTGCCAGCGTAAACGACATGATGACCGTCTCCTCACCCGAGCCAGAATCGCAAATGCACATTGTTGTGAGCGGCGACAACCTCTCAAAAATCAGCAAGCATTACTACGACACGCCCAACAAATACCCGCAGATTTTTGAAGCCAACAAACCCATGTTGACGCACCCTGACAAGATTTACCCGGGGCAGGTACTGCGCATTCCGGCAGACGCTTAAACGCTTTAACTGCATACCATTGGCCGCAATGCAAAAGATCACTTCTGCACACGGCCATGCCCTGTTTAGCGTAGCAGCCACAAGGCGTATTGAGGACCGCGCGGCGGCTCTCTTGCCGCCCTTTACATTGATGCATCGCGCAGGTTTGTCGGTTGCCCAACTCACCCTCGCGCTGGCCCCGCACGCCAAAAACATCTGGATGGCCTGCGGCCCCGGCAACAACGGCGGTGACGGCTTTCAAGCTGCCATGCACCTGCACCAGTGGAGCAAGAAAGTCACCGTGACCTGCGTTGAGCCAGGCCCAAAGGGACTACCGCCTGATGCTGCAGCAGCGCGCGAGCACGCCTTGGCTGCTGGAGTCGCCTTTACGGCCCAGCCGCCTGAAGATTTTGATTTTTGCGTTGACGCGCTGCTAGGCCTGGGCGGCTCAAGCGCACTGCGCGGCAGTCGGCCAGGAACGCGGTTGATGCTCGACTGGCTTGACGCAATGCGCACCAGCGCTGCGCCATGCCTTGCGGTCGACGTGCCCACTGGACTTGACTGCGATACAGGCGTTATTTACAGTGCCTCAAACGCTATTTATTCAGGAGCTGCTAGCGCCCAGATTTATTCGCCCAAAGCCCTTTTTACCTTGAGCTTATTGACATTGAAACCCGGTTTGTTCACAGCCCACGGACGTGATGCAGCAGGCCAGGTGTGGTTTGACGCCCTGGGGGTCAGCCCCGAAGTTGAGCCACTCACTGCGCACCTGCTCGGCGCAGATGCCGTTGCACCATTTGGTCGCAGATTGGCGCGACACGACAGCCACAAAGGCGTGTTTGGCGACGTTGCGGTGGTTGGCGGCCAGTCGACGGACACGAGCCACATGGTTGGCGCTGCGCTGCTGGCTGCACGGGCGGCACTGCATGCGGGCGCTGGCCGCGTGTTTGTGGCGCTACTGGGTAATGGCGGCCCAGGCTTCGACGTTATGCAGCCGGAGCTGATGTTTCGCAGCTTTGACGCCCTGGATCTGGAAAATTGCACCGTGGTGTGCGGCTGCGGCGGCGGCAATGCCGTTCAAGCTGTACTGCCAAAGGTTTTATCTGCCGCGCCAAAGCTGGTGCTGGACGCAGATGCCTTGAACGCAATCGCCACTGATGCTGCGTTGGTGCAACTCTTGAAAGCCAGAAGCGGCCAAGGGTACAGCACCGTACTGACACCCCATCCGCTCGAAGCAGCCCGCTTGCTGGGAACGACCGCTGCGCAGGTGCAATCAGACAGGCTTGAAGCTGCGCAGCGGCTCTCCTCGATCTTCAGCGCTGTGGTGGTACTTAAAGGTTCGGGCACCGTTATCGCGATGCCTGAACACGCGAGCCGCATCAACTACAGCGGCAATGCAACGCTTTCCACCGCTGGCACTGGCGATGTATTGGCAGGCATGGTGGGGGCCGGTTTGGCAGCTGGATCAGCAGCGTTTGAAGCGGCCTGCGCCGCCGTATTCAGGCACGGAGAAGTAGCAGACAAGTGGTCGGCGCAGCAAAACGGCCTGCGTTTGACCGCTTCTGGCCTGGCTGCTGCGATCTGAAAATCAGACCAGTACCATCAATCCAATCTGCAGAGCAATGATCAGTGCAATAGCAGACAAATCCACACCACCCACCGACGGGATAATGCGCCGCAACGGGCTGAGTAGCGGCTCGGTCAGCCGACCCAGCAGCGCGTAAGCCGACGACCCGGGCTGAACCCAGGACAAAATCGCAAACGCGATGACCAGAATGATGGTGGCCTGCAGCGCGACGCGAAGCAGCATTTTGAAGGCAAACAGCAACACCGACGCCAACACCAGCGGGTCAAGTGCCGCCAAGCCGATGCCGCTGAGAAGTACGGTGAAAAGCAAAAGCCAGATCACGCCGTAGCCTAGTGCCAGCAGCGCCGCAGCCAGCAGACTGGCCCAGTCAACTTTGGATTGCATCAGTGGTTTGGGCAGCACGAGGCGCAGCGGCTTGACGCACCAGTCCGTCACCGCCATCACAAAAACGCCAGGCTGCCCGTGCATGCTGACGCGTGTCCAGTTCATCCAGGCGCGCAGCAGCGCTGACGCAATCAGCACGAAAAAAATACTCTCGAGCAGGAACGAAAGAATGCGAATCAACATGTTTTTAGAACTTAAAGAAGGTCATCAACGACGCGGTTTTTTGCCTTGCTTGCGCCCGGCTTTTGAGGCGGTTTTGCCTGCTGCTTTTTTAATCGATGCTTTAAGCGCCTGCACTGGCGAAGGCAGCAACCCGCCAGAGCCCCGCTCCGTGCGGCTCGACGAAGACGCGCCAGATGCTCCGGACGCCCGCGAGCCCCGCGCCGGCCCGGACGCGCCAGCAGTAGCCCGCCGGTTTCCTTTGCCGTCACGCGTCACACCGCGCTCTTGCGCAGGCAGCTCCCCAGCATGGCCACCAGTTTTGTCTTTCATGGCGCGGTTCGTCAACGCCAGTAGCGCCTCGCCTTCGTTGATCAGCCTGAAATCAATTTTGCGGCCATCCAGATCAACCCGGCTGACCTGCACCCGCACCCGCGTACCAATGGCGTAGCGAATGCCCGTGCGCTCGCCGCGCAGTTCTTGCTTGGCCTCGTCAAAGCGAAAGTACTCGCCGCCCAGCTCAGTAATGTGCACCAAGCCTTCAACGTACATGGCATCCAGCGTCACAAAAATACCAAAGGTAGTTGCCGCCGACACCACGCCGCCAAACTCTTCGCCCAAATGCTCGCGCATATATTTGCATTTGAGCCAGGCTTCCACGTCGCGGCTGGCCTCATCGGCGCGGCGCTCGTTGGCGCTGCAATGCAGGCCAGCAGCTTGCCAGGCCAGCTCGTCTACGCTGGTTTTTTTCGGCTTTTGTTCTGGGTCCCTGACGCTTGCGTCAGTTCGTAATTTATCTCTTGAAGCCAGCCGTTTTGACAGCTTTGCTTCAGCTTCCCCCGGCGTTGGCAGGCTCGGCAACTGGTATTTGGCTTTGTTCAGCACCGCTTTAATCACGCGGTGCACCAGCAAGTCCGGGTAGCGGCGGATTGGGCTGGTGAAGTGCGTGTAGGCCTCGTATGCCAAGCCGAAGTGGCCGCTGTTCATGGGTGTGTAAATCGCCTGCTGCATCGAGCGCAGCAGCATGGTGTGAATTTGCTGCGCATCGGGCCGGTCTTTGGTGGCCTGCGCGATTTGCTGAAACTCACCCGGCGCTGGGTCGTCGCTGATGGTCATGCCGATGCCTGCGGCCTTGAGGTAATTGCGCAGCATGTCCTTTTTCTCGGGCGTGGGGCCTTCGTGCACGCGGAACAAACCCACGTGTTTGCTGCTGGCAATAAAGTCCGCCGAGCACACGTTGGCTGCCAGCATGGCTTCTTCAATCAAACGGTGCGCCACGTTGCGGGTACGGGGAATGATTTTTTCTATCCGGCCCGCTTCATCGCAAACGATTTGGGTTTCGGTGGTTTCAAAGTCCACAGCGCCGCGAACGCCGCGCTCTTTGAGCAGCGCCTGATATACGTCGTGCAGCTCAAGCAAATGCGGTACCAAGGTCTTACGCTGCGTTGCTTCAGGCCCGCGTGTGTTGGCCAAAATAGCTGCAACTTCGGTATAAGTAAACCGCGCTTTGCTGAACATGACCGCTGGGTAAAACTGGTAAGCATGCACGTCACCTTTGGCGGTGACAAGCATGTCGCATACCATGCACAGTCGCTCAACATTAGGATTGAGCGAGCACAAACCGTTCGACAGCTTTTCAGGCAGCATCGGGATCACCCGACGCGGAAAATACACGCTGGTGGCACGGTCATAGGCGTCAATGTCAATGGCGCTGCCGGTTTCAACATAGTGGCTTACGTCAGCAATGGCAACCAACAAGCGCCAGCCTTTTCCGCGTCCTACTTTGGCAGGCTCGCAATATACGGCGTCGTCAAAATCGCGCGCGTCTTCGCCGTCGATGGTGACCAGAGCGATGTCGGTCAAATCCACCCGATTCTTCTTGTCCGCTGGGCGAACCGCATCAGGCAGGGTACGGCTTAAGGCCATTGCTTCGTCTGAAAACTCATGCGGCACGCCATATTTGCGCACCGCGATTTCAATTTCCATACCGGGGTCGTCAATCTCGCCGAGCACTTCTTTTACGCGGCCCACCGGCTGGCCGAACAGCGCTGGCGGCTCGGTGAGTTGCACCACCACAATCTGGCCGGTTTTGGCCGACCCCGTGGCGCCTTTTGGAATCAATACATCCTGACCGTAGCGCTTGTCTTCTGGCGCAACCAGCCAGACGCCGCTTTCTTGCAGCAACCTGCCGATGATCGGGTTGGGGGATCGCTCGATAATTTCAGTAACACGCCCTTCCGGCCTGTTTTTACGGTCATGGCGCACGATACGGGCCTTGACGCGGTCTTTATGAAGTACAGCGCGCATCTCATTGGGCGGCAGGTAAATGTCAGACTCGCCGTCGTCTCGCTGCACAAATCCGTGGCCGTCGCGGTGGCCAGAAACTGTTCCCTCGAACTCTGCGAGTAGCCCAGAACCTGGAGCGGTTGCGTTTGAATGTGGTGTTTTGATAAAAGTCTCTTTAATCGAGGGTTTGAACAATGCCAAATCGTGGGCTTAGCCTCTTAAGTATGCTGTGAAAATGTTTCAGCGTTTGGCCAAGCGCAGCACGTTGGCAATGGTACACTTGAAGGCTTGCCCGGGTGGCGGAATTGGTAGACGCGCACGGTTCAGGTCCGTGTATCGCAAGATGTGGAGATTCGAGTTCTCTCCCGGGCACCATAAAGTTGTTTGAAGGCTATCAATCTTCAAAGCCGTCACAAAAAGCCGCTGAAATATTGATGTTCAGCGGCTTTTTTGTTGCCCCACTCAAATCAAACTTAAAACGGTACAGCCACCAGGTCATGGCCTTGCGTTCCAACTATGCGGGCCTTGGTGAATTCGCCCACTTTCAGCGTTTTGCTGATTTTCTCTAGTGGCATCAGCTTGACTACGCCATCAATCTCAGGCGCATCTGCATAAGAACGCCCAACGCCGCCCTTGCGCCCCAAGGCTGGCGCTGAATCGACCAGGACCTGCATCGTTGCGCCTATGCGCTGGCGCAGCTTTTCGTTTGACACGCTTTCAGCCGCAGCCATGAACCGCGCACGGCGTTCTTCGCGCAGCTCAATCGGCAACATGCCTGGAATATCATTGGCAGTTGCTCCCGCCACTGCGCTGTAAGCAAAGCAACCGGCGCGGTCAATTTTGGCTTCGTGAATAAAGTCGAGCAAATGCTGAAATTCAGCTTCGGTTTCACCCGGGAAGCCTGCAATAAACGTGCTGCGGATCACGATTTCAGGGCATATCTCTCGCCAGCGCGCAAGCCGCTCCAGGTTTTTTTCTCCACTTGCCGGGCGCTTCATTCTTTTAAGCACATCCGGGTGGCTGTGCTGCAACGGCACATCCAGATACGGCAACACTTTGCCGGTGGCCATCAGCGGCAAAATATCGTCCACGCTTGGGTATGGGTAAACGTAATGCAAGCGCACCCAGGCGCCGTAGGGCTCAGCTATTTCGCCCAGTGCCTGCACCAGTTCCAGCATGCGGGTTTTGATGGGTTTGCCATCAAAAAAACCGGTGCGGTACTTCACATCAACACCGTAGGCGGACGTGTCCTGGCTGATTACCAGCAATTCTTTGACGCCGCCTTCAAACAACGCGCGCGCTTCAACCAGCACATCGCCAATCGGCCGCGACACCAAATCGCCGCGCATCGACGGGATGATGCAGAACGTGCACCGGTGGTTGCAGCCTTCGCTGATTTTTAAATAGGCGTAATGGCGCGGCGTGAGCTTGATACCGGCTACGCCAAAAGAGTTCGGGACTAAATCAACAAACGGGTCATGCGGTTTGGGCAGGTTCAAATGCACAGCGTCCATTACTTCTTGCGTAGCGTGTGGGCCCGTCACTGCCAGCACACTCGGGTGCATTTGCCGCACCATATTCCCGCCGCCCTCGCCTTCTTTTGCGCCCAGGCAACCAGTAACGATCACCTTGCCGTTGGCTGCGAGCGCCTCGCCAATGGTGTCCAGGCTTTCTTTAACGGCATCGTCAATAAAACCGCAGGTGTTGACGATGACGAGGTCAGCGCCCTCAAAAGTTTTGGACGTTGCATAACCTTCGGCGCTGAGCTGGGTCAGGATTAATTCAGAATCGGTCAGCGCTTTGGGGCAACCCAAGCTGACAAAGCCAATGCGTGGTGCAGGTTTGCTGGAAATGGGTGCTGGTGGGGTAATAACTTCGCTCATACGCTCTATTGTCTCAGAGCGTCGAAAAATGTACGCGCAGGCTTACTTTTTCAAACCAAAGGCGGACAACATCTGCTCGCTTTGCTTTTGCATCTGTTCCTGCATTTGCGTAAATACGTCTTTGGACTGTTCAACGTAGTTCCCCAGCATGCCCTTCATCATGGGTGACTGCCCATTCATCAATTGCGCCCACTTTTCAGGAGACAAGCCTTTGGATTGTTCAGCCATTTTGGCTTGCAAATCCATGAAAGCTTGCACGTTTTTCTCAAGGTAGGCGCCCATGAAGCTCTGCATGGCGTTGCCATAAAACCGGATGATGTTGCCCAGCACCGGCTCACTAAACATGGGTGCGCCGCCAGATTCTTCTTCCAGAATGATCTGAAGGAGGATGCTGCGCGTCAAATCTTCGCTGGTTTTCGCATCCAGCACTGCAAACGGTGTGCTGCCCATGACCAATGCGCGTACGTCACTGAGGGTGATGTAGCTAGAGGTTTGCGTGTCGTACAACCTGCGATTCGGATACTTTTTAATGACTCGACCGCTTACTTCTGGCGATGATGCTTTGGCGGCAGTGGCGTTCGTTGCTTTGATTTTTGACACTCGAAAATTCCTGAAAATTCCTGACACTGACCTCTGCGGACAGCGCGAGGGTCTCAAGGCATTCTAGGAAATTTCAGCAGGAGGGGTGTTTTGCAAACCCTGATGCGAAGCAGCTCCCAGCAAAATGAGTGCTGAAAGCCAAACGCGTGAAGCGGGAAGTATAAGGGAAACCAGAAAATCTGGTAGGCGCAATTGGACTCGAACCAACGACCCCCACCATGTCAAGGTGGTGCTCTAACCAGCTGAGCTATGCGCCTAAAGTCGAAGCGAAAGTATAGCAGACGAGTTTGACGTTGCCAGCCAAGCGCAAAGCTATCGCCTGCGTGCAGACCGCACTCCTGCAACTTCTGCCACGGCCAGCAACACCTGCTTCAAGCGGCTTGAGCTGGCAACTTCAACCGTGAACATCATCCACGCTGTGCCGGCGCGCGTGTCTTTTTTGTCGTTTATCGACTGCGTTTGCACGCCAATCACGTTCATTTTTTCTTTGGTAAATACTTCAGAGATGTCGCGGAGCAAGCCCTGCCTGTCAGACGCCTCAATCGCAACATCGACCGCATACACACCAGTTTGTACGGCACCGTCCGCGTTTTTGGGTGCGTTCCACTCGACATCAATCACCCGATCCGGGCTGCCGCTGGCCATGTTGCGAAAGTTGCTGCAGTCACTGCGGTGTACGCTCACGCCTTTGCCTTTGGTGACAAAACCCACAATGCCATCGGGCGGTGCGGCCTTGCAGCAGTTGGCCAGTTGCGTGAGCAGCGAGCCCATGCCAACCACCAGCACGCCGCCCTTGGCTTTTTGATGTTGTGCCGTTGAACGGCTTTTTTTGGTGGGCACAAACTCGTCTAGAGCTGGTTCAGGCTCAGCTGGGCGAAGCAGGTTTTCAATGGTACGAAGGGACAGCTCGTCCTTGCCAACCACCTCAAACAAATCATCCGCACCTTTAAAGCCTAACTGCGCCGCGAGGTCGTCCAGCTTCATGGCCGTTCTTCCCTCGCGCTGCAGCAGCTTTTCAACCGCTTCACGGCCTTTGGCAACGGTTTGCGCCACCTCAAGCGCGTTGAACCATGCACGCACTTTTGACCTGGCGCGGTGGCTTGATAAAAAGCGTAGTTCGGGGTTGAGCCAGTCGCGCGACGGCCCGCCTTCTTTGACGGTAATCACTTCGACCGTTTGGCCGTTCACAAGCGGTGTGTTCAAAGGCACCATCACGCCATCAACCCGCGCGCCCCGGCAGCGGTGACCAACGTTGGTGTGCACGCTGTAGGCAAAGTCCACCGCAGTTGCGCCCTGCGGCAATTCGACGATGGCGGCGTCTGGGGTCAGCACATAAATACGGTCTTCAAACAGGCCCTGCCCTGCGTTGCGACTTGTGCCCGAATCGGTACCAGACAGCTCGCGCTCCCAGGCCAGCAACTGGCGCAGCACTGCAATTTTTGCGTCGTATTCGCCACTGGCCGACACGCCCGCGTAGCCTTTAACGCCAGCTTCCTTATAGGCCCAATGGGCAGCTACGCCGTGCTCGGCATGGTCGTGCATGGCCTGCGTGCGGATTTGAATTTCAATGGCTTTGCTAGAGGCATCCCGCACCACGGTGTGGAGCGACTGATATCCGTTGGACTTGGGCTTGGCGATGTAGTCGTCAAACTCGCCGTCAAGCGGCTTGAAGTTCGCGTGCACAAAACCCAGCGCGGCGTAGCAGCCCGGTATGTCTGCGGCAATCACCCGCAGGGCGCGAATGTCAAACACCTGGTCAAACGCCAGCGCCTTGCCGCGCATTTTTTTAACAATGCTGTAGATGTGTTTTGGCCGGCCGTAGACGAGCGCCGCTACACCGCTTTTATTTAACCCACGCTCAAGTTCGGCGCGCTGCGCGTTCATCGACAGCTCGCGCTCGGCGCGTTTTTCATCCAGCAGCCTGGCAGTTCGCTTGTAGGTTTCGGGCTCTAAAAACCTGAACGCCAGGTCTTCCATTTCCCACTTGATTTGCCAGATTCCCAAACGGTTGGCCAGCGGTGCAAACACATTAAGCGACTCGTGCGCCATTCCAGGCGGTGCATCGGTTTTGCTGGCGGCAAAGTAACGCAGGTCTTGCAGACGAGACGCAAGGCGCAGCATGACGACCCGCAAGTCACGCGAGAACGCCAGCAGCATTTTGCGCACATTTTCAGTTTGCGCCGCCGGGTTGTCGGCCTGCCTGGCATGGCTTGCTTGGCGCTGCACGCTTGCCAGCTTGTTCGTTTCAATGGCCAGTGCGCCGTAGTTTGCACCAAAGGCCTTGGCAATTGCCTCTTGCGGCTTGCTCAAATGCTGGCACGCATGCACCAGGTAAATGGCGGTTTGCAAAGCCAGCGAGCCGCCGATTACCCTCAAAATTTCGGCTACTGCGTCTGCATGGGCCAGTGTGTTTTCACCGCTCTCGAGTTTTTCGTAGGCAATCAGCGGCTCGGCAAAAGCGCGGGCGCGCAGCAAAGCCTGGGCCGGGTCTGGCGCATCGTCTGCCGTAGCAGCAACGATCGAGGCAATAGCGTTCTCAAGCTTGCTTTTCATAAGTCAGGCACGACAAAAACTGATCATTTAATACTGGTCATCTGATACTGGTCATCTCATACTGGGCATTTAACGTTGGTCATTTCACCCAAGAAAAGAAACCACTGCGGCCACTTGGTTGCCCGCCATCAGCGTCGGCGCATGCCCCACGCCGGCGAATTCAACCAACGTTGCTTTTGGCCCGCGCTGGGTCATGGCTTTAGCTGTTTCGACGCTCAGCAGGTCAGAGTCCGCGCCCCGAATCAGCAGCGTTTGTGCGGAAACGTTGTCGTAAAACTGCCAAAGAACTTGTTCGCTTTGCAGCGTTGAAGCCTCAGTCGCCTGCTTGAACGGCACTGCAAGCGCCGGGTCGTAGTGCAAGCGGTACTGTGTGTTTGGTGCGCTTGAAATTGGCCGGGTCATGGGCGTTGACAAAGCCAGCCACTGCTCTGGCGTGTGCGGGCCAAACCCTTTAGAAATCGTCCACATGGCGTCAGCTGCGGCCTGCACAGAGTCAAACAAACCCGCTGCGCCAAGGTAGGTGCCAATCCGCACTATGGCTTGCCACTGCAAGGCAGGGCCAACGTCGTTGAGCACCAGCCGGCGTACTGGTACTGGCAGTAGCAAGCCATGTTGCCCGCACACTACCAGCCCAATCAAACCGCCCATGCTGGTACCTACCCAGTCCAGCGTGTTGATGGGGCATTGCGCATGCAGCTGGACCAGCAGCGCCAGCATGTCGCCCGCATATTGCGGCACCTGGTAGCCCGCCGGGTCTTTCAGCCAGCCGCTCTCGCCCCGGCCCACTACGTCAACACACACAACACGAATGTCGCCGCCGGGCGCTGCAGCCACCAGCGCGCGCGCCAGCGTATCAAAATCACGCCCCTGGCGTGAAAGCCCGTGTACGCACACCACCACGTGGGGACTTGTCGGGTTGCCCCACTGCCAATAGGCCATCAAATGGCCATCATTGGCGTCTTGGCATTGCACGTAGTTCAGGCTGGGTTCTTGCATGGTGTGGTGAGTTGAAAGCTGGATAATAAAAAACAATTTTGATCAATCATACGGAGAAACTTTCACCATGCTTCAAGGTAAAACCGCACTAGTTACAGGCTCCACCAGCGGCATTGGGCTGGGCATCGCCAAAGCGCTGGCCGCACAGGGCGCCAACATCGTGATGAACGGCTTTGGCGACGTAGCTGGCCCGAAGGCCGAGATTGAAGCCTTTGGCACAAATGTCATCCACCACAACGCCGACATGAGCAAGCCGCAAGAAATTGCCGACATGATGGCGTTTGCCGCAGCTCAGTTTGGCCGCGTTGATATTTTGGTTAACAACGCGGGCATTCAACACGTTGCGCGGATTGAGAACTTCCCCATTGAAAAATGGGATGCCATCATCGCAATTAATCTGTCCAGTGCTTTTCATGCAACACGACTGGCGCTACCGGCCATGCAACAAGCAGACGGCGGCCAAGGTTGGGGGCGCATCATCAACATCGCCTCAGCCCACGGCCTGGTCGGCTCGCCTGAAAAATCCGCCTACGTGGCCGCCAAGCACGCGATTGTGGGGCTAACCAAAGTTACCGCACTTGAGAACGCCAAGAGCGGCGTGACCTGCAACGCCATCTGCCCAGGCTGGGTGTTGACACCACTGGTGCAAAAGCAGCTGGACGACCGCGCCAAGGCAGGCGGCATGACGATGGAAGCCGCCACAACCCAACTGCTGGGCGAAAAAGAGCCATCCCTTCAGTTCACCACCCCAGATGAGCTGGGCGCACTGGCGGTGTTTTTCTGCTCCCCAGCAGGCAACAACGTGCGCGGCGTGGCGTGGAACATGGATGGTGGGTGGGTGGCGCAGTAAGAGAGCGCAGTGAGCATGCATTTGCTATTAAATTAGTAGCTTTTAGCGCCCGAATCTATTGGGCTAAAGCACTAAATTTCCCAAAAAAGCCTTTTAAATTCTATGAAATGCATGGTTTGCCGCTGCTGGTGTTTCAATCACCCCACCAAGTTGGCCCAAACTGCCCTTGAAGCCAGCTGACAAATCGAGTGACTTTGGCAGGCACCAACTGCGGCGACGGGTAGACCGCATGAATTTCTTGCGCGGGCAGTGTCCAGTCGCTCAATACCACCGCCAAAGCGCCACTGAGCACCGACGCATTGGCCACATAGCTTGGCAGCGCCGCCAGCCCCATGCCAGAGCGTGCCGCCACAAGCAACGCCGATAAATTGTTTGACCTGAGCGGCCCCGCCACCGCTACGGTTTGCACCCGCCCGTCCGTGCCTGTGAAGTGCCAGCGCGCATCGCCCTGCACTGTGCTGTAGACCAGCGCATGGTGCTGGGCCAAATCAGTCGGCTGCAGCGGAACACCTTTGGCTGCAAGGTAGTTGCCAGAGCCCACCAGCACCCAAGGATTGATACCCAGGTAGCGCGCACCCAGCGTTGAGTCTGCCAGCGGCCCCATTCGTATGGCGACGTCGATGCCTTGCTCGACCAGGTTGGTGTAGCGGTCTTCCAGGTTCAACTCCACTTGCAGTTTGGGGTGCAGCTGCATAAAGCGCATCACCATTGGGGACAGCACGCGCCTGCCAAAAGCGACTGAGCACGTGATGCGCAGCGTGCCCTGCACCTGCGACTGCAGCAGCGTCGTAACCGTTTGCGCTTCGTCAATATGGTGAACGATGAGTTTGCATTTTTCGTAGTACAACGCGCCAATTTCTGTGGTTGTTACGCCGTGGGTTGAGCGGTGCAAAAGCCGCGAACCCACGCGCTTTTCAAGTGCGACTACCAGCTTGGTGGCGCTGGGCTGGCCTATTCCCATGGCAGTTGCCGCCTTGCTGAACGAGCCCAAATCCACCACACGTATGAAGAGTTCTATGGCTTGAAGTCGGTCCATGTAGAAGTTCCAAAAAGTGCAATGGTCAGGCAAGTAGACCACGGCTTGCAGCACGATATTTTCATTGGGATTATTCCAATCAAGAATAACCGTAATGCACCGGCTGGGGCTTCCACATTTGCGCTGCGCCTGTGACCATTGCCCTGCTGGTTCAAATAACATCCTGGAGACAACAATGGCAAAAATGAAGGCCGCTATGGCCGCAGTGCTGGTGATGGAAAAAGAAGGCGTGACGCAGGCCTTTGGCGTACCGGGCGCGGCGATTAACCCGCTGTACGCAGCCATGCGTGAGCGGCAATCCATCGCGCACATTCTGGCGCGCCACGTAGAGGGCGCATCACACATGGCCGAGGGGTACACGCGGGCCATTGCCGGCAATATTGGCGTGTGTATTGGCACGTCAGGCCCCGGCGGCACCGACATGATTACCGGTTTGTATTCAGCCATTGCCGACAGCATTCCCATTTTGTGCATCACTGGGCAGGCACCCCGAGCACGGCTGTACAAAGAAGATTTTCAGGCGGTAGACATAGAGTCGATTTCCAAGCCCGTCACGAAGTGGTCTTACACCGTGCGGGAACCTGGCCAGCTGCCACGGGCTTTTCAGCAGGCGTTTCATTTGATGCGTTCAGGCCGGCCAGGCCCGGTGCTGCTGGACTTGCCGTTTGATGTGCAAATGGCTGAAATTGAGTTTGACATCGATACCTACGAGCCCCTGCCGGTGCACAAACCTGCTGCCACACGCAATCAAATCGACAAGGCACTCGATATGCTGTGCGCAGCCAAAAACCCACTGATAGTTGCGGGCGGCGGCATTATCAACGCCGACGCCAGCGCTTTGCTCGTCGAGTTCGCGGAGCTGACCGGCGTGCCGGTGATTCCCACGCTCATGGGCTGGGGTGCCATCCCTGATGATCACCCCTTGATGGCAGGCATGGTAGGCCTGCAAACCAGCCACCGTTACGGCAACGCCACCATGCTGGCCAGTGACTTTGTGCTGGGCATTGGCAACCGCTGGGCGAACCGCCATACCGGCTCGACCGAGGTGTATTGCAAGGGCCGCACCTTTGTACACGTTGACATTGAACCGACCCAAATTGGCCGCGTTTTTACGCCCGATTACGGCATCGTGTCTGACGCCAAAGCGGCACTGAAGTTGTTTGTAGAAGCAGCGCGGGAGCGCAAGGCGGCCGGCCAACTGCCAAGTCGAAGCGACTGGGCACACCGCTGCGCCGAGCGCAAGCGCCTCATGCACCGCAAAACGCACTACGACAACATTCCCATCAAACCGCAGCGCGTGTATGAAGAAATCAACCAGGCGTTTCCGCGCGACACGGTGTACGTCAGCAACATTGGTTTGAGCCAAATTGCAGCTGGCCAGTTTCTAAACATTTACGGCCCGCGCCAGTGGATCAATTGCGGGCAGGCCGGGCCACTGGGCTGGTCCATGCCAGCCGCGCTCGGCGTGGTGGCTGCTGACCCCACACGCACTGTGGTGGCAGTTACCGGCGACTATGACTTTCAGTTTTTGCTGGAAGAGCTGGCCGTGGGCGCGCAATTCAAACTGCCGTACGTGCATGTGCTGGTCAACAATTCTTACCTGGGCTTGATACGCCAAAGCCAGCGCGGTTTCGACATGGATTTTTGTGTGCAACTGGCGTTTGACAATATCAACGTGCCAGAGTCGGAAGACAACCTGCGCAGCTACGGCGTGGACCACGTCAAGGTGGTGGAAGGCCTGGGTTGCAAGGCACTGCGCGTCAAGGACCCGGCCGACATTCAGGCGGCATTGCGCCAGGCACAAGTCATGGCGCAACAGTTCCGGGTACCAGTGGTGGTCGAGATGATCCTTGAGAAAGTCACTAACATTGCAATGGGCACCGAGATCGACAAAGTCAATGAATTTGAAGACATCGACTGCCGCCACCCCGAAGGCCTGAAGGGCCTGGAATTGGCTGGCCTGCTTGAGTAAACCAGCACATTGAACAAGACACCAACCATGCCAAAATTTGCCGCCAACCTGACGATGCTTTTCACCGAGCATCCGTTTTTAGACCGCTTTGAACACGCCGCCAAGGCGGGCTTCAAAGCCGTAGAGTTTTTGTTTCCGTACGCGTACCCAGCGCAAGACATCAAAGCCCGGCTAGATGCCAACGGCCTCACTCTGGTGCTTCACAACCTGCCCGCAGGCAATTGGGACGCAGGCGAACGCGGCATTGCCTGCCACCCTGACCGCGTAGATGAATTTCGCGCAGACGTTGCCACGGCCATCACCTATGCCAAAGCGCTGGAGGTAAAACAGCTCAACTGCCTGGCAGGCAAAACGCAGCCCGGCATCACTGAGCAAATGCACCGGCAAACCTTTGTGGCCAACCTGAAGTTTGCCGCCAGCGCGCTGCACGGCGCTGGCCTCCGCCTGCTGATTGAGCCGATCAACACATTTGATATTCCTGGCTTTTACCTGAGCCGTACTGCTCAAGCGCTGGACATACTGGCAGAAGTTGGCAGCGACAACGCCTTTGTTCAGTACGATATTTACCATGCACAGCGCATGGAGGGCGAACTGGCCGCCACGATGCAGAAAGTCTTGCCGCGCATTGGCCATATTCAGCTGGCCGACAACCCGGGCCGCAACGAACCCGGCACGGGTGAAATCAACTACCCGTTTTTGTTCGCCCATCTTGACCGCATTGGCTACACAGGCTGGATAGGCTGCGAATACAAGCCCGCCACCACCACCGAAGCGGGCTTGGGCTGGCTTGCCACTGTGCACCATTTAAAAGCAAACGCATGACAACAGACACATCCAAAGAACCGCTCAAAATTGGCTTCATCGGCCTGGGCATCATGGGAACGCCAATGGCAGAACATTTGCTGTCGGCCAAGCACACGCTTTTTGTATTTACCCGCAGCAAAATTCCCGCAAGCATCGCCAGCAGCAGCGCCACCCAATGCGCAGATGCAAGCGCAGTAGCCGAGCAGGCAGACCTCATCTTCACGATGGTGCCGGATACGCAAGACGTTGAAGCCGTGCTGTTTGGGCAAGCGGGCGTTGCCGCAGGACTCAAAAAATCTGCGGGCAAGGCCCGCAAGGTCGTGATCGACTTGAGTTCCATCTCGCCGATTGCCACCAAAATATTTGCACAGAAAATCAATGTCCTTGGTTGCGACTACCTTGATGCACCCGTGTCGGGCGGCGAAGTAGGTGCAAAAAATGCAACGCTTTCATTCATGGTGGGCGGTGATGAGCATGTTTTTGAACGCATCAAACCGCTCTTTGAATTGATGGGTAAAAACATCACGCTGGTTGGCGGTAATGGCGATGGGCAAACGGCCAAAGTAGCCAATCAAATCATCGTGGCGTTGAATATTGAAGCGGTAGCCGAGGCTTTGGTGTTTGCCGCCAAAGCCGGGGCAGACCCAGCCCGCGTGCGCCAAGCGTTGATGGGCGGCTTTGCGTCGTCCAAGATTCTTGAAGTGCATGGCGAACGCATGATCAAACGCACCTTCAACCCCGGCTTTCGCATTGAGCTGCACCAAAAAGATCTGAACCTCGCGTTGTCGACGGCCCGCACTTTAGGCGTGTCGCTGCCCAACACCGCAACAGCGCAAGAGCTATTCAACGCCTGCAGCGCACACGGTGGCAAAGCCTGGGACCATTCAGCGATGGTGAAAGCGCTAGAAAAACTCGCAAACTTTGAGATTGGCCAAGCTCCGAATTTGTAACGCTTAGAAAGTACCGCGTTGTGTGTAGGGGCCGCTGATGTCACAATTTTTGTGACACTTCACAAGGCGGGCAACATGCAACGACTCGGGCCAATTCTTCAATTTTTAGGCACGCAAGGCAACGCCTGGGGCGTTAGTGCGCTGGTGGTGATCGATGCGGCAGACGCTGCGCCAAGCTTGAGCCTGTCCGCCTCAGCCACCGTCACCCGCGTTTCCTGCCCGGTGCCAGGGCAAGCCGCAACCGCGTGGCGCTTTGACTTTGCCGTACCGCAAACCGCGCAAAGCCAGGTGGTGGCGTACACCGTTGGCGGAAAACACTTTAGCTTCGTGGTGCCAGGGCTCAACGCCATGCCCAGTCTGGCGTACGCGTCGTGCAACGGGTTTTCAAGCCTGAGTGCGATGAAGTCTGTACCCGTGCCCAACGCGCTGTGGGCACGCATGCAGCGCCTGCACAGGCTGCAAGACAAAGTCGATAACCAGACGTATGGCCCCTACCATTTGCTGCTACTCGGCGGCGACCAGGTTTACAGCGACGGCATGTGGGCGGTGCTGCCCGACATGCAAGCTTGGGCGCAGCTTGACCGCCCCGCGCGCGTGGCAGCGCCGTTCACCGCCGCCATGCAATCTGCCCTGACGGCCTACTTATCAAAAATGTACCTTGAGCGTTGGTCGCAGCCCGATGTAGCTGCCGCACTGAGCAGCATCCCCACGGTGATGATGTGGGACGACCACGACATCATGGACGGCTGGGGTTCGCACCCCGCTGACTTGCACGAGTGCGCGGTGTTTCAAGGCATTTACAAAGTTGCTCGGGCCGCGTTTGAATTGTTTCAGCGGCAGATCATGCAGCCCGGTGCACACGCTCCAGCCACCCTGCCTGGCCAAAGCGCGCACAGCAGCGGGTACCGCATGGGCGCAGCCGGGCTGCTCACGCTGGACATGCGCAGCGAGCGCAGCCCGCGCTCGGGCGATATCGACGCCGTGGGTGGCGTACTGCACGCAGAACAAGTCATGAGCCAGGCCAGCTGGCGTGCGGTGTTCCAGTGGCTGGATGCGCAAGAAGCGGCTGGCGATATGAAGCACTTGTTTGTAATGAGCAGCATTCCGGTTGTTCACCCCAGCTTTGAACTGCTGGAAAAACTGCTGGGCATTTTCCCCGGCCAGCAAACATTGGAAGACGACCTGCGCGACCACTGGACCAGCCCGCCGCACAAGGCCGAGCGCCTGCGGCTGATTCACCGGCTGCTGGCTGCAAGCGCCAAGGGTATTCGCGTCACGTTGCTGTCTGGCGACGTGCATGTGGCGGCCATCGGCGTGATTGAGTCTGACCGCAGCAGCGCCTCAAGCACCGCGCGGGTGGTCAACCAGCTGACGTCCAGCGGCATCGTGCACTCGCCGCCGCCGGGCGTAGCGCTCTTCTTTTTAGAGCAAGCGTGCCAGCGCGTTGAGCAGATCGACCGCGGCATCACTGGCACGATGTACGAGTTTCCCACCACCAGCCACCGCATGATTGGCGCGCGCAATTTCTTAACACTGCAGCCAGATACGCCCAACGCGCAAGGGCTGACGCAGCAGCGCTACTGGGCCAACTGGTGGGCTGAGGGCGAGCCGCACCCTTATACGAAGGTGATTCATACGGTGGGCTAAAAACAGGAGAATTTATAGTGTTTTAGGCTTCTAGCGCAATGAATACAGGCGCAGACAGCTATAAAAAACATAGTAAAGGACAACAGACAGCTAGAACCAGCGCTTGAGCAGCCCCATGATCTGGTCAAACCGTTTGCCGTACGGCGGGTAAAACAAATCACCGCGCGCCCATTTCGATTGCACCAGCACGGGCTTTTGCATGGTCAGCCGCAAGAACCCAGCTTCACCGTGGTAGCTGCCCCATCCGCTTTCGCCGATGCCGCCGAATGGCAAGTTTTCATGGGCAATGTGCATCAGGGTGTCGTTGATGCTGACGCCACCGCTTACCGTGCGGGCCAGCACGGTGTCGCGCACGGCGTTGTCTTGCCCAAACCAGTACAGCGCCAGCGGCCTAGGTCTGGCGTTGATGTAGTTAATCGCCTGATCGACTGAGTCGTACGGCACCACCGGCAGAACCGGGCCAAAAATTTCTTCGTGCAGCAACTTGGCATCTGGCGGAACGTCAAACACCAGCAACGGCGCCATTTGCCGGTGCGCTGTGGCAACGCCGCCGGTATCAATGGCTTGCAGTCGTGCGCCGCCCGCCTCGGCAGCAGCCACCATCGCCTGCAGGCGCTCATGGTGGCGTGGGCTGATGATGGCGGCGTAGTCTGGGTTGCCTGCAATGGTTGGGAAAAGCTTTGCAACGGCCTGCGCAAATGCGTGGCCAAAGGCGGCCTCTTGGCCTTTGGGCAGCAGCACGTAGTCAGGTGCAATGCAGGTCTGCCCCGCGTTTAGCAATTTGCCGTGGGCAATTTTGAGGGCGGCGGTTTGCAGGTCGCAACTTGCGTCAATGATGCACGGCGACTTGCCGCCCAATTCGAGCGTTGTGGGCGTTAAATTCGCAGCTGCTGCTTTGGCCACAATGCGGCCAACGGCGGTGGAGCCAGTGAAGAACAAATGGTCAAACGGCAGGCTTGAAAATTCAGCAGCTACAGTGCCATCGCCCTGCACCACGCACACTTCATCTGATGCAAAGGTTTTCCCAATCAGCTCTGCCATCAGCGCTGACGTTGCGGGCGTCAGCTCACTAGGCTTGAGCATCACGCGGTTGCCCGCGCTCAGTGCCGTAATGATGGGGCCCAAAGCCAATTGCACCGGGTAGTTCCAGGGCGACACCACACCGACCACGCCCAGCGGCTGGCGCTGCAAAAAAGCACGTGCCGGTTGCAGGTAAATGGGGGTCGATACCTTGACGGGCTTCATCCACCTAGGCAGACACTTGAGCGTGTGGGACATCAAGCTGCGCAGCACCAGCAAATCGGCCACCTCAGTAAGCTGCAAACTGCGCACACCGAAGTCGGCTTGCACCGCTTGCGCGAGTGCAACGCTGTTGTTTTCAATCAGCGCCTTCATCCGCAGCAGGCGGTCGCGACGCACTTCCAGCGGCACGTCTACATCACGGCGGCTGGCCGCATACTGGTCGTCAAAAAGCTGGCGCATGCCGGAGGTGGGTGAGGTATTCATACCGCATCATAGGGGTTGATGGGGTTCATTTTTTAGGGGTGCAGCACCACAATAAAAAAGGCGATGCATTGCGGCTCGCCTTGACATCGCCTTGCTAAAGCAAGTTAGAAACGCTTGCCTGTTTACAAACCAATTACACCGCCATCATTTTTGGTAATCACAATCGTCGCCGACCGTGGCCGGGCCGATGCACCACCTGCGCCATAAGCGGCCACACCGCCGCCGTTGGCTGGCCAATTGCTCTCAAAAATCTTGGTGGTGAACTGCGTGTTGGTTGTGTTTTCACCGGGGTGCTGGATGTTGACGAACAGTGCCTTGCCGTCTGGCGACTCCGTCAGGCCAGTGACTTCAGCGCCGACCGGTGCTGTTAAAAATCGCTTGAAGGTCACGTCGCTCATTTTGCGGCCCATATAAGTGGTCACGGTTTTGTCAGCCGTTACCGTGCGGTTCGGGCTGCCGTCGGGCTTGTTGACCACCGTTATCGGCCCGCCATCTCCGTAGTTGCCCGGCACCGCCGCCAGCAACATGCAGGTGGTTTGGTCGGTATACGTGTTGTCATCGGTTTGCACCCACAAAATGCCGCTGGCGCCTGAAAACCAGCAGCCATCGGGTTTAGACAAATCGTTCAATGGGCTCAGGCCAGACAGGTTCACATTCTTTTGCCAATTCACGTCGTCAACGCCTGCATCTGCTACAGCTTGCGAGCCGAACATGAAGATGTCCCATTTGAAGCCTTCAGCACCTGCGTTGTCACCGTCTTCACGCATGCGCACGATGTGGCCGTTCACGTTGCCACGCTGCGCAGGAATTGCGGTGGGGTTTTGTGACGAGACGCCTTTGGTGTCAAACCAGTAACGCGGGTTCGATGCATCTACGTCCGGATTGGTGAAGTTGTTGCCCGATACGGCGGTGGTGTTGCCGCGGTCCGGGTTTTCTGTCACGGTGATGTAGATTTCGCCGTTTTTCGGGTTCACGGCTGTCCACTCGGGGCGGTCCATTCGGGTGGCTTTGGCAGCGTCTGCAGCCAGGCGGGTGTTCACGCAAATGTCGGCTTTGCTTTCAAACTTGTAGCCCTCAGGGTTCAAAGCACTTGCGAGCACACCAGCGGCTACGTCCGGGTTGGTCAGGTCGAGCTTGACCCAATTGCCCGTTCCGTTTGCGTTAAACCGCGCAGCATAAATGGTGCCTTCGTCCATGTACTCAGCGCCTACGCTCAAGCGGTCAGCGCGGTTGGCATCGCCAGGAGTCCACAACTTCTTGGACACAAACTTGTAGATGTACTCACCGCGTGAATCGCAGCCAATGTAAAACGCCAGTGGCCTGCCCGCTGTAGGAATGCTGATGCTGGTGCCTTCGTTGGCGCGGCGGCCCAGCGCGGTGCGCTTTACCGGCGCAGCGTTGGGGTTGTACGGGTCAATTTCAACGACGTAGCCGAATGTATTGGACTCGTTTCTGAAGTCGCCTGTACCGTCGGCTGCTTTGCCATCCAGCGCAGTGCAATCAAAGCGGCTAAATGCGGTGCTGGAGGCGTCTGCTGCCACCACGCTGGCCCAGCGGTTGTGCGCAAAGCCTGCTGCACCGGGGCGAATGCCGTTGCGCAGCAGGGCAGAATTGTCGCGTTGGCTACGCGCTGCAGTGTCGGCGCGTCGAACGAAATATCCAGCCCAGTTTTCTTCACACGTCAAATACGTGCCCCATGGCGTGTAGCCGTTGGCGCAATTGTTGATGGTGCCGCGCGTTTTTGTGCCTTCTGGCGAATACACGGTTTTGGTGTACGCCGAGCCGCGGGCCGGGCCAGACAATTCCATCGGCGTTGCGCCGGTAATGCGGCGGTTAAAACTCGACGACTTCACGTAGCTGTATTTGCCGTTTACGCGGCGCAGTTCAACTACTGACACGCCATGCGCGTCGATTTCCTTGACAACTTCGCCCTCCGGGCGCGGCCCGGCAGTCGCCGCAATGTTGGTTTGCCCGCGAACGTGCATGAACTTGGCCGTACCGGTGATGTTCTCGTGGTTCATGACCAGCAAAGCGCGATCAAGGTTGTTTTTGTCAGGCGCTCCAGCTGCACTGAGTCCAAAATAATGGATGCCGTCATGGTGGTCACCCGCGCGGCGCGCAAAGTTGTCGTCGGTGCCGTCATTTTTGTAGTCGGCAAGCGCCGCATCAATTGGGTCGCCAGTGGCATACACCACGGTGGCGGAGTAGCCCTCGGGCACGGTAACGCGGTCCATCAGTGACTTGCTCACTGCTTTAAAACCCAGCGTGACGCTGGAGCCGCCTGCACCACCCGCCATCGTGCTGCAAGCACTCAAGCCCAGCGTGCCCAAGCTGGCCATAGTGATGGCCCCTACGCCGCCTTTTAAAACATACCTGCGGTGCATGCGTGCCGCCAGTACATCGGCAATCGTGGGGTTGCCACTGGTGTTATTATCCAGGTCGTCCGGGTCAGTCCAGAGCGGGGCGGTGGGTTTTGCAATGTGGGTCATTTTGGGCGCTCCAAACTGGGGGGGGTTGTTTAATCGTGTTGGTTTTTATTGTGTGACGTTTTTGTGACGGTTTGATGAAAATAATACCTTCGCCAGCCGCACCTTGCGCGCACAGCGCCGCAGTAAACGCCAGCAAGAACAGCGGCGTATCGTGCAGCTATTTTTTACTTTCCAGTTCAATACTGGGCAGTAAAAAACGCAAGCCGGGCCTCGTTTAAATCACGTCAAACCACTTGTTTGGGTAGGTCGTAAAGGTGCATGTTGATCCGGGGGGTTCAACGCAAAACCGCCACGCCTTTGACCTGCGCAAACACGGGTTGTCCTGGTGCCAGGGCCAAAGCGTCAACAGATTTTTGCGTCAGCCGCGCTAGTAGCCGCGTGCCGCCCACATCAAGCGCCACCATAGCCTGACCGGGGCTGTCATCTGCAACGCTGACAACGGTAGCTGCAAAAATGTTCTGCACGCTGGTACTGGCTGGATTGAGCAAACTGATGCTGACGTCACGCGCCTGTACCCTCACGCGCACTACCTGCCCAACCTTTTTAGGTGAATTGATCAGGCTGATTTGCCCGCCTGCAAAGCTGGCGTAGCTCAAAAAGTACTGCGGCTCCACGCTGCTGACAACTGCATCAATGATGGAAGCAGCTGCATCGCCGTGGGCCAGCGGCAGTTCCAGGCGAGTCATGACGTCGCCCGTAGCGCCGGTTGCAACCACCTGCCCAGCGTCTAGCAACACAAGGTGGTCGGCCAGGCGCGCTACTTCGTCTACTGCGTGGCTGACGTAGATGATGGGCACTTCCAGCTCTGATGCCAGCCGCTCCAAATAGGGCAGCACATCGGCTTTGCGCTGCGCATCAAGAGACGCCAGGGGCTCGTCCATTAACAGCACACGTGGGCTGGTGGCCAGCGCACGCGCTATGCCGACGCGCTGGCGCTCGCCGCCTGACAGCGCTGTAGTTTGGCGGTGTAGCAACGATGAAAGACCGAGCAAATCAATTGCTTGTTCGAGCGGCAGCTTTTGATGGGCAACCGGAACACGCGACCGCCCAAACTCAAGGTTTTGCAGCACAGTTAAGTGAGCAAAAAGATTGGCTTCCTGGAACACAAAGCCCAGCGGCCTTTGGTGCACCGGCGTGAAAACCTTTGCAGCCTCGTCTTGCCACACGTCGTCGCCCATTCGCAGGTACCCATTTGCGCAACGCTGCAGCCCCGCAATGCAGCGCAGCAGTGTAGTTTTGCCCGAGCCCGAAGGCCCAAAAACAGCACTGACGCCGCGCGCGGGAAAATCGATATTCACGTTGAGCGTGAAGTTTTCAAACGTCTGGCGAAAACGCGCAGTGATAGGTGTAGCGCCCGTCATGTGCGGCGCGCCCGGCGATTCATCCATTGCAGGCCCAGCAGCACAACAAAGGAGAACACCAGCAGCGCCGCAGCCAGTACGTGCGCCTGGCTGTACTGCATGGCTTCAACCTGGTCGTAAATTTGCACCGACATCACGCGCGTGGCACCGGGTATGTTGCCGCCAATCATGAGCACAATGCCGAACTCACCCACCGTATGCGCAAACCCCATCACAGCGGCAGTGATGTAGGCGGGTTTGGCCAGGGGCAGCACCACGCTGAAAAAAGTGTCGAGCGGCGATGCCCGCAACGTGGCAGCCGCTTCGAGCGGCTTGGGCCCAATTGCCTCAAAAGCATTTTGCAAAGGCTGCACCACAAACGGCAGCGAGTAAAACACCGAACCCACAACCAGCGCGGAAAAAGTAAACGGCAGCAGCCCAAGGCCCAGCCACTGCGTGAACTGACCCACCGGCCCATGCGGGCCCATCAACATCAGCAAATAAAAACCAATCACCACTGGCGGCAGCACCAACGGCAGCGCAACCAATGCGCCTACCACGCTCTTGATGCGCGACTGCGTGCCGGCAAGCCACCAAGCCAGCGGCGTGCCCAAAAGCAGCAGCACGGCTGTGGTGATGGTGGCCAGTTTGACAGTGAGCCAGACAGCTTGGAGGGCAGATGCATCCACGGGTAGGTGGCTTTAGAAATTAAATTTGGAAACTAAAAATTAACTCGCACCGGAGCAACCTGGAAAGTCGCATTTTCAGGTTAGCCGATGTTGCGCTAAATGCGTCACAGACGGCTCGGTACCTCGTACCCAAACGAAGTAATTACAGCTTTCGCTTTATCGGTTTTTAAGTACGCCAGCAACGCCGCAGCAGCCGGGTTTGACTGGCCACGATTTAAAAGCGCTGCGTCTTGCGTGATCGGGGAGTGCGAGCTTGCCGGGACGACCCACACAGAGCCGGTTTTGAGTTTGCCATTTTCGAACACCTGGGACAGCGCTACAAAGCCCAACTCCGCGTTTCCAGTAGCCACCATCGTAAAAGCCTGGCCAACGCTTTCGCCGGTCACCAGCTTGGGCTGAATCGCCGCGCGCAAGCCCAACTGGTCGAGCGTTTGCATCGCTGCTGCGCCGTACGGGGCAAGTAACGGCGCTGCAATGGCCACATACCTGAACTGGCCGCGCCTGAGCACATCGCCCTGCGCATCCACAAAGCCCGGTACTGCAGACCACAGCGCCAGGCGGCCAATTGCATAAGTGAAATTGCTGGCGCTGACAGCCTTTCCCTCTTGCACCAGTTTGGCCGGGGTAGCAGCATCTGCCGCCAGCAGCACATCAAACGGGGCACCGTTGCTAATTTGCGCGTAAAACCGGCCAGTTGCGCCGTAGGACAGTACCGCTTTGTGGCCAGTTGCTTTCTCAAAATCAACGGCAATTAGGGCCATGGGCGCAGTGAAATTAGCCGCCACAGCCACGCTGACTTCGCCCGCTTTAGCTACGCCCACCACAGCAGCCACCAGCAGACCGAGCACATACCGCACTGCGTGAGTGGGGGTGATTTTTAAACGGGTTGGTGCATGCATGTCAGCATAGGTTTAACGGGTAAAAGCAGTATTTTTTACAGCCCAACAGCCGCAATACCGGCCCTGGCGATTTGCGCGTCCTCGGGTGATTTCACCCCGCTCACACCCACAGCGCCCAGGCACTGGCCGTCTTTCATGATCGGCACGCCACCTTCGAGCATGCCGGCGATTGACGGCGCGCTTAAAAACGCCATGCGCCCGCCATTGATGATGTCTTCATACACTTTGGATTCACGGCGGCCGACTGCGGCGGTATGGGCTTTGGCCGGGGCAATATGGCTTGAAACCGGCGGCGCGCCGTCCAGACGCTGGAAATGCAGCAAGTGGCCGCCGTCATCAACGATGGCAATACTTACCGCCCAGCCGTTTTTCAGTGCTTCGGCCTCAGCTGCCGCAGCAATGGTTTTGACGTCGGAGAATTCAAGCGTAACTTTTGATTTCATAGAATTTTTGATGCGATGAGTTGGGGTTGAGGTTGGATAAGGGCTTTAGCATACGCAGTTTTCAGCGGGTCCCGTCGCGGTGTCTTTGAAAGCTAGAAATTTATAGAAACCTTACAAAAAATAGGCGGTCGCCTGGATCTTGAAATTTCGTAGCGCAACCGTAAAATATCTGTGTCAGCATTTGCTGGGGTACAGGAGTCAAATCTCATGTCTGAAAATACACAAACTATTGGCTACGGCGCAACGTCGCCAGCTGAGCGCAACAAGGTTTTGCGCAACACGTACTGGCTGCTGGCCCTGAGCCTGTTGCCGACCGTTATGGGCGCTTACATCGGAGTGTCCACTGGCATCACCGCCGGGTTGACGGGGTTTATGGGGCTGATCGTCTTCATGGCGGGTGCATTTGGCTTTATTTTTGCGATTGAAAAAACCAAAAACTCGGCGCTGGGCGTGCCAGTGCTGCTGGGCTTTACCTTCTTCATGGGGTTGATGCTGTCCCGCATGATTGGCATGATTTTGGGCTTTAGCAACGGCGCTTCACTGGTCATGACCGCGTTTGCCGGCACCGCCGGCGTGATGGTAGTGATGGCAACCGTAGCCAGCGTGATCAAACGCGACCTGAGCGGTATGGGCAAGTGGTTGTTTGCAGGTGCCCTGGTCATCATGGTGGCGGCAGTCATCAATGTTTTCGTTGGCTCAACGATGGTGATGGCCGTGATTAGCACATTGGCAATTGCTGTGTTCAGCGCTTACTTGCTGTACGACTTGAAGCAGGTGATGGACGGCGGCGAGACGAATTACATCAGCGCCACGCTGGCGATTTACCTCGACTTGTTCAACATCTTCCAGAGCATGTTGGCCTTGCTGGGCATCTTTGGCGGCGACCGCGATTAAGCATTAACCGATGCAACAAAAAAGGGCCTTCGGGCCCTTTTTTTATATCCAAATCAAACCAAATTAGACCAAATCAAACACTGCAATACTCTCGACGTGCGCAGTGTGCGGAAACATGTTCACCACCCCCGCCTGCGTGCAGCGGTACGCGCCACTGGCCACCAAAACGCCCGCGTCGCGCGCTAGCGTTGCCGGGTTGCAGCTGACGTAAACGATGCGTTGGGGCAATGTCCAGTCGCCCAACTGCAGGCTTTGCTGGTGCACGCCGTCATCGCACGGCACACCGGTGACGATCTGCTGGTGCAGCGCAGCCAGCGTCTTGAACAATTCAAAAGCACCTTCACGCGGTGGGTCTACCAGCCATTTGTCTGCCGCGCCATCTTTGACCAGCACTGCAGGCGCCATTTCAAACAAATTACGCGCTATAAATGTAGTAGCTGCTTGCGCCCGTATTACTTGGTTAAAAGCACTATTTGACTCATAATTTTCACGCGCCCGCGCCACCAGCACCTCACTGCCCTCCACGCCCAGCACGGCGCGTGCGCGCGTTGCAAGGGGTAGCGTAAAGTTGCCCAGGCCGCAAAACCAGTCAATCACGCGCTCGTTCGGCTGCACGTCCAGCAGCCTGAGCGCGCGTGACACCAGTACCTGGTTGATGTGCGGGTTGACCTGCGTAAAGTCGGTTGGCTTGAACGGCATCACCACGCCAAACTCGGGCAGCGCGTAGCTCAGAGTCGGCACGTTTTCGTCCAGCAGCGCCACGGTCTCCAGCCCGCCGGGTTGCAGCCACCATTGCAAACCCGGGTGCGCTGTGGCAAAAGCGCGCAGTTTGCACTTGTCAGCATCGCTTAACTCTTCCATGTGGCGAAGTACCAGCGCGGTAATCATTGACGTATTGAGGTCTCCGCAGGCCAGCTCGATTTGCGGCACGGTTTCCTTAGCGTCCAGGCTGGCAATGAGGGCGCGCAGCGGCATGAGCAGCTTGCTGACATGCGGCGGCAATACAGCGCAAGTTTGCATGTCAGTCACATAGCTGCTTTTGCGCTCATGAAAACCCACCAGCACCTCGCCCTTTTTGCGCACGTAGCGAACCGACAGGCGTGCCCGGTAGCGGTAGCCCCAGGCCGGCCCTTCAATTGGCCGCAGCAAATTGGCAGCTTTGAGTTTGCCGATGTGGCTCAAAGCGTCTTCAAGCACACGCTGCTTGACGGCAACCTGCGCCCCGATGTGCAGGTGCTGCATTTTGCAGCCGCCGCACGCACCCGTGTGCATCCCGAAGTACGGGCAGCCAGGGGTTACGCGCTGGGAAGACTCGCGGTTAATCGCCATCACCATCGCTTTTTCAAACGCGGCTTTTTTGCGGTAGACGTTGGCCGTGACCACTTCAAACGGCAACGCGCCTTCAATGAAAACCACCTTGCCATCAGCGCGGTGGGCTATGCCTTGGGCGTCCATGTCGAGGGACTCGACATGCAGCACATCGGGCAAATATTCGGTGGCAACTGGGGCGGGGTGAGACATGGCTGGCGAATTGAATTACTATTATTTCAGGAGCTGCTCGCGCCCAATCTTATTGGGCGAAAGTCAGAAAATTCTTATGTTCAAGGGAGAAAAAAGCCCCAATAAATGGGGCTTTGCTCGTACTGCGCCAAACACCTTGTTCAACTTACTTCGGCGGCAAGTACCTTGCCGGGTCAACCGGCTTGCCTTGGCGGCGAATTTCGAAATGCAGCTTCACACGTTCAGAGTCGCTGTTACCCATTTCGGCTATTTTTTGGCCTTTTTTAACCGACTGGTCTTCTTTGACCAGCAGCGTCTGGTTGTGCGCATAAGCCGTTAAAAACGTGTTGTTGTGCTTCAAAATAATCAGGTTGCCGTAGCCACGCAAGCCAGCGCCTGAGTAAACAACACGGCCGTCGGCTGAGGCTATTACCGGGTCTCCAGCCTTTCCAGAGATGTCAAAGCCTTTGTTTTTAGCTTCATCGAAGCCAGCAATCAAACTGCCCTGAGCCGGCCAGATCCAGGCGATGTCATCTTCGCCCGCCGAAGTTGCTGGCGCAGAAGGCGTGGAAACCGGGGCTGCAGCAACCACAACCGGGCTGCTGGCTGAGGCTGGCCGCATCGGTGCGGCAGTAACCGTATTGGCGCTGCCTGTAGCTACCGGACGCGTTACAACGCCGGCTACATCACTGACCGGCGGAACAACGCGCAGTACCTGGCCAACTTCAATCAGGTTGGGGTTTTCAAGCGTGTTCCAGCGAACGATGTCACGGAAATTTTGACCCGTGTCCAGCCCAATGCGTATCAGTGTGTCGCCTGGCTTGACGGTGTAGTAACCGGGCTTGCCGGCGTTTTCGTAGCCAGGAAGCAGCTTCGGATCAACGACCGCAGGCGCTGTAGTTGCTGTGCCAGTCGTGCCGGTGGTGCGGGCAACGCCCGTGCCACGTTCTTCAACTGGCGCATTGTTCAGCGAGCGCAAGCTGCAGCCTGCTGCCAGCACGAGGCTTAGCCCCAGCAAGAACGCCCCACCCATGCTGCGAGCGCTTCTGGTGAACGTCTGCTGTTTAGCTTGAACGGTGTGATGCATTGTTTTCCCTGTAGTCAATGTGTATCTTTTCTGGATTTAGGCACTTTGGCTAGTTGATGCCTGATTTTAAAGGCACAAAGTGAACCGCCTCAAGTACGGTCTGCGTAGTGCCCTGCGCGGTTTTGTCTACCACCACCAATGCCTGGGTGCCGTTGGCGTTTTGCAAGGGTGCTACCAAGCGCCCGCCTACTGCCAGTTGGTCTAGCCAGGCCTGCGGGAGCGCTTGCCCACCCGCAGCCGCAATGATGGCCGCGTACGGCGCACCTTTGGGGTAGCCCAACATGCCGTCGCCAAACAACAAATGCAAGTTGGCCACGCGCAGCGGGCGCAGATTGTCACGCGCTTTGTCGTGCAGGCCGCGCAGCCGCTCCATGCTGTAGACCTCGGTGGACAGTTGCGCCAGCAGCGCCGCCTGGTAGCCGCAACCGGTACCAATTTCAAGCACCCGGCCAAGCTTGCCCATGCGGCCTTCTACCAGCAGCTCAAGCATGCGCGCCACCACATTGGGCTTGCTGATAGTTTGGCCCAGGCCTATCGGCAAGCTGGTGTCTTCATATGCCTGGTTAACCAGCGCGCTGTCTACAAAACGATGCCGCTCAACGTGGCCAAGTGCCGTCAGTACACGTTTGTCGTTCAAGCCCGAGGCTTTGAGCTTTTGCACCATGCGCTCGCGCACCGCGAGCGAATCCAGGCCCACGCCGCTGGCAATCGGTTTTGAAGGCTGTATTTGCACGCTTTTTAAGGTGGTAGAGCCCGTTTCATGGGCGCGAACAGCTGCTTTTTTAATAGCAATCTGGGCACCGCCTGCGCTTTTGAGCTGTACCGGAAAACCCGGACGCGGCGGGCTGCTGACAGGCTTCATTCGCTGGGATTTTGCAGTGCGGCGATGGTGTCCATCCAGTGCGGCAGGCCTGAATGGTCGGTCAGGTCCACATGCAGCGGCGTGATGCAAATGTGGCCCAGCTTGGCGGCGTTAAAGTCTGTGCCCTCGCCCTCGTCTTTGGCAGGCCCGGCACCGCCAATCCAGTACATGATCTCGCCACGCGGACTGGTTTGGGTGATGACTTTTTCGGCTGAATGGCGGCGGCCCAGGCGCACCACTTTCGTGCTTTTAATTTCAACATCTGGCAGGTTGGGAATATTGACATTCAGCAGCCACGGCGCCAGCTTGGGCGCAGCGCCTGCGGTCACCACTTCCAGCATGGGCGCAAGTTGCAACACGAGTTGCCGCGCCCGCTGCGCTGCCACGTCAATGTGCGCCCAGCCTTTTTCGGTTTGCGAAAACGCAATCGCCGGAATGCCGAATAAAAAACCCTCCATAGCCGCGCCAACCGTGCCTGAGTAAATCGTGTCGTCACCCATGTTTGCGCCGTTGTTGATGCCAGACACCACCAAATCAGGCCGGTAGCCCAGCAGCCCGGTCAGCGCAATGTGCACGCAGTCAGCCGGCGTGCCGTTGATGTAACGAAACCCATTGGCCGCAGTTTGCAAATACATCGGCGTGTGCAGCGTCAGCGCGTTGGATTTGGCGCTATTGTTTTGCTCTGGCGCCACCACTTCTACTTCAGCGATGTCTTTTAAAGCCTCGTACAAAGCCACGATGCCAGTGGCCTGGTAGCCGTCGTCGTTACAGATGAGAATTTTCATGGTTTCATTTTAGGTCACAGGTGTGACAAAGCAGCTCGGTCTGCAACTATTACACGTGGCAATCTGCCTATGATGAAGTTTTAACCATCCGAATGGATCACCCATGCATGCTTGGCTTTGCACAAACCCTACCGGCGTTGACGCCCTTACATGGCAAGAACTGCCAACACCCGCGCCGAAAGCGGGCGAGGTGCTGATAGAGATCAAAGCCGCGTCGCTGAATTTCCCGGATCTGCTGATCGTTCAAAACAAATACCAGATGAAGCCGCCGCTGCCCTTTGTTCCGGGCTCTGAATACGCGGGCGTCATTCGGGCGGTGGGCGAAGGCGTCAAGCATTTAACGGTGGGCCAGCACGTGGCGTGCTTGTCAGGCACTGGCGGTTTTGCTACCCACACTATAGCGCCAGCTGCATTGTGCATGCCGTTGCCAAGTGGCTTTCCGTTTGTAGATGCAGCAGCTTTCATCATGATTTACGCCACATCGCACCACGCGCTGATAGACCGCGCGCAACTCAAGGCGGGCGAGACCGTGCTGGTACTGGGTGCTGCTGGCGGCGTGGGCACCGCGGCGATTCAAATTGCAAAAGTGGCGGGCGCGCGCGTAATCGCCGCCGCATCAACCGATGAAAAATGCGCGTTGTGTAAATCCATCGGCGCTGACGACACCATCAACTACACGACTGAAAACCTGCGCGACAGATTGAAAGAGCTAACCGGCGGCAAAGGCCCAGACGTGATTTACGACCCGGTTGGCGGGGACATGACTGAGCCTGCGTTCAGATCCATCGCGTGGCGCGGGCGGCACCTGGTGGTGGGTTTTGCATCAGGCCCCACGCCTTCGCTGCCCCTGAATTTACCGCTGCTTAAAGGCGCATCCATCGTCGGCGTTTTTTGGGGCGGCTACGCCAAAGCAGAGCCCAAAGCCAACGCCGCCATGATGGCCGAGCTTGCAAGCTGGTACGCGCAAGGCAAGATCAAACCTGTCATCGACAGCACCATGCCCATGGCCGAGCTGAAAGCTGCCTACGCCCACATGGGCTCGCGCGGGGTGAAGGGCAAGCTGGTGATGGTGAATTGAGCGCTGGGGCGCGGATTTTTTCAGCTTTTTGAATTAAATCGGCCATTAGCTCAATAAATACGGGCGCAATTAGCTATCAATTACGCAGCGCACAGCGCCCAATCAATGTGCTCAGCCACCAGGGCGCTGGCCACCGGCTGTTGTGCCCGCAGCGCATTGCGAATCCCGTCATCACGCCCTGCCCTCAGCGCGTTGCCCATGGCCACTGCGATGTTGCGCTGCCAGCGCTCATGGCCGATTCGGCGGATGGCGCTGCCCTCTGTGTAGCTTAAAAATTCGGCTTCAGTCCATGCAAAAAGCGTAAGTAAATGCTGGCCACTCAAGCCGCTGCGCTCGTCAAAATCAGGCAGCGCGCTGCGCTGGGCGTATTTGTTCCACGGGCAAGCGAGCTGGCAATCGTCGCAACCGTAAATGCGGTTGCCAATCAATGGTCGCAGGACCAGCGGAATCGGCCCGGCATGTTCAATCGTCAGGTACGAAATGCAGCGCCGCGCGTCCAGCGTGTACGGCGCAATGATGGCCTGCGTGGGGCACACGTCGATGCAGGCGCTGCACGTGCCGCAATGGGCGGACAGCGCTTCGCTGGGCGGCAGCGCGATGTCTACGTAAATTTCACCCAAAAAAAACATCGAACCCGCATCGCGGTTCAACACCAGCGTGTGCTTGCCGCGCCAGCCTTGACCGCTGCGTGCCGCCAGCTCAGCTTCAAGTACTGGGGCTGAATCAGTGAATGCGCGGTGGCCGAATGCGCCCAGGTGCAAGGCGATTTTTTCGCTGAGTTTTTGCAAACGGTTACGCATCACTTTGTGATAGTCGCGGCCCCGCGCGTAGGTTGAAACGATGGCTTCCTGGGGACGATCAAGCCGCGCAAATTCAACCGTTTGCCAGTCATTAGATGTTGCAGCCGGGAGGTAATCCATGCGCGCCGTAATTACGCTGACCGTGCCCGGCACCAGCTCCGCCGGGCGCGCGCGCTTCAGGCCATGCGCGGCCATGTAATGCATGTCGCCATGAAAACCAGCCGCCAACCACGCTGATAATCCGGGTTCTGCGCTTGTCAGGTCAACGCCCGCCACACCAATTTGCGAGAATCCAAGCTCACGCGCCCAAGTCTGAATGTGAGCCACCAAGGAATGCTGGTCCGAATGAATGTTTTGAAGCACCCAACGATTGTAAAAAATATTGCCTGGCCAGACGAAGCAGCTACGCAATCGTTTGCGCAAACTTTAGCTGCCTGCAGTGCTATCAACAATGCAACGATTGAGCTGCACGGCGACTTGGGTGCAGGTAAAACCACTTTTGCCCGCCACTTGCTGGCCGCGCTGGGCGTTGAAGGCCGCATCAAAAGCCCGACCTATGCGGTGGTGGAAACTTACAGCCTTGCCACTGGCGCCAACATTTGGCATTTTGATTTTTACCGCTTCAATGACCCGCGTGAATGGGACGAGGCGGGCTTTCGCGACATCTTTGGCAGCTCCGGTTTAAAGCTGGTGGAGTGGCCTGAAAAGGCAGGTGAATATTTGCCGCAATGCGACTTGAGTTTGACCATCGAGATGCTGTCAGATGAAACTCGCAGTGTGCAATTAAGCGCCTTCACCTCAGCAGGTGCGGAGTTGATTGCATGATGCAGGGTGTGAACAGGCGTAGTGCATTGCAACTTGGCTCACTGGTGCTGCTATTGGGTAGGCAGCACATTGCGCGCGGAGCAACGATTGTGGCGGTGCGGGCGTGGCCGTCAAAAGACTACACCCGCTTGACGATTGAGTCAGATGGCGAAATCAAGGCGCGGCAGTTTTTGCTTGCCGACCCGCCCCGCGTTGCGGTAGATATTGAAGGCATTGAGCTGATTCCCGCGCTGCGTGAGCTGGTGGCAAAAGTCAACTCAGACGACCCGAACATTGCGGGGATTAGGGTCGGGCAAAACGCACCGAATGTGGTGCGGCTGGTGATTGATTTAAAGCGGCAGATCGCGCCGCAGGTGTTCAGCTTGGCGCCTGTGGCGGCCTACCAGCACCGCCTGGTGCTGGATTTGTACCCCACGCAAACAGCCGACCCGCTTGAAGCACTGATTGCAGAGCGCCTGGCTGAAAAAACCCAACCCGCACCCGCGCCAAATGCCACGGACCCACTCGGCGAGCTAATGGCGCGCCAGTCTGGCAAACCGGCCAGCGCTGCAGCATCGCCAAAACCAAAACCTGCTTTACCGCCTGAAAAAGAAGTCGCCGCAGCGCAAGGCGGCAAAACCGATCGCCTGGTGATCGTTGCGCTTGACCCTGGCCACGGCGGTGAAGACCCCGGCGCGATTGGCCCCGGCGGCACACGCGAGAAAGACGTGGTGCTGCAAATAGCGCTGCGCCTGCGTGACCGCATCAACCTGCAACCCAATATGCGCGCTTACCTCACGCGCGATGCCGATTTTTTTGTGCCACTGCACATTCGCGTACAAAAAGCGCGGCGCGTACAGGCCGACCTGCTCATCAGTATTCACGCAGATGCGTTTTTTACGGCACGGCCGCAAGGCGCGAGTGTGTTTGCATTGAGCGACAAAGGCGCTTCAAGCAGCGCAGCAAAATGGATGGCCGACAAAGAAAACTCAGCCGATTTGGTGGGCGGCGTGAACGTTAAAGTCAAAGACGCGCAGGTGGCAAAAGCGCTGCTGGACATGAGCACCACCGCGCAAATCAACGACAGCCTGAAACTGGGCAGCGCAATGTTGGGTGAAATTGGCGCGGTTGGCAAGCTGCATAAACCAAGGGTTGAGCAGGCTGGTTTTGCAGTCCTAAAAGCGCCGGACATTCCCAGCGTGCTGGTTGAAACCGCGTTCATCAGCAACCCGGATGAAGAGGCAAAACTGGGCAGCGAGGCGTATCAAGTGCAACTGGCTGATGCCTTGATGCGCGGCATCACGCGGTACTTTGCACGCAACCCGCCGCTGGCAAGAAACCGGCCGCTTTAGGCGATCAAACGCTGCACCAGCGTTACAACTCGCGGCAAATCGTACCGGCGAAAGTGGCCTTCTCCTACGCTTAGGCTAAGCTGGAAGCTGTATATTGAAAGTTCAGCCCACCTCCCGCATTCACCAGATTGCGGCCGGGTGGCTCCGACAAACTTTTGTGAAGGACATCACCATGATTCAGAAATTCATTCTCGTTCCTGCAGCAGCAGCGCTTATCGCACTCACCGGATGCGGCTCAACCCCGACCAACCAGCAAGTTGGCACCGGTGTTGGCGCAGTGGTTGGAGGTGTTGCCGGTAATGCGGTGTTCGGCGGCGTGCTGGGCACGGTAGGCGGCGCAGCTGCTGGCGCCGTCATTGGCAACGAAGTCGGCAAGAAAAAATGACTCTACTACAGCTTTGCTTTTCTGGGCAGAGCTAGACTGGGTAGATCAGCGAGTTCAGAACCATCTCGCTGTCGTACACGCAAAGGCGGCTGCTTAGTTTTAAGTTGCCGCCTTTTTTGTGGATGACGTCAATGTAACGGCCGACGTTGTACACCTCGCTCACGCTGCCAGGCTTGGTGCGAAAGACGGCGTAGTTTGTTTCGGCATGCACCAAGTCGCCGTCAATTCCAGTGATTCTGCATGGGCTGAGAACGTGCCGTATGTAATACGGTGCGTGAAAGATGGTTTGCGTGATGCCGTACACCCGGTCTTTCATCATGCCCTGGCTTTCAAGCGCCATTAAAGCTAATGGCAACTTGCGATCGAAGTTTTCACGAGCCTGAATTTTATAAGCACCATCTTCAACAAAAAACAGCGGCCATTCGTCAAAACGCCTGTCGTCAAGCGCTGCCGCGTAGGCTGCATTGAGCTGGTCAATCTGGTGGTGCAACAACATCGATTGCTCGGGCAACATGGCAGTCATAACGCCATTACCTTGCGCCAGTACGCGTACATGCTGCGGATCAGCGTTTCAGTCACCATGTGCTCTGCGCCGCCTGTGCCGGTTCCGCCCAGCTCGCACAGCGTGCTGCCGCTTTTTGCCTGCTTGAACCCGTCCTGGCTGAACTCAATGACTTCACCGTCGTCAGCGCTGACGAACCCCGCGGGGCCAAACAGATTGGCCTGGCGCAAGCGGCGCTGCGTCATTTCGGGCGCGTCCTCTGCAAATCCAAAATGCGTCCAGACAAAATCAAATTCACCCTCACCGCGCGGCACGATGTGGCGCGTGCTTAGTGAATTAACTTGCTGCTGAATGACAAGGCTGGGGAACAGCGTGATCATGGTCACGGTGGGCGTAATCGCAGTGCCCGGGTTTGCAGGGTCGTCGATTTTCCACCAGGCCTCCGGCGCAACGTCAAGCAGGCGGTCGTCGTGCAGCGTCATATCGGCTTTAAAACTGGTGACGTTTTCAGTGACTGCAGCTCTTGCCGCGGCAGCGCCTTCGTTGCGACGCGAAATCATCACCGCGTGCCTGCCGTGCTCGTCCAGCACCATGCGGCTTTTTTGGTCAGCACGCCACAAACCAAAGGTCACAAACCAGGTATGCAGCAAACCGGGGTGGTATGGGTCTTTGATGTTTTCCATCATCAACTTCCAGTTGCCTGGAATGCGCTGGCGGTTGTAGCCTAGAAGGGTCAACTTGCGTGCACTGCCATCGTCGGCTTTGAAAATACGGTTGATCCACGGCATCACGTTCGGGCCAAGGTAGTCCTCCAATGGCTCCGCCGCCTCACTGAATGTGGCAAACACCAAACCATGCAGCACCGCCACGCGCAGCTTGGTCAAGCCGTGCTCTTTGACGTCAAACCCTTCAGGCATGCCGCCGTTCACAGCATCAGCGTCTTTTACGCCGTCTTTAAAAGGCAGGCCGGCCAAATCGCCATTGAGCTTGTACGTCCACTGGTGGTACGGGCACACAAAGCTGCGCGCGTTGCCGTGCTGGGTTTGACAAAAGCGCACACCCCGGTGCGCGCAGCGGTTTTCTACTACCCGAATGCCGTTGTCTGTGGCGCGGTCTTTGGGTGCCACGCGATCACGCACCATCAGCACTTGCCGCTCACCCACATGGCTTAATTTGTAGTCGCCGGTGTTGGGAATTTCAATTTCAAGGCCGACGTAGCACCAGTGCGCGCCGTAGAAAATCTTGTCGAGCTCTTGCTGGTACAAATGCGCGTCGGTGTAGGCCCAAAAGGGCACGCGGCTGGTGGCAGTGCCGGGCCATTGGCGCTGCTGTACGGGTGAAGCGGTCGATGAATGCATCTGGCTCACAACCTTTAAACAAGTTATGAATAAATCATACGCTTACTTATCAATTTTGTGAAATCAGGTTTTTGCAGTGGGCTTGCGCCCCGCCTTCCAGGCTCCATAAATAACGAACAGTCCTGGAATCAAAATCATCGCCCAAATGATTTTTTCCAGGTTGGCTTTAACAATCGGGATGTTGCCGAAGAAGTAACCAGCAGTGATGATGCCGCCCACCCACAGCGCGCCGCCCACCAGGTTAAAAAACGTGAATTTGCCGCGGTTCATTTCCGACACGCCCGCGACAAACGGCGCAAAAGTGCGCAAGAACGGCGCAAACCGCGCCAGCACCACGGTGATACCGCCGTAGCGCTCGTAAAACGCATGGGATTTATCAAACGCGTTTTTGTTGAACCACTTTGAATTGGGCCAGCCAAACACCTTGGGGCCGAAATACCTGCCGATACTGTAGTTGCACTGGTCGCCCAACACTGCGGCCACAAACATCACGCCCACTGCCAGCGGAAAACTCAGCAGCCCCACGCCGCACATCGTACCCACCACAAACAGCAGCGAATCGCCCGGTAAAAACGGCATCACCACCACGCCGGTTTCCACAAAAATGATCAGAAACAGCAGCGCATACACCCAGGCACCGTAACTGGTTACAAACGCCTCAAGGTGCTTGTCGATGTTGACGATGAAGTCGATTAAATAAGCGATGATTTCCATGGGCGCATTTTGACAGGTGCGCTGCACGGGCTTTGACGTACAGCCCGTAAAATTCAGTTCCATGCTTTTGCCGCCCCGCCGTCCCATCCGCGAACTGCCAGACGAACTGATCAGCCAGATTGCGGCGGGCGAAGTAGTGGAGCGCCCTGCCTCAGTGGTCCGTGAGCTGGTAGACAACGCGCTCGATGCCGGTGCCAGCCTAGTTACTGTGCGGCTGCTGGCAGGCGGGGTGCGCCTGATTGCGGTGGAAGACGACGGATCGGGCATTCCAAGCGAAGAACTGCCGATTGCGCTGCGCCGCCATGCCACGAGCAAGATCGGATCGCTGCAAGACCTTGAAGCAGTGGCAACCATGGGTTTCAGGGGTGAAGCGCTTGC